>QNBE01000054.1 GCA_003645615.1 Caldifarciminota bacterium
AACCCGGTACTCACCGGAAAAGGCCCCTTCTGCCCAGACAACCAAGAAGTTTTCGCCATCGAAGGCGAGATCGGGATCCCGCTCCACCCCGGTGTCGGCCTTGATGGCAAAAGAGCCGAGGGTATCGAGCTCCGGGGTAACCCTTACCCCGACTACATTACCGGCCCCTCAGCAACTATCTCGGAAGACCACCAAAAAGTTCTCACCATCGGTCTCAACTTCGGCACCAAAGGTGGGGTTACCAAAATAGATCGGCCTTCCACCAGAATCGATTACCACCCCGGTCCTGCTAATCCTTGCTCCATAGATCGCATTCTTCGGAGGCCTGGTATCAGACCAGAAGACATAAAAATAGGGGGAGAGATATCCAGCCGAGGGACAGTACTGCATCACCGAATCAGAAATAATTGCAAAGTCTGAGAGAAAGAGGAGCAATAACAACATCCCATGATTTTAGCGGGGCAGCAATAGAGGTCAATCAATTCTCTCTGGAAATAGTTGACACCGGCGAGAAGCCGGTTAGAATTGATCGACGCGGGAGTAGCTCAGTTGGTAGAGCATCACCTTGCCAAGGTGAGGGTCGCGGGTTCAAGTCCCGTCTCCCGCTTAGATAATCTGGGGAAGGATCCCAATCAGAATATTCAAAGAGAAGCTTCCGAACTGAGAGTAAGAGAAGCTCAGGATTACTGATAACAAAAGGTTGTAGATGCCAAAACGGTAGTTTCTTAATAAAAGATCTAACGATGCCCACAACCCTCCGGCGATCAGTCCGGATAAGATCGGGTTGAGGCTCCGGTTAAGGATCATCACCATAAAGGAGATGAGTACGATCTGACAGATGTGGAGGAGATAGCGGTTGAAGATGAAGATCGAGCAGAGCCGGCCGGTCTTCTGATAGTAGAAGCGGATCTCGGTCAGGACCTTTATCCCCCGCTTGGGAATGAGGAGGAAGGCGAGAGCAAGGGCAGCACCGATAAGTATGAGAAGAGGAAGCGGAGTAAAGATTGGAATAAGAAAGACATCGGCTGGAACCAACCTGGTCAGGAGAAAGAGGACAAAGACCGCCAGGACCCTGACCAGATTGGTATAGACCTGGGTAAAGAGATGTCCCTTGATGATCCCTACTTTTGACATCATCAGGAGTTCTGTAAGCCCCAACAGGTCCGGGATGATGAATCCCAAAACCCAGGCCAGGATTACAATTCCCATATTACCTTCCTTGTGAGAGAAGATCGATTAAGGTTTTAAGATCTTTCTTCACCGGGATGGTCTCCCCAGCTCTTACTATCAGGTATTGGCCACCTTTAGTATAGATCGATTCCACACCCCTCTGTTGGGCAAGAAGTCTTACTTGCGCAATAGCAAAGAGATTATCAACAATCTCTGGATAATGCCCAAACCTATCGACTATCTCATCCTTTATTCTCAAAAGCTCATCCAGATTCTCAGCCGAGAAGAGCCGCTTGTAGATGGCGATCCGTTCGTAACTATCAGAGATATACTCCTTGGGGATATAGGCATCGACCTGTAGGTCGAGCCTCGGCTCCGGATGGACCTTTTTTCCTTGGATTTCCGCAATCGCCCGTTTCAACATCCGGGTATAGAAACCGTATCCAATCCGGTTGACAATCCCATGCTGCTCCGGACCGAGGATATTACCAATCCCTCTTATCTCCATATCCCTGATTGCCAATCGGAAGCCAGAACCAAGATGGCAGTAAGCCGAGATTGCCGAGAGCCTCTTCTTCGCCTCATCGCTAAGGTTATCCTCTGGTGGAATGAGAAAATAGGCATAACCCCTCCTCAGCCCTCTTCCAACTCTCCCCCGGAGTTGATGGAGGTCGGCAAGCCCGAAGTTATGGGCTCCATCGACAACGATCGTATTGACGTTGGGCATGTCAATTCCCGCCTCGATGATCGATGTGGAGAGGAGGAGGTCATATCTACCTTCGATGAAATCGGTGATGTTGGCAGCAATCCTCTGCTCTTTCAGTTGACCGTGGACAGTGGTGATCCTTATACCCGGCAGAAGTGATAAGAGCCGCGCCTCCATCTCTGCGATCGTTTCGATCCGGTTGTGGATAAAGAAGACCTGGCCATTCCGATCTACCTCCTGCCAGATGATTCGGCGGATCGCATCATCGTCCCAGACCATAATTTCGGTCCGGACATCCTGCCTTCCTACTGGTGGGGTTGTTATGATTGAGATATCCCTGATTCCGGTTAGGGCCATATAGAGGGTTCTTGGTAGAGGGGTGGCGGTTAGCATGAGGACATCAATCTTGGTCCGATATTGCTTGATCAACTCCTTCTGTTTCACCCCGAAACGGTGTTCATCATCGATGATGAGCAGACCGAGATTCTTAAATCGAACATCGGGATTGAGAATTCGGTGGGTTCCGATGACGATGTCGATCTTCTGTGTTGCGATCTCATCGAGAATTACTCTAAGCTCTTTGGGCCGGGTGAGTCGGGAGACCATTGCCACTCGAAACGGAAACCGCTCCAGCCGGGAGGAGAAGGTCCGGAAGTGCTGGAGGGCAAGGATTGTCGTCGGACAGAGGAAGGCAACCTGATAGCCGTTGACCACCGCCCGAATTGCAGCCCGAAGGGCGACCTCGGTCTTACCATAACCGACATCACCACAGACGAGGCGGTCCATCGGCCTCGGTCGTTCCATATCTTTGTAGACATCATCGATCGCCTTCCTCTGATCACCGGTCAGTTCAAAACCGAAGCCACTCTCAATCTCGGATTCAATCATCGGATCGGGCCGGAATGAGATCCCTTCCTCCAGGGAACGGCGGGCATAGAGGTCGAGAAGCTCGATCACATACCGCTCCGTTTTCAACTTGGCGTTGCGCTTGACCTTCTGCCAGTTTCCTCCCAGCCGGGAAATAGGGGGGTTATCCTTTCCAATATACCGCTCGACCAGATTAATATGTTCTCCGGAGAGGTAGAGTTTGTCCCCACCGGCCTCCTCGATGAGGAGACACTCCTGTTCGATCTGATCGCACTTGAGTCTGGTAAGACCCCGGTAGATCCCGATCCCATAGTCTTGATGGACAACATAATCACCAACCTTCATGCCCAGGAGATCATCGATCATGAGACCTTTAAATCGAGGCTTTGGTCTGGGCACAGTGATATTACCGAAGAGTTCAGTTTCGGTGAGATAGACCGTTCGGTTCCGATCGTCAACAAATCCGACCTTAAGTTCTCCCTTGATGAATTCTGCCCTCCGGATCAGGGCAGGTTCACCGATCCGATCCATGAGCCGGGCAATCTGGGTCGACGCGGGGAGGAAGATCTTAAACCGGTAACGGCCTCGTCTCAAGTCTCGCTTCAGGTCCTCGATCCGACCGAGATAGAGCCGGGGAGGGGAGACCATCAGATCGAGATCACCGCCTGAAGCCTCCTGATAAAGAAGAAACGGTAGAGGAACCGTGATATCCCATCCTGCGACTACCAGACCGTGGGTGGGGAAGAGTTCAAATATTGTCTTCAAACCATCCTGAGGGGCGAGAGAGGCGATCTCAACCTCTTTGATCGGCCTTATCGAGCGCTGGGTAAGAGGATCGAATTCTCGGATTGAGGCGATCCGTTCGTTATCAAACTCGATCCGGATCGGAAATTCCCTTTGGGGTGGAAAGAGGTCAATGATTCCACCCCTTCGAGCGAACTCCAACGGTTCGGTAACACAATACTCCCGATGATAGCCGAACTTGAAGATCTTCTGCTCTACCCTTTCCAGTCCTGGTTCGGTATCAACTGCAAGCCTCAGCTGATCCAGATGATCGAGAAACCTCCTTTCAGCGAGTGATCTTTCGGTACCAAGGATAACCGGCCAGTCATCCCCAATGCTAATTGGGATGGAGGGATCGGATAGCTTCTGAGCCCTCACGCCGAGAAACTGGAGTTCCCGATCGATCCGGAGGAGATCCTCCTCTCTGACCAGCAGCAGGATGGGATGGAAGATGGAGACAAGATCACGGACGAGGAAAAGGAGGGAACCACCGTAGACATTCCCCACCCGAGCCCGATTCTGTCTCTGAATAATCTCCTCAAGTCTTCTGGCTTCGTAGGCGAAGAGACCGGACATACCTCTAAGAGACGGCGACGCCGAGGGCGATGGTATAGAGCTTCATCTCGGGCGGATCGGCCCGGGAGAGCATCACCACCGGTCTTGTCGCACCCCAGACGATGCCCGCGGCCCGGGTCTGGGCAAAATAGATGAGCCCCTTAGCAAAGATGTTGCCGGTCGAGACATCGGGAACAATCAGGATATCGGCATCTCCAGCCACCGGATCATCGATTCCCTTCTTTGTTGCCGCTTCTCTGGAGATGGCCAGATCAAGACTGAGTGGTCCGGAGATGATCCCTCCGGTGAGATCGCCCTTCCGATACATCTCAGAGATCTTATGAGCATCAACCGATTCTCTGATCTTGGGATCAACCATCTCTGAGGCGGAGAGGATGGCGATCTTTGGTTGAGTAATACCAAGAAGGTGGGTGAGTTCGATTGCATTCTTTATGATCTCAATCTTGGTCCTAAGATCGGGATTCACATTCATCCCACCATCGGTCATGAAGATAAGTTTATGATAGGAGGGTATCTCCAGAAGCGCGATATGACTCAGGATCCGATCTCTTCTCAGTCCATCAGGGGAAAGGACCGCCCTTAGGAAATCTGGAGTCGAGAGTCTACCCTTGAGAAGGAAATCTCCCCTTTTTTTCACCTCCTCGACCGCCTCCCGGGCCGGGTCGCCGGCAACGATCTCAACCTCCCTATCAAAACCGGCCTCCCCGATTGCAAGCTCGATCCTTTCCCTCTCCCCCACCAGCACCGGGGTAATCAAACCCCTCTCAATGGCCAGACCGAGGGCCTTGATGGTGGCGGGATCATCACCGCCAGCCACAACACAGCGCTTCTGCCCCCGTAGCCTGGCCCGATCGATCAGCTCATCAAGACTCTTCATCTAAGGACAAAGTTGATCAATTTATCGGGGACAAAGATCGTCTTGACGATCTCCTTTCCGGTGATGAACCTCTTCACCTTGGGATCCTTGAGGGCCAGATTCCTGATCGTCTCCTCATCGGCCCCTTTTCTGGCCTCGACCTTCCCTCGCAGCCGGCCGTTGATCTGGACCACATAGGTCCTAAGCTCCGTTTCAAGGAAATCTGGATCATAACCAATCCACCCCTTCTCAATCAGAAAACCCTCGCCTCCAATCATCGACCAGAGTTCATCAGCAAGGTGTGGGGCGAGGGGAGAGAGAAGATGGATCACCCGGTTGATGGCGATCCCAAAGACTGGATCATCCTTCTCTGGATATAGATAGATCCGATTAACAAGCTCCATTATCGCCGCCACCGCAGTATTGAACTTGAATCGATCTAAGTCATCGGTAACCTTCTTTATCGTCTGATTTACCGCAATGTAGAGCTCCTTCGCCCTCTCAGAATCGGGTTGATACTCAGATGGCTCAGCCGGGATTCGATCCTTATTTTCAGAGACCAGTCGGTAGACGCGGTTCAGGAATCGCTCTGCTCCGATGACCCCTTCATCGGTCCACTCCATATCATTCTCTGGTGGGGCGGCAAAGAGGATGTTGATGCGGGCGACATCGGCACCATGCTCATCCAGGAACCGGTTTAACGGAACCGTATTTCCTCTTGAGGCCGACATCTTCTCGCCATTCTTCAAAATCATCCCCTGGGTGAAGAGGTTGAGGGCGGGCTCATCGACCGGGATCAGCCCTTGATCGTAAAGGACCTTGGTCAGAAAACGGAAGTAGATGAGATGGCCGGTGGCATGCTCAATCCCACCGATATACTGATCGATCGGCAGCCAGTCCTTGGCCCGATCATAGGCACAGAACTCCTTATCATTTCTCGGATCGAGATAGCGGAGGAAATACCACGAAGAGCAGACGAAGGTGTCCATCGTGTCCGGATCCCGCTTCGCCTCACCACCGCATTTCGGACAGGTGGTGGTGATAAACTCAGAGCAGGCTTCAAGTGGGGAACGGCCTTTGGGTAGGAAGTCGATCTTCCCTTCCGGGAGAAGGACCGGAAGATCAGCTTCTGGAACGGGCACAATACCACAGGAAGGGCAGTGGATCATCGGTATTGGTGCACCCCAGTAGCGCTGGCGTGAGATGAGCCAGTCCCGGAGGCGATATTCAACCGTAGCCCCTCCCATCCCGATCTCCTTCAGCTTCCGGGCGATTGCCTTCCGTCCGGACTCCGAGTCCATCCCGGTAAACGGCCCGGAGTTGATCATCCTCCCCTCACCGGTATAAGCCCCTTCGGCATCACCTTCAATCACCTTCCTGATCGGAAGCCCTTTTAGCCGGGCGAATTCGTAGTCCCGTTCATCGTGGGCAGGAACCCCCATCACCGCCCCGGTGCCATAGGTGGCGAGGACATAATCGGTGACCCAGATCGGGATCCTCTCACCAGTAAGTGGATTCTGGGCAAAGAGGCCGGTCTTGATTCCATCCTTACCACCGGCCCGGAGATAATCCGGGGTGGCCCGAACCCGTTCCGCAAATTTGGTGATCTTGGGATCGGAGATCCTATCGATAAGCGGATGTTCCGGTGCCACCGCCATGAAGGTGACCCCATAGATGGTGTCGGCACGGGTGGTAAAAACGGAAAGCTCCTCGTCGTCACCAACGATGGGAAATTTGATAAGACACCCCTCGCTCCTCCCGATCCAGTTCCGCTGCATAATCTTAACACTCTCGGGCCAACCCTCGAGTCGGTCGATATCCCGGAGTAGTCTTTCCGCATAAGCGGTAATCTTGAAGAACCACTGGGTGAGTCGACGTTTGGTAATAAGGGTCTGACAGCGATAACATCTCCCCTCCTCAACCTGTTCATTGGCCAGAACGGTCTGACAGCCGGGACAGAAGTTGACATAGGCCTCCTTCCGGTATGCAAGACCATTCTTATAAAGGAGAAGGAACATCCACTGGGTCCACCGATAGTAATCGGGGAGGCAGGTAATCACCTCTCGATCCCAGTCGTAAGAGATACCGAGCCGTTTCAGACCTTGCCTCGAGATCTCGATATTCTGAAAGGTCCACTCCTTGGGATGAATCCCCCGCTGGATGGCTGCATTCTCAGCCGGAAGGCCAAAGGCATCCCAACCGAAGGGATGGAGGACATCATAACCCTGACGACGTTTGTAGCGGGTGATCGCATCGCCGATAACATAATTCTTGCAGTGGCCCATATGGAGATCACCGGAGGGGTAGGCAAACATTACTAAATTGTAATATTTCCGTTTTGGCTTTTCCTTGGTTCTAAATAGCCCGGACTCTTCCCATCTCTTTTGCCATTTGGACTCGATTGTCGATGCCGGGTAGTGGGACATTCACTTTTCCTCTTCCGGGGTGCCGAGAATCTCTGCCCCACACTTCTCACAGTACCAGGAATCCGGTTCATTCATAAAACCACACTTGGGGCACTGGACCTTCTCCGCCTCCTTCTTCTCCTCTTCTACCTCAGCTTCTTCCTCCTCCTTCTTCTCATCGGTGGCCTTTAGGATCTCCTCCAACAGGATCTCCGCCTCCTTCTCAACCTCGGTCGATTCCTCGGCCTTCTCTTCTACCGGTTCGGCAACCGCTTCCGCCACTTCTACGGCCTCTTCTTCAGCCACTGCTTCAATCTCCTCCTCACCAATCAACCCCTTGAGCCAGTTAATCCGATCGACGATCTCCCGATACCGAGCTTTCTCCTCTGATGATCCCTTCTTCACCCCACGCTTCAATTTCTTGTATTCCTCATCCTCATACTCCCCCAAGGAGTATCTCAGGTCGATCTCCTCATCCTGGAGCTTATATTCCTTCAGCTTTGCCTCCACTTTCTCCATCTCACCGCTCAGGCGCTCGATCTCAGTTCGAATTGCGCCCTCAAGTGTCTTCATCTCGGCGACCACCTTATCCAATCGATTCTCATAGTCCTTCTTAACCTTCTCATAAACCTCTTCGGCCACGGTTGACTTCTTCTCTTCGATCATCTCCAGTTTCTTGAGGAGATCCTTCCGCTTCCTTTCCAGGCTCTCAAGTTTCTTTAAATCATCGGCCATCAAACCCCCTTAATTTACAATGGTGAAAAGCTCCAAGTGATGCCATGGTAGTTGAGTGCGTGACTTGGTGACAAGATCGAGTCTTGCCAGCCGGCTGAGACTTTTGAGAGACTTAGCCGGGGCATAATCCTTGGCTAAGGAACGGAGTAGGTAGCCGGCAATGGTCCCCACCACCAGTTGAAAATTTGCTTCCCAATCCTTTAAACGTTGGAGTTGCACCAGTGCCTCCCTCTTCTCGCCCTTAAGCAGATGATGGGCATAATCGGTTGCACTCACCCGAGGGTTATCGGCAAGAATCTCGCGAAGCAGATCCAGATCAACCACCCCTTTCCCCCAGAAATAGTAACGGATCTTCTCTACCTCCCGTTCCAGACTCTGGAGATCATCGTGGTAGGTCTCGATCAGGAAATCGATCGCCCTACGGTCAATTCTGATGGCGGCAGATTCAAAATATCCCTTGATGAGTGGCACAATATCCTCTTCAAGATCAATTTCGATCCGGATGAGGGGACCAATCTTAAACATTGCTGGGGGAATTCTGTTATGATTCTCGATCAGAAAAATGGTATGATTCTCAGCCGGGATATCCCTAAAACTGGGCAACAGTTCTTCCAATCTTTTCTTCCGGACAGATTCCAGACCTTCAACAATATAGAGGTTGCGGCCGCTGAAGAGGTTGCCGGTATGGACCGCCTCCAGCACCTCTTCAATCGGAGTTGATCGGAGTGATATCCAGGTCGGGGGCACCCCAAGGACTTCCTTCAACCTTCGCACCACCAGGCGGATAATGAAGGGATCGGTGCCGCGGGTTAATAAAAAGCTCGGATTTCGGAGGGCGACCCGACTCACATCCTTAAGCCGCATAGGCAATTATAGCGAGGCGCTAATAGTCGTCAACAGTAAATAAGATCGTCAATTGACACCGGGGTTTTATTGGCTAAAATACTTCTGATGTTTGAGAAGCTTCTCACCAAGATCTTCGGCTCCAAATATGAGCGGGAGTTGAAGAAACTCTGGCCTCTGGTCGATCGGATCAACGAGGTCTATGGGAAACTGAAGGATAAGAATTTGGTAAAGCTAACCGAGGAGTTGATCCAGCGGCTCGTCGATGGCGAGGATGAGGAGTCGGTGATGATCGACGCCTTCGCCGGAGTGAAGGAGGCCTGTCGGAGGCTGGTCGGCAAGAAGTGGCTGGTGACCGAGGTCGAATTCGAGTGGAACATGATCCCCTTCGATGTCCAGCTCATCGGTGCCATCGTCCTCCATCAGGGTAAGATCGCTGAGATGAAGACCGGTGAAGGCAAGACCCTGGTCGCCACGATGCCCCTCTACTTCAATGCGATCATCGGTCGGGCCCGGGGGATAAAAGGTGAGGAGGATTTTCTGATCAAGATCACCGACAACGAAGGAAATACCCATACTGAACCGAGAGGGGTCTGCCACCTCGTTACCGTCAATGACTACCTGGCCCGAAGGGATCGGCAGTGGATGGGACCGGTCTATGAGTCGATGGGGATAACCGTTGGGGTAATCCAGCAGGGGATGAGTCCGGAAGAGCGGAAGCCCCAGTATAACTGCGATATTACCTACGGGACCAACAACGAGTTCGGATTCGACTACTTAAGGGACAATATGGTGATCCGATGGGAGGATAAGGTCCAGCGGGGCCACCACTATGCGATCATCGACGAAGTCGACTCGATCCTGATCGATGAGGCCAGGACCCCGCTCATCATCTCCGGACCGGTTGAACATACCACCGATCAGTTCGGTCCGCTCAATCGTCTCGTCTCAAGGGTGGTATCGGCCCAGACCATCCTGATCAATCGGATGGTCGAGGAGGCGAAACGACTCCTTGAGGAGGGGAAAGAGTATGAGGCCGGGATAAAGCTCCTCCAGGCAAGACGTGGTTTCCCCAAACATAAGCGGCTCATGAGATTAGAACAGGATGCCAAGGTGAAACGGTTGATCGAACAGGTAGAACTCAATCTGATGCGGGAGAAGAAGATCCACGACATCGATGAGGAGCTCTATTTCGTCGTCGATGAGAAGAGTAATGTCTGCGATCTGACCGAGAAGGGGAGAAACTACTTAGCCCCGAACAATCCGGAGATGTTCGTCCTCCCCGACCTCTCCACCGAACTGGGACGGATCGCACAGGATAAGAAGCTTACCCCAAAGGAGAAGCTCTTTGAGCGCGAGAAGGCCTTTGAGCGATATGCCAAGAAGAGCGAGGAGCTATCGAACCTGAGGGCCCTGCTCAAGGCCTACACCCTCTTTGAACGCGATGTCGATTATGTCGTCCAGGATGGTCGGGTGATCATCGTCGATCAGTTTACCGGTCGACTCATGCCCGGACGGAGATACTCCGATGGTCTCCATCAGGCCCTTGAGGCCAAGGAAGGGGTGAAGGTCCAAGAGGAGACCCAGACCTTTGCCACAATCACGATCCAGAACTATTTCCGGATGTATGAGAAGCTGGCCGGGATGACCGGAACCGCTGCAACCGAGGCAAACGAGTTCTGGGAGATCTACAAGCTCGATGTCTCCTGTATCCCGACCAAGGAGCCGGTCCGGAGGATCGATTATGAGGATGTCGTCTATAAGACCAAGAAGGAGAAATATGAGGCGATCATCAATGAGATTGAGAAGTGGCATAAGAAGAAGCGGCCGATTCTGGTGGGGACGACCTCGGTTGAGGTCTCTGAGCTCCTCTCCCGGCTTCTGAAGCGGAGGGGGATCCCCCATTCGGTCCTCAATGCCAAGCACCATCAGAAGGAGGCCCAGATTGTTGCCTTGGCCGGTCAACCCGGTTCGGTTACGATCGCCACCAATATGGCTGGTAGGGGAACCGATATCAAGCTACATCCCGATGTCATCAAATGTCCCAAGTGCTGTATCAAGTGTCTGGATCGAAACTGCGATCAATGTCCGACCAGGGTCAATGTTGATGAGTGTCTCAAGGAGGTCCCCTGCGGGCTTTATATCATCGGAACCGAACGGCATGAGGCCCGGCGGATTGATAATCAGCTCCGGGGCCGATCCGGAAGGCAGGGTGATCCCGGTTCATCCCGCTTCTTCCTCTCGCTGGAGGATGATCTGATGAGACTCTTCGGTTCTGATCGTGTCACCGGTATCATGGAGAGGTTTGGTGGTTATAAAGGGGAGCCGATCACCCATCCCTTAGTTACCAAGGCGATCGCCAATGCCCAGAAGCGGGTTGAGGCCTACCACTTCGAGATCAGAAAAAGACTCTTGGAGTTCGACAATGTCATGAATAAACAGCGGGAGGTTGTCTATACTTTAAGGGATGAGATCCTTAAAGGTGAGGACCTGAAGCAGAAGATGGTCAACATCTTTGCCGATGTCATCGATCTTCTGATCGAGAAGTATACCGATCCCAAGACCTATCCGGAGAACTGGGACTGGGATGGCCTTTTGGGTGAATTCTCTCTCATTTTCTTAACCGAGGTTGCCATCGCCTCTGGAGAGAGGAAGGGGTATACCATCGATCGACTGAGGGAGCAGCTCAATCAGATCGCTCGGGACCGATTGAAGGAGCGGGAGGAGACCCTCGGTCCCGAAGGATTCTCCCGGCTCCTCCGTTATGTTATGCTTTCGTTGCTCGATTCGAAGTGGCGCGACCACCTCTATGCCCTTGATGCCTTGAGGGAGGGGATCTTCCTCCGCGCCTACGGTCAGCGCGATCCTCTGATCGAGTATAAACAGGAGTCCTTCCGGATGTTCGATGAGCTGATGAATGAATATGCCCGGGATGTCTCAGCCCTCTTCTTCCGGACCCAGCTCAGGGAGGAAAGGCCCCGACCCCAGCAGCGGATCAGGGCCTATAAACCTGAGGCTGGAAGGAAGGAGGGGTCACGAGGGAAAAAGGTGGTGGTGAAGAAGAAGATCGGGAGAAATGACCCCTGTCCGTGTGGCTCGGGGAAAAAGTATAAGAAGTGTTGCGGTCGGGTGAGATAGATGATTGATCTCTCCTCCTACGATTATCTCGGCTTCCGCCATAATCCCGTAATAATCACCAGGGTAAAGGAAGCACTGGATCAGTTCGGACTCGCTTCCGAGCCGAAGCTGATCGAGGAGGCGGTGGTTAACCTTTCGGAATTCTTTCGTGTTGACCATGTTGTGCTTTATGCTTCGCTTGGTTGCGCCTACTTAAGTCTGATCCAGTCGATTCTTGATGAGGGGGATGGGATCATTTCCGATCAGGGCAACCGGTCCGAGATCGATGCAATCCTGAGGCTGGGTCGGCTGACCACCTACTCCTATCAACATAACAACATCCAGAGTCTTAAGGAGGGGATCGAGGTCTCCCATCCCCGCCTAATCTTAAGTGAGGGGGTCTTCATCCGCTTTGGTGATGTGGTCCAGCTCCCCGAGTTGGTGGCCCTAACCCGGGGCGGAGGGCCCCATCTCCTCATCGACAACTCTCATGCCATCGGGGTGCTCGGTCGGGATGGTCGAGGCGTTATCGACCACTTCAATCTCCATGGCGATATCGACTTCCAGCTGGGTAGCCTCAGCTATGCGCTCGGAGCACCTGTGGCTTATATTGGTGGAAAGGATCTTCCCCTTTCCAGTGATCCACTGCCCGCAGCAGTAGTTGTTGCAGTTAAGGCCGGGATCGAAATCTTAACTCGGGATAGCACCCCAATCCGGTCGCTATGGGAGAAGGGTCGTTATTTTCGAGAGGGGCTGATCCAGCTCGGCTTCGATCTGGGTGGATCGGAAACCCCGATTATCTCCATCTCAATTGGGGAGGAGAGGAAGGCAGAACGGTTTGGTGAGCGCTTAACTCAGGAAGGGATCCTGGTCAACATCATCGATGATCGAGTTCAGCTAATTGTTACTGCCGTTCATGAGAAGGACGAGTTGAACCAGGCCCTCGATGCCTTTGAGAAGGTAGGCAAGGAGTTGGCGGTCATTTAAAAAGGAGTGGTGATGAAGGAAACAAAATATGTCTGGATGGATGGTAAGTTTGTGGAATGGAAGGATGCCAAGATCCACATCTGCACCCATGTCATCCACTACGGCTCTGGCGTCTTTGAGGGTTTTCGCTCCTATAAAACCGAAAAGGGGTCGGTCTTCTTCCGGCTCGATGACCATATCAAGCGTCTCTTCAACTCGGCCAAGATCTATCGGATGGAGATACCTTACTCATTCGAGACAATCCGAGACGCGGTGATTGAGTTGGTGAAGAAGAATGGTTTGGAGGAGGCCTATGTCCGGCCGATCGTTTATCGAGGCTATGAGACCCTCGGTGTCGACCCCTTCCCCTGCCCGGTTAATGTTGCCATCGCCACCCTCCTCTGGGGTAAGTATCTTGGTGATGAGGCCCTGGAGAAGGGTATCGATGTCATGGTCTCCTCCTGGAACCGGATGTCCCCTAATACCTTCCCAGCCATGGCCAAGTGCTGTGCCAACTACGGCAATTCTCAGCTCATCAAGATGGAGGCGATCCTCTATGGGTTCGTGGAAGGGATTGCCCTCGATGCCTTCGGCTTTGTCTCCGAAGGCAGCGGTGAGAACATCTTTGCGATCAAAGATGGCAAGATCTATACTCCGCCCCTGGCCGCTTCCATTCTCCCCGGGATCACCAGAGATACCGTAATCGTCATGGCCAAGGAGCTCGGAATCGAGGTGATCGAATCGATGATGACCCGCGAATTCCTCTATCTGGCTGATGAGGTCTTCTTCACCGGTTCTGCCGCCGAGATCACCCCCATCCGTTCGATTGATAAGATCAAGATCGGTGAAGGGAAGCGGGGACCGATAACAGCCAAATTACAAAAGATGTTCTTCGACATCGTTGAGGGACGAATCCCGGACAAGCACAATTGGCTGACCAGGATTTGAAAATCGCAATTGGCAGTGACCATCGGGGTTTCGAACTGAAAGAGAAGATCAAATCCTGGCTTTGTGAGCAGGGGTTTGATGTTGTCGATTTCGGTCCGGCTTCAGCCGAGAGCTGCGACTATCCCGATTTCGCCATCCCCTTAGGCGAGGCAGTCGGTAGAGGTGAGGTAAGGTTCGGGATCCTCATCTGCTATACCGGGATCGGGATGACCATCGCCTCGGCCAAGGCAAAAGGGGCAAGGCCGGCCCTCTGCCGGAGCCCTGAGGATGCCCGGATGGCCCGGGCCCACAACGATGCCAATATTCTCGTTCTGGCAGCACGGGATCAAGAGCTCAACTCTTTTCAGAAGCTGTGGCGGGAATGGATCGAAACCAGATTTGAGGGTGGACGCCATCAGCGGCGCGTAGAGAAGATCATCCGCTATGAAGATCGAATTTCTTGCCGCTGACTCTCTCGGCACCAGAAGCATGGCCACCTACCTTGAGACTGAAGATGTGAGACTGATGATCGACCCCGGGGTTGCCCTGGCCCCCGAC
>QNBE01000055.1 GCA_003645615.1 Caldifarciminota bacterium
CCCATCTCCAGTTCACCCTCCCCCCTGGCATCTACTTCCTCAAGATCAAGACCCCATCAGGGAGAAAGACCGAAAAACTGGTGGTGGTGAGATAAAATCTCTCTCTTTCAAGGGAGCGCCTTTCCTCTGCAGCAAAACCAAAATGGTAAAAATCCAACTATCCAACCTTCCCAAAAATAGATTAATATCAAGCTTGATCGGGCATTACCCCTTGTTGACACCCCGGATAATAAAGTTAATATTTATTAGAGTATTGCGAGGATGGCGGAACTGGCAGACGCGCTGGATTTAGGATCCAGTTCGCCCCGTCGAGTGGGGGTTCGAGTCCCCCTCCTCGCATGGGATTATGTCCTTCCAGTTTCGGATCATAAAGGATGAACCGGTAACCAAGGAAGTCGAGGTGATCACCTCCACCGAGCGGATCGATACCGAGACCAACCGGATCGCCGAGGAGCTGAAACAACAGACCCAGATCGATGGTTTTAGGAAGGGTAAGGTGCCGATCGAGCTTATCAAAGCTCGGTTCAAGAGTGCAATCACTGCCGAGGGGATGAAGAAGATCGTCTCCGAGGCGCTGGTGGAGATCATCAAGGAGAAGAACTGGCAGCTGGCCCGGATCGATGAGATCAAATTTGATGATAAGGAGCCGACCCGATTCACCCTGAGATTAGAGACGATCCCCCAATTTGAGCTCAAGGACTATAAGGGGATCGAGCTCGTCTGGGAGGAGGGGACCGGCGAGAAGGAGATCCTCCAGCGCAAGATCGATGAGTTGAGAGAGGCAAAGACCAGAATCGTGGTCGTCGATCGACCCGCCCGGGTCGGTGATCTCCTCCTTATCGATCTCAAGACCGGCAAGGAGAGGATCGAGAACCGGTGGGTCGAGCTGGGAGACCGCTCACTACCCGATGAGATGAATGAGGCGATGGTGGGAATGGCCAAAGGGATGAGTAAGGAGTTTGAGGTGGCTCGATCAGATGCCAGGGAGCGCTGGTTCATCAGAGTGAAGGAAGTCAAGGAGAAGATTGTCCCGACCGATGAAGAGCTGATCCGACAGCTCGGTTTCACCTCACGAGAGGAGATGGAGGAGGAACTGAAGGGTGAGATCGAGGAGGAGCTGAATCGATTGAAGGATGACCAGCTCAGGGAGAAGATTGCCCGCTTCCTCATCGAACGATATGACTTCCCTCTCCCACCCGGTTATGTCGAGGAGGAATACCGGCTCATCCTGAGTGAGCGGGGTGAGAATGATACCCCATCCAATCGGGAACGGTTTATGAAGACGGCCGAGGATCGGGTCCGGCTCCTGTTGATTGTTGATCGGATTGCCAAAGAGGAGGGAATCACCGTCTCAGATGATGAGGTTGACCAGAAGATAACCGAGTATGGGAAGGGGATGAACTATTCCGATGTCAGGATCAAGGAGTTGAAGGAAAACGAGAATATCCGGGCTTCAATCAGGACCATGATTCTTAAAGATAAGATCCTGGGCTTCCTCCTCGACCATGCCCAGATTACCAAGAAGGAGAGAATCATATCACCCTGGAGTAAAGATGATAACCGTTCCATTCGTCATTGAACAGACGGGAAGGGGCGAGCGGGCCTATGATATCTACTCCCGCCTCCTAAAAGAGAGGATCGTCTTTATCGGAACTCCGATCGATGACACCGTTGCCAACCTTACCATCGCCCAGCTCCTCTTCCTGGAGGCTGAGGATGCCAATAAGGACATCCAGCTCTATATCAACTGTCCGGGTGGAATCGTCTCCTCCGGTCTGGCTATCTACGATACGATCCAGTATATCAAGTGTGATGTCTCCACCACCTGCATCGGTATGGCGGCATCGATGGGAGCGATCCTGCTCGCGGCTGGAACTAAAGGGAAACGGTTTGCCCTCCCCCACTCCCGGATCATGATCCACCAACCAGAAGGTGGGTTTCAGGGTCAGGCCAGTGACATCGAGATCCATGCCAAGGAGATCCTGAGGATCAGGAAGATGCTCAACGAGATCCTCTCCCGCCACACCGGTCAGTCCGAGGAGAAGATCAGTAAGGATACCGATCGGAATTACTTCATGTCCCCTTACGAGGCAAAGGAGTATGGGATCATCGATGAGGTGATTGAGAAGCGGGGGGTGAAGAAGAAATGAAGAAAAAACCTCGCTGTTCCTTCTGCAATCGGGTCCGCGCCCCGGGAACCAAGATGATCTCCGGCGACCATGCCTATATCTGTGAGTCCTGTGTCAGGCTCTGTTACGAGCTGATCAAGGAGGAGGAAAGGACCAGTTATAAATTCCAGAACTTTGTCCTTCCCAAGCCAGAGGAGATCAAGAACTTCCTGGATCAGTATGTCATCGGTCAGGATCATGCCAAGAAGGTAATATCGGTTGCTGTCTACAATCATTATAAACGGATCCTCAACCCTTCCTCTGAGGTTGAAATTGATAAGAGCAATGTCCTCCTCATCGGTCCCACCGGCACCGGTAAGACCCTGCTCGCCCAGACCCTGGCCCGTCTGCTCAAGGTCCCCTTCTCGATATCTGATGCCACCCCCCTTACCGAAGCGGGTTATGTCGGTGAGGATGTCGAGAACATCCTCCTCAGGCTGATCCAGGCCGCCAACTATGATCTTGAGGCCGCCAGTATGGGGATCGTCTATCTCGATGAGATCGACAAGCTTACCCGTAAGTCTGATTCCCCTTCCATCACCAGGGATGTCTCAGGAGAGGGGGTCCAGCAGGCCCTGCTCGAGATCCTGGAAGGGACCATCGCCAATGTCCCACCTCAAGGGGGGAGAAAACATCCCGAGCAGCACTACATCCAGATCAATACCAAGAATATCCTCTTCATCTGCGGCGGAACCTTCCACGGTCTGGAAAACATCATCCGCCATCGGCTCAAAAAGAGTGGGGTCGGTTTTATGGCTGATCTGGAGCATACCGATCTCGGCTCCGATGAGATCCTGAGTCAGGTTGAACCCGAGGATCTCATCAAATACGGCCTCATCCCGGAGCTGGTCGGGAGGCTGCCGGTCATCGCCACCCTCCACTCCCTCTCCCTCGATGCCCTCATCGATATCCTCGTCAAACCCAAGAATGCCCTGACCAAGCAGTATGGGCGCTATTTTGAGATGGAGGGGATAAAGCTCACCTTTACCGATGGAGCCTTGAGGCTGATTGCTGAACTTGCCCAGAAGAGGAAAACCGGGGCACGGGGGCTGAGGGCGGTCATGGAGAGCGTTATGCTCGATATCATGTTCCATCTGCCCCGCCATCGGGGTGCTCGTGAGTGCATCATCGATGGGGAGGTGATCCTGAAGAAGAAGGATCCGGTCTACCGTTTCGCGCGCAAGAAGAAGGCTTAAATTGGCTGGACTGCTTAACCGAATCTTCCCCACACTCTCTCCACCGGTAAGCTACCGGGGCTTAAGGGCAATAAACCACCTCCTCATCATCGCATCCGAGGATGAGGCCGAACTCACCACTATCATCCCCTATCTAAGGAAAGATGACCTTCTGATTACACCAAACCGCTTCGGATATTTCACCACCGCCTTCTCCCACTTCCATTCCCGCCACTATCAAAGGATCGATGAGATCCGGGCGATCGTAAAAGAACTAAGGATCGATGGGTCGATCCTGATCAATCTCAATCCCCGGCTTGCCTCATTACCCGATCTCAACCGTTTCCCCTATCGAGTGGGGAGGTTTCCCGATCACCGTTTTCCCGAATTCAACATCCTCATCCGGGATGGTTTAACCGCAATCTTTCCTCTCCTAAAGCGGAAAGCCAAAAAGAGGGTCCGACCCAACCTTGATCCAGCAAAGCGGAGGAAGATTATCTCATTTTATCGAAAGTGCTATCAGAAGGGATATGAGAGGATCATCTATGTGAAAGAGAGGCTTCCCACTCCAGAATTGAGCGTCTTTTACATACTGGAAGGTTCAACCACAACCACGATGGAGAATGTGAAGACAATCCCCGGTGGTGATTATGAATCCCTCCTCTACTGCTACTATGCCGATGATTACTACGGCCCCCCCTCCTTCCATAAGTTCTTCCGCTCCCAAAGGAGATGATTCTCACACTCGTGACTGCCGTTGTTGCTGCCCTCATCATCATCTATCTCCTCCATCGGCCACCGAAGAAGGAATTTGTCTATCCCAAGGAGATATCGATCCGAAATTTTATTGAGGAGGCAAGCCGGATCCTCGCCACTCGATCCTATCTCCTCTATCGGATTGGTGAAAATGGGATTACCTTGGAGACGAACCAAGGATGTCCTAAACCCGATTTTCAGCCCCAACTGGATGGTCTCTCCCACGAGGAGGAGAGGTATCTCAAGAAGAATGGCTTTCGGACCATGGCCAAAGTTGCCTTTCGGGGTGAGCGTCTCGGCTATCTGGTTGTCTTCCCGGTTAAAAATCCCGATCTTGATCGGTTCCAAGGGTTCGTCCAATCCTATACCCCCCTCCTCGTTGAGAAGATCAAGACCGAGGAGAAAATCCTGGAGGCATCGCTCATAAATGAGTTAAATATCAAATTGGGAACCACCGAAGACCCCGAGTCTTTCTATCGCAATCTGGTAACGGTGGCCAGGAGGATCCTCACCCAGGGGAGGATCATTCCGGCAGAGGTTCGGGGAAAGGATCTTATCTTCTATCTCCTTCGTCGCAAGGAGATCAGAATACCGATCGTCGATCTTCCGGATGAGATCATGAGTCAGGTGATTGTTGGTCAAAAGACGGTAGAGATCACAACGATACCGGAGCCATTTAAGAAAAACCTTCCGATCCATCATGCCCACAGCGGCCTTCTCGTCCCACTTACCACTGGTAAGCGCACCCTTGGTATCCTATTTTATTACAAGCGGGGGAAGGAGATCGAACCCAAAGAGAGGACCATCCTCGGTTTCATCAGTAATCAGGCGATGATCATCCTCGATAAGATGTTCGCAATGAAGAATCTCAATCGTTCGATCCAGGACATCATCGCTCTCCAGAAGTCAGCTCAGGCCCTGCTGGTGATACCAAAATTCGAGGAGATCATCGATCAGATCCTGAAGGAGGCGAGCCGGATCATCGGTTTCCAGAGGATTATCCTCTCATTCTATAATCCCGAGACCAACTGTCTGGACCGGGTTGGATCAATCGGTTTCGAACCTGAGGAGTGGGAGAGGATCAGAAAGATATCGCCCCCTTTCTTCCGGATCAACAACCTGCTAAAAGAGGAGTACCGGATCAGCAACAGCTATTATCTGAAGCATAACTGTTGCGAGATTGCCGAGGTTAAGGATTTCCTGGTCCGCAGAGAGAAACCGGCCGGCTATCCCGAGGAGCTACCTTCTGGCCTCTGGCATCCCAATGACATCCTCCTTATCCCGATCCGGACCGGGGATGGCAAATTCCTGGGCCTCATCTCAGCCGACTCTCCTCTCGATGGTCAGGTTCCCGATATATCCCGCCTCCAGGTCTTCGAGACCTTCGCCACCCTCTTGGGTCTAAGTTTTGAGAATGCCGAGGCATTTAAGAAACTGAGAAGGTTGGTCGATAAGCTCCGTTCCTTATACAATATCACCGCACCGATATCCTCGGTAGGTGAATTCGAGAAGGTGCTCAACCGTATCCTCAATCTCACCAAGGAAAATTTTGGTTATAACAATATCTCGATCCTACTTAAAGATGATGAAAAGGACGAACTCTATGTGAAGGTTGCAGTGGGTGACTATCTGGTCGATCCTTCCCAGATCAGGCTCAAGATTGGTAGGGATGGTGTCTGCGGTATGGTCGCCCAGGAAGGGAAACCGAAACTTATCCAGAATACCCTCAATATCCCATTTTTCATCGGCGATCGGGATCGCCCCCGATCGGAGATCGCCATCCCACTCCGCTCCCATGATCGGCTGATCGGGGTCCTCAATGTTGAGAAGGAAGGGGCCAATTCCCTGGATGAGGAGGATCTCACCCTCCTTTCGATTTTGGCTGGACATATCTCGGTGGCAATTGAGAATGCCATCCTCTATGAGGAGATCGGACGCCTTTCAATCACCGATGAGTTGACCGGGGTCTTCAACTATCGCCATCTGCTCGATGTGATCAAATACGAGATTGAGCGTTCCCGTCGATTCCAGCACTCATTCTCCCTTATTATGCTCGACATCGACAACTTCAAAAAATTTAATGATCAGTATGGCCATCTCTTCGGGGATCAGATCCTATCGGCCTTAGCCAAGCTCCTTGCCTCCAGTGTCCGGGCCAGTGATATCGTCACCCGATATGGAGGTGATGAGTTTGTCATCGTCCTCCCGGAGACGACAAAAGAGCAGGCCCTCATTCTCGCCGAGCGTCTCCGGAACATCGTTAATCAGCATACCTTTGAGAAGAATGTCCATCTCACCGTATCGATGGGTCTGGCCAGTTATCCCATTGATAGTCAGGATGTCTTCCCGCTGATCGATCGGGTCGACCATCTCCTTTACATCTCAAAATCGAAGGGTGGCAATGCGGTATCTTCCTAAGTTTGGCACCAAGGCCCTTCCGATCTATCTCCTCGCCGGGATCTTTATCATCGGTCTGGTCACCTTCATCTATTCCAATCGTTTCGTTCAGAATCTTGCCGAGGAGACGGAGAAGACATCCCGCCTCTACGCCCAGTATATCAGAAATCCCACCCTCGCTCCCGAGGAGATGAGCGACTTCATCTTCCGGGAGGTGATCCTGAAGATAAAATTCCCGGTTGTCCTCACCGATACCGCGGGGAATCCAATCTCGTGGCGTAATATCGGTCCGGTTACCGATACCAGCCGGATAAGGAAGATCACCACCAATCTCGATCGTGAGAATGAGCCGGTCGCAATAAAGATTGTCACCGATGGCGACTCCCTTATTGTCGGCTACATCCACTATGGTATCCCCCCTTATGCCCGGATCCTGAAATCGATCCCCTTTCTCCTCACCGGTGCCCTCTCTCTCTTCCTTCTCATCGGTTTCTGGGGCTTTCTCCAGCATCGGAAGAGTATGGAGGAGAGGATCTGGATATCGATGGCAAAGGAGACCGCTCATCAACTCGCCACCCCGATCTCTTCGATCATGGGATGGCTTGAAGTCCTGAAAGGAAAGATCGAAGACCGATATCTGAGGGTAATGGAAGAGGATGTCTTACGGATGAAGGAGGTCCTGGAGAAGTTCTCCCGGATCGGGCGGGAGCCAGATCTCATCACGGGTGATCCCAGTCGTATCGTCCATCAGGTGGTCGATTATATGAAGAGAAGGGCCCACCAGGGAATCGAATTCATTGAAGAGTATAAAAGCCAGGCCAAAATTCGGACCGATCCCATCCTGATGCGCTGGGCGGTTGAGAATCTGATCAAGAATAGTCTTGATGCGATTGGATCCAGATCGGGACAGATTATTATCACGGTGGAAGAGGATAGCTCCAATGTAAAGATCTCGGTAACCGATACCGGCGGTGGAGTGAAGACAAAACGGCGCATATTCGAACCCGGCTTCTCCACCAAGAAGTATGGCTGGGGGCTTGGATTGGTTCTGACCAAACGGATTGTGGAGGACTACCATCGGGGAAGATTGCAGCTGGTTGAGAATACTCCAACCATGACCCGATTTACCATCACGATACCTAAGGAGAAACAATGAGGATTCTCTGGATCGACGATGAGATAAATCTACTCCAGTCCTTCATCCTCATGCTTCAGAAGGAGGGCTATGAGGTTGAGACCGCAACCAGTGGTGAGGATGGTCTGACCAAGCTGAAGCTTTCCAATTTTGATATCGTCTTCTTGGATGAGATCATGCCTGGGGTCGATGGTCTTGAGGTACTCCGAAATATAAAGTCCCACCATCCCGATCAGATCGTGGTCATGGTGACCAAATCGGAAGAAAGAGAACTTATGGAAAAGGCATATGGGGAGTGGGCGGATGGTTATATTGTCAAGCCGTTCAAGTTCGCCGATCTCATCTCGGCAATAAATCGGACGATAAAAAGGAAGGAGATCATCGCCCGAAGGATCGGTGAGAGCTATACCACCGATATGAGGAGCCTCGCCTACCCGAAGAACTATCAAGACTGGATTGAGAAGTATCTTAGGCTGATTAGCTGGGATGAAAGGCTGGAACAGATCGACGACCCATCACTGAAGGAGATCCATGAGGAGCAGAAGCGGGAAGCCAATATCGGTTTCAATCATTATTACATCGAGAACTATCAATCCTTCCTCTCCGGTTCCGGACCGATCCTCTCCCACCGGCTTTTTTCAACCTGGATCAGTCCTCTCCTCCGGGAGGGTCCGGTTTATCTCTTCATTCTCGATTCGATGAGACTCGATCAATGGCTAAAGATCACACCGGTTTTGAGAGATCATTTTGAAATCGAAGAGCATCACTATTTCTCCATCATCCCTTCGGCTACCCCTTACTCCCGGAATGCCATCTTCAGTGGACTCCTCCCCTTAGAGATCTATGAGAAACATCCCAGATACTGGGTTTTAGAGGAATGGGGTCAGAACCGCTTTGAAAGGGAGCTCTTCGGCCTTCAGCTCAAGCGGCTCGGGATTCATGGTCTCAGGTATTACATCCTCAAGGCAACCTCATCCCAGGAGATTGAGCGAAGCTATCAACAACTCCTGAAGGATAGCTACGACCTCTTCATCTATGTCGTCAACTTCTTCGATCTCATCCTCCATTCGATTCCGAGCAAGAGTGAAGTAAAGAGTCTGCTCCGGGATGAGCGCCTTCTATTAAAGATTCTCTCCAGCTGGTTTGTCACCTCACCGATCTTTGAGGCGATGAAGCGAATCGATCCCAAGAAGAGGATCGTGATCACCTCTGATCATGGTTTCATTCGTGTCCGGAGACCCCTCCTCGTCTACGGGGGGAGGATCATCTCGGCCAACCTTCGCTACAAGTTCGGGCCTGCCATCAGGACCGACACCAAAGGAGCTCTTGTCCTCGATGATCCCAGAACTATCGGTCTGCCACAGATTGACCCCTCTTACCGCTATATCATTGCCAAGGAGGATTATTACTTCATCTATCCGACCAAGCCGGCTCAGTATGAGGAAGAGTATAAATTCACCTTCCAGCATGGGGGGATCTCACCTTTTGAGATCATCCTCCCCCTTGCCATCCTGCACCCTAAGCGATGAGATATTACCTTCTTCTCGGCAGCAATATTGGTGACCGGATGGGAAATCTTGCCACTGCTCGTGAGTATCTGAAAAGAGTGGGACTGGAAGAGATCCAGCGCAGTCAAATTTACGAGTCATTACCCTGGGGTTTTCGTCCTCAGCCTCTCTTTCTCAATCAGGTCGTCGCCATCGATACCAGCCTCTCACCTCTAGAACTACTCCGGATTATAAAAAATATCGAAGCCAGAATGGGAAGAAGGAAGACGATCCGCTATGGTCCAAGAAAGATCGATATCGATATCCTGATGATCAAGGGGAGGAGTTATCAGGATGAGGACCTCATCATCCCTCATTCGCACCTCCCTCATCGTCCCTTCGCCCACCTACCTTTAAGAGAGCTGATTCCTCTACCTCTCCCTCCGATCTCAAAAGGTGAGGTATGGAGCGTCACCTGAGATATATTGCAATTGAAGGGCTGTTCGGTTCTGGCAAGACCGATCTGGCCAAGTTCATGGGTGGTAAGCTCAGGGCCAAACTTGTCCTTGAGGATATCGATAACAACCCCTTCCTTCCCAGTTTCTATGAGGATAGAGAAAAATTTGCCCTCCCCACCCAGCTCTTCTTTCTCCTCACCCGCCACAGCCAGCAGAGATCGATCGCCCAGATGGAGCTCTTCAATCAGAATGTCGTCTCCGATTATCTCTTCAACAAGGATCGGATCTTCGCCTATCATAATCTTAATGAGAGTGAGATTGCTCTCTATGAAAGGATTTATGAGTTTATTAAAAAGGATATCCCCACCCCTACCCTGGTCATCTATCTCCAGCTTCCTCCCGAATATATCTTCAGTAGAGTTCGAAACCATGGCCGGGAATTCGAGAAGGAGATTGATTATCAGTATATCCTCTCCCTCAGCGAGGCCTATAATCGATTCTTCTTCCACTATATCGAAACCCCCCTCCTCATCGTCCATCTCAGCCAGAATCCGAATGAGAAGGAGTCACTTCGGGAAACAATCCTTGATGAGGTGATCAGATTCAAAGGTTACCGGAGGATACTATCCCTGCAGGAATGAGTAAGCGTACCATCCAGGACATCATCAATATGAAGGGGAAAGAAAAGATATCGGCTTTAACCGCCTATGACCATCCCACCGCAACGATCCTCGATCGAGTTGGAATCGATATCATCCTGGTCGGTGATTCCGCTGCCATGGTAGTCGCCGGCCATAAGACGACAATACCCATCACAGTTGATGAGATGCTCTATCATACCAGAATGGTCTCAAAGGCGGTTAAGCGCTCTCTCGTGATTGCCGATATGCCTTTTCTCAGTTTTCAGTTATCCACTGAAGAGGCGGTAAGAAATGCCTCCCGATTTATCAAAGAAGGTGGTGCCAATGGGGTGAAGTTGGAGGGTGGAAAGGTAATACTCGATACCGTGCGACATCTGGTTGAGATCGGAATACCGGTCATGGGACATATTGGCCTCCTCCCCCAGGCGGTAAATTTACTCGGCTATCGGGTCCAGGGAAGGGATGAGGAGACGAGAAAAAGGCTTATCGAAGATGCCCATCTCCTCCAGGAGGCGGGCTGTTTTGCCATTGTCCTCGAGAAGATTCCAGAGTCCTTGGGAAGAGAGATTACTGAAACCCTTGCCATCCCCACCATCGGGATCGGGGCGGGCCGTTTCTGCGATGGTCAGATCCTTGTCCTCCATGACATCATCGGCCTCTATCCCGAATTCCAGCCCCGATTTGTCAAAAGGTATGCTGAGGTGGGAAAGATCATTGAGGATGCCTGCCGGAGGTATATTGAGGATGTCAAGACCGGAAAGTTTCCCGAGGTTCATCATACCTTCTCATGATTGTTATAAGGGAGAAGGATAAACTGCGCGAGATTATCCGAAAGGTGAAGGGAGAAAAAAAGATCGGTTTTGTTCCCACCATGGGCTATCTCCACGAAGGCCATCTCTCCTTGATCCGCCTCGCCCGAGAGAGGTGCGAGTTTCTCGTTGTCTCGATCTATGTCAACCCAACCCAGTTCGGTCCTGAGGAGGATTATCAGGAGTATCCTCGGGATCTGGCCCGTGATCTGGAACTGTTGCAAAGAGAAGGGGTCGATCTCGTCTTTGCCCCGGATAATCTCTACAACCCTGACCATTCAACCTTTGTGGTTGAGGAGGAGCTGAGTCAGTATCTCTGCGGACCATTCCGTCCCGGCCACTTCCGGGGAGTGACCACGGTGGTAACCAAACTCTTCCATCTCATCGAGCCGGATCTGGCGGTCTTCGGAGCCAAGGACTACCAGCAGGCAAAGATTATTGAGAGGATGGTGCGCGACCTCGACTTCGATGTCGAGCTATTGATCGGTCCTACGATAAGGGAGGGGGATGGCTTAGCGATGTCATCAAGAAATGAATACCTGAATCCGGAGGAGCGGAAGAGGGCAATCGTACTCTACCGTTCTCTAATCCGGGCCAGGGAACTCATCGAGGGGGGCGAAAAGGATCCCGAAGTGATTACCGATCAGATGTCGAAGATGATTGAGCGGGAGGGGGGCAAGATCGAGTATATCGAGATCGTCGATCCTGAATCACTCCAACCACTAAAGCGAATCGAAGGTAGTGCCCTCATCGCACTGGCGGTTCGAATCGGCAAGACGAGGTTGATCGATAACCTCCTTTACCGGGGGCAAAATGGCAATCGATGATATGGAGGATACCAAGAAGGGGCCTTTCTGTAAGCCCTTTGGTCAGCTCTTTTATGACAATCTTGAAGGGCTACCCTCAGTTCAGGTAGTGAAGACCTACCTTACCTTCCTTCTTCAGGCCCAGGAGAAGATCGAGAAGGCGATCGCCGTTCTGGAGGGTGTGATCAGAAAAGGGGGAGAAAAGCTCACCACGATCGAGGATCCCTCCCGGCTCCAGCATCTCTATCAGAAGTCGATCACATCGAAGAGTGACATCGAGACCGAGATTGAGCATCTCTCCAAAACAAGGCGTGCGCTTAATGAGCTCATCGCCAGCTATACTGAGAAAGGTATTCTGGGAATGCCGATTCGGGACTTCATGTCTCCATTCGATGCCGAGTATAGGGTAAAGGTGGAGAAGATGGAGACCGATACGGAAAAGCTCTACACGGTTGAGATAAACGGAACCGATCTCTATGGCTGTGCCGGTTTTGAACATCTCAACAAGGTCCTGACCGGGCATATCCTGAAGAAGCTGATCACCAGAAGGAAAGAGTAGATTGATCCTTCTTCTGATCAGCATCAGCAGCTCCTATCTCCAGGGCTTTCTCGACCACACCTACCAGATCACCACCGCCCCTTTCCGATTTCGATCTGAGGATTGGTCGATTGCGGTGATTATTGGTGCCAACTTCCTCTACCTCTACAATCTAGATGAAGATATCATCTCAATTGTCCCTGAGGCGACTCCTCTCGATCTTGCTGCCGATCTGGTTCGACCCTGGGGAGAGCCCAGATACCTCCCCCTCCCCATTGCCGGCCTCTTCCTCTATGGAAATCTGAAAAAAGATTCCAAACTCATCCGGGCCTCCCTCGCCAGTTTTGAGAGCCTGGTTATATCTTCTCTCCTCACCGTGACACTAAAATATCTCTGCCACCGACACCGTCCACCAGCCGGCCCCTACAATCAATGGGATGGACCATCCCTGGTCCATGAGCACCTCTCCTTCCCCTCCGGTCATGCGGCAACTTCCTTTGCGGTCTTCACCACCTTCGCCCGGGTCTACCAGGATCGTCCCGTGGTTAGCTTAAGCTGTTATACCATCGCTGGACTCATCTCCCTCTTCCGCATCTATGACCGGGAACACTGGCCATCCGACATCTACATCGGTTCCCTCATCGGCCTTATCACCGCCCGGACCGTAATGGGGGATATGAAGGGGTTAGAGATCGGACTCGGAAGATTGGGTCTAAGAATAGTGACTTTTTAGTTTTTCATAAAAATCCTTTAATTCCTCAAATCTTTCAATGAAATCGGCCTTATATTCCCGGGCAAGTGTCTTAGTCAGATACTCCATCCTCACCCAATCAAGATCGAGTGCCTCATTTTTTAGAATCCCTTTGATGTCCTCCCAGTCACTCGGTTTGGCACTTGCCAATTTATAAATTATGATCTCCTCCGGCGGTGCTATTTTCCACTCCTTATTGAATATCTTTAATTTAACAGCCCTCTTTAAAGCCTCAAGATCGATCGTATAACTTGCTACCCTTAGATCGATTGAATACCCTTCTTTGTAGTTTAATTTAGCAGGTAATTTATCCAGGAGTTTTGATTTAACTTTATCATAATTAAAATCAAATCCCTCCTTTTTCAACTCTTGAAGCAGTTCATCCATCTCCTTTTCTTTCGCAACAATGACAATATCAATATTGGCAGTTGCAGCCGGCATTCCCCAGCAGGAAGAAGCAACCTTTCCGATAAGGAAATAATCGACCTTTGCCCTACTCAATGCATTATGCGTTTTTAGTGCTACTTCTCTTAACATACTCCCTTCCCGCTTTATAGAACTCATAGACAAAGTCACACAGCGATTCAAAAATCTTGGCACGCTCTTGTGGGTCTCTGGGCAAACTCTTTATTTCTTCTTCTTTTATTTCATCATATTCCCTTGAAATCCGTTCAAAAAGTCTCATTCTATTTCCTCCAGGAATCCTCAAGCATGGCTTATTATAGAAATTACCGGTAAATAGGTCAATAGAGAATCCTTACTGTTGAAAAGTTAAATTAAACCCCATCCAGTTCCTGGTGTCTAATCTACGAAATGGCTACCAGAAAGGTAGGTTTTATGAGGATGTCGACCCGGGCCAGATATGGCCTCCGGATGCTGATCGAGCTGGCCCGAAGCTCGAAGGAGACAATCCCCCTGCGCACGATCGCTCATCGACTCGGGGTCTCGAAGAAATACTTGGAGCGGATCGCCAAGACCCTCGAAGATAGCGGGATTATCACTGCCACCAGAGGGGTAAAAGGGGGATATCGGCTCCGGATCGACCCCGAAGAGATCAAGATCTATGATATCCTCTCCTCCTTAGAGGGAAATCTGGCCCTATCCGACTGCTTCCTCCACCACTGTCGTAAAGAAAGCGATTGCTTAGCCAATCGGTTCTGGCTAAAATTAGGCCAAAATATTCGGTCCTTTCTCAACCGGCAGAGCCTTGCCGATCTCTTGGAGGTGCGATGATCTATCTCGATTACAATGCCACCACCCCGACCGATCCCGAGGTGATAGAGGCAATGCTCCCCTACTTTAATGAAAGATTTGCCAACTCCTCATCGATCCACCGTCCCGACCAGGAGGCCCGACAGGCGAGCCAGGCTGTCAGGGGGAAGATCG
>QNBE01000056.1 GCA_003645615.1 Caldifarciminota bacterium
CCAGGTAGCCCCATTATCAGTCGAATACTTGGCCATCAACTCCCCATTGGGCCAGCCACCCTGAGAGGTGTCGGTATCTCGGTTTAAGACATAGACAGAGTATAGCCAGCCATTATCCCGATCAAGGGCGATCTGGGCATGATCACAGGGAAGCCGCCAGGCACCGGGAATTCCACTCATACTGTGGGGTCCGGTAACGATGTTAAATCCGGTATTGGGAGACCAGTGGATGATCCAAGACTTATAATACGCTGTCTGATTGAGATAGTAATTAACCGGGAAGATAATGTGGGGATCACCATTCTGATCGAAGATCGCTTTAACCTGACAGTAGGCCCGCATTGTGTCATCGGGATGATAGCGGGTGAGGTTGACCTTTGGCCCCCAGCTATTACCGTAATCGGTCGAGATCATATAGCAGACATCCTGAGCATGCTGGGCATGACCACCACTCCCCTCACCAGTCCATCTCGTCCAGTAGATGATGACCTTACCCGGAGTGTTAAACCGGTCAGCGAAGACGCCACCAGTTTCATTCAAATACATAGTATCCAAATGGACGATCATAGTGTCAGACCAAGTATTGCCACCGTCAGTGGAACGGGTGAAGCAAATTTTCTCATAAGGATAACTATGCATTACTACGTAAAAATAGTCCTTATTGCTCACCGCCAGCCTGGGCCAGATGAGCTGCTCGGTTTGCTCCTGAGGCAGAACCTTATGACAGGTGAAATTGTAATAGCCCTGTCCCTCGTCAACCGAGACCCAACTCCGGTAAATATCTCCTGAGGCTTGATGGTGATAGGCACAGACTGCTGCATTGTTGGATGGCTTCACTCCCAGGACAGCATAACCAGAGTAGCCGGGAGTGACATCGGCATCCCCGAACCAGCGGTTTCTCCAGAAGTTATAGGCACAGCAGCGGTCAGGCCAAGGCTGAGACTCATGGGCCCTCATAAAATCGACATGGACGCAGGAACCATCATACCAGACCTGCCAGCCGGTCTGACCTGCGCCCCATTGAACATCCCATTTAGTCCAGCCGACTGAATCACCAGGGGAGGTCAAAATCAAAACAACTATAATTCCCATGATTCCCTCTGCTTTCTCAATTATACTTATAAATCATGATACGTCAATTGCCCGATTTCAATCAAAAATGATCTTACCGAAATGGGGTTGGTTACTCAAAATTTGGAGAAACATAAATCCTCCGGAGGATTAAGATACAGGTAGTATACACAGTGGCAGCTAAGTAGTTGGTGAAAACTCATATTGACAGATATTGATTGGGAGGATATGCTCAGATGTGAAGAAAATCTTGATTATTCTCCTGATTGGGTTTGGACTCAGAATTTGGGGGATATCCTTTGGCCTTCCTAATATTTTTGCTCGACCCGATGAAGCTCGAGTTATAAATGTTGCAGTAAGATTTTTCACCGGGGATATGAACCCTCACTTCTTCTTCTACCCCACCCTCCTTATGTATCTGCTCCACTTTATCTTCCGAATCTACGCCATAATCAAACCTGGAATAATCTCGGTTTATAACCCCCAATTCTACCTCATTGCCCGACTTGTCTCTGCCATTGCTGGAACTGCAACCTGTTATTTTCTCTACCGGATAGGAAAAGAGTATCATAGTGAAAAATTAGGATTAACCGCCGCATTTATCCTCGCCTTACTCTACCTTCATGTCCGGGACTCTCACTTCGGGACCACAGACATCCTGACCACTCTTCTGATCATAATTTCTTTCTACTTTATGCTACGAATTACCCGCCAACCAAACATAACCAGTTACTTTCTTGCCGGTCTCTTCCTGGGCCTTGCGACTTCAACCAAATATACTGCTTTCTTCCTTGTTTTTGAACTAATTCTAATTCATATATTAACCCCCCATCGTGATAGTAAGAAACTCCTGGTTTCAATTCTAACGGCTATTGTAGGGTTCATAGCAACCAGCCCTTACACGCTGATTGATTTTCACACCTTTAAGACATCGACCTTGCTGGAGTTTAAACACCAATCGCTGGGCCACATGATTAACGGATTTCCACCTATTCGACTGGAACAGGGTTGGTGGTATCATTTAAGGTTTTCCCTCTGGTTCGGAATGGGCCCAACCCTGATGATCGCATCTTTCCTGGGTATAGGACTCCACTTTCAAAAGTCCTTTAAGACGGCACTGATTTTCTATTTTCCAGCTTTAATATTTTATTGCATAATTGGAAGGAGCTGGGTTGTATTTGTAAGATATGCTATTCCTCTCCTTCCCTTTCTTGTTCTGGGTAGTGGCTTCCTGATTAGCCAGATTTCAGAATATGTCAAATTTCTGAGAGGCGAAGTAATGACTTTTATCCTCGTTATAATCCTCATGATTCCTTCAATAAGATGCATAATATTGTGCAACCAACTTCTCTCCAGGAAGGATACCCGCGTTATTGCCGCGGAGTGGATTAAAAGGAATCTCCCATCAGGACTTACCACCACTCAACTTGGTTCTAAGTGGAGTGAGGTGCAACTTCGCACTCTCCAACCGGTGCCTCTTTCTTCTAATCCCGAGTTGGTAATCGTGAAAAAATCGCCTCTCCGTTATTACGATCTCATTCCAAGAGAAATTGAAGAGTCGCTCCAGAAGGAATACCATCTAATTAAGAAGATCCAGACTGCCACTGGAAGAGGAAAGGGCCGTTATGATGAACAGGATGCTTTCTACCTCCCCTACATTGGTTTGGAGGCCATTTCCCGTCCCGGTCCCAATATTGAGATTTATCTCAGGAATTGATAAGAGAAAGAAGCTGGATATTATTGGGAGAGATGATTGAGATACGGGATTATCGAGATCCGGAGTCGCTCACCCTTGCCTCGGTCTGCACCCTCAACTATGAGAAAGGGTATGAGCTGGCCGGGATGGTCCGCAGGCGGTGGTTGAAGTGGATGATGAGAAGGGGACTTTCAGGCCTGGTGGCCTATGAAGGGAAGACACCGGTTGGTTTCTTTGAGTTCATCCCGATCGAGGAGGCCCCGGATCGGATCCAGGGCAAGGATCTCATCTACATCATCTGTGGTATGGTCCATCTCTGGGATCGTCCCGAGCGGAAGAGGTATACTGGAAGGGGGATCGGACGAATGCTGATTGAGCGTATTGAGCGGGTAGCAAAGAGGAGGGCTAAGGGCGTGGTGGCCTGGGGCTATGACTGGGATAGCTGGTATATGCCTGCTGGATTCTTCCGCCATCTCGGCTATGAGGAGGTTGATCGGGAAGGGAAGAGGGTCCTTCTGCTCAAGCGGTTTAAACGGGTTGAACCCCCTCGCTTCATCCGGAAGGATTTTGAGTTCACACCGATCAAAGGCAAGGTTGTTATCGATATCTTTTCCAGTGAACAGTGCCCATTTTTTATCAGCCTGGTCTCAAAATGGCAGCAGGTTGTAAAGGGGATGGGGAAGAGATATTTCATTCGGATTCATCAACTCAGGACCAATCGAGATTTCATCAAATTCGGCCGCGGGATGTCGATCCTCATCAACGGTCGGCCAATCCCGCTGGGACCGATGAGCAGTGAGCGGATAAAGGAGATCCTTTTGAAGGAGGGAAGATGATCGAGAAATTATTTAAGGTCAAGGCGATGGGTAGCGATGTCAGGACGGAAGTCATCGCTGGCATCACCACCTTTATGACCATGGCATACATCATCATCGTCAATCCAGCCATCCTCCAGGCGGCCGGAATTCCCAAGGGACCATCCATGGTGGCCACGATCCTATCCGCAGTCTTTGGCACTCTGATTATGGGAATCTATGCCAATCGCCCCTTTGCGATTGCTCCTTACATGGGTGAGAATGCCTTTGTCGCCTTCACCGTGGTCAAAGTCCTTGGTTACTCATGGCAGACTGCGATCGGCGCCATCTTCATCGGGGGTGTCATCTTTACTCTCCTCACCCTGTTCCGCCTCCGTTCCTGGCTTGCTGATGCGGTTCCAACCTCGCTCAAATACAGCTTTGCGGTCGGCATCGGTCTCTTTTTAACCTTCATCGGCCTCAACGAGACCGGCATCGTCAAGCTTGGAGTTCCAGGAGCACCAGTCTCGGTCGGTGATCTCACCTCAGCCCCGGTCCTGGTAGCAATCATAACCTTCCTTTTGATTGCGGTGCTGATGGTCAAAAGGGTTAAGGGTTCGATCCTCATCGGCATCATCATCGGCACCATCTTAGCTTTTCTATCCGGTATCGTAACCCCACCTGCCAGCCTGATCAGCCTCCCCCCTTCTCTTGCTCCGATCTTTCTCAAGCTCGACATCATCGGTGCACTGAGCTGGGGTTTCTTTGCGGTCATTCTCACCGTCTTCATCATGGACTTTGTTGACACGATGGGGACCCTGATCGGGGTCTCGGCCCGGGCCGGTTTTCTGGATGAGAATGGTAATCTGCCGGAGATTGAAAAGCCGATGCTCGCCGATGCCTTGGCTACAGTATTTGGCGCCCTGCTCGGCACCACCACCACCGGGACCTATATCGAATCGGCTGCCGGGGTTGAAGAGGGGGGCCGGACCGGCCTTACCGCAGTCGTCACCGGGCTTTTCTTTCTGCTCGCCCTCTTCTTTGCTCCCTTCTTCACTTCGGTTCCACCCCAGGCCTATGGTCCTGCCCTGATCATCGTTGGCCTCCTCATGCTGGAGCCGATCAAGCGGATAGACTTCTCCGACTACACCGAGGCGATACCGGCCTTCTTCGTGGTCATCCTGATGAGTTTCACCTACAATATTGGAATCGGTATCACCGGAGGATTCGTCCTCTATCCCTTCTTCAAACTGATTGGAGGAAAGGCAGAAGAGATCCACCCCGGTTCCTGGATCCTCTTCGTCCTCTCACTCCTATTCTTCATCTTCTACCCTTATCATTAGCCATCTCTTGATTAGGCCAACATTCTTTATATAATTCTCCTTCAGGAGGTGTGATGGTCTACAATTATCTCCAGATCGAGAAGGAGGGGAGGGTTGCGGTTCTTACCATCAATCGCCCCGATGTCCTCAACGCCATGGACTGGAAACTGGTCGGTGAACTCGAGGCAGCGGTTGATGAACTCTCCCAGGATAAAGAGATTCAGGTTATCATCATCACCGGAACCGGTAAGGCATTTGTGGCCGGCGCAGATATCAAGGCGATGGCTGAGATGGATTCGATCGAGGCCCGGGAGTTTGCCCGGACCGGCCAGCGATTGACCGCCAAGCTTGAGAATATGGAGAAGGTAACGATTGCTGCGATCAATGGCTATGCCTTCGGTGGTGGTTGTGAGCTGGCTATGGCCTGTGATCTGAGGATCGCTTCGGATAAGATGAAGATTGGCCAACCAGAACTCAAACTGGGTATTATCCCGGGCTGGGCCGGAACCCAGCGGCTCTCAAGGCTGATTGGGGTGGCCAAGGCCAAGGAGCTTATCTTTACCGGGGAACCGATCGATGCCGAAGAGGCACTCAGGATCGGCCTTGTCAATCGGGTTGTGCCCCATGACTCCCTTTTGGAAGAGGCGAAGAAGCTTGCTCGCAAGATCCTTGAGGTGGGGCCGATTGCCCTCAAGTTGGCCAAGACCGTGATCAACCGTGGTATCGATGCCAACTTCACCACCGCCTCATCCTATGAGGCGGAGGCATTTGGGGTGGCATTTGCCACCGAGGAGGCCCGGGAAGGGATGAGGGCATTCATCGAGAAGAGAAAACCAAACTGGACCAAGGAGGAGAGATGATGGTGCTTCTGATTCTTTTCGGGGTTTCCCCGATCGATCTTGCCACCCAGGGCAATTATCGGGCGGCAATTGCCGCCTATCAGGAGGAACTGAAGAGTGCCAGCCGGGAAGACTCCTTCTCGATCCTCGTCGATATCGGTGATCTCTATCTCTACTGGCTCTATCAACCGGACTCCGCAATGGTCTACTATCAGCAGGTAAGGGAAAAATTTCCCGAGAGTAAAGAGCTCGGTTCGGTCCTCTACCGGATGGGTCATGCCTCAGAACTTCTCGAGGACTTTCAGAATGCGGCTCGATACTACTCCGATGTCGTAACCAAATACCGTGATTGTCCATATGTTGATCAGGCCCTCTCCGCTGTCGAACGCGCTTTTCGTAAGAACTACCAGGAGCATCTCGCCCGGGTTGATGGCTGGCCAATCACCCGGATCGAGATCGATGAGATGATCCAGAATATGCCGACGGTAATGAGGATTGGGTATGACAAGCCGGAGAAGCTCAAGGAGCTGGTCGATCGGAAGGTAATTGAACGGCTGATCAGGACCTATGCCTTGAAACACCGTTACGATACCATCCCCGAAGTCCGGAAGCGCTACTACTACTCCAACAAACGCTACCTTATGGATGACTTCCTCACCCGTGAGGTATTCAGTAGGATAACGGTGACCGACAGCGAGATAAAAAAATACTATGATGAAAACAGGGATAAGTATTTAATCAAGGCGAGGGTGAAGGCAAAGGAGATTGTGGTGAATTCTGATTCCTTAGCGAAGCGACTCCGAGATTCGGTTCTGATCGATTCCGCTGCCTGGGATACCCTCTGTAAGGTCTATTCGGTTGCCCCTTCCCGATTCAGCGGTGGTCAGCTCGGCTATGTTGTCAAGGGAACCAGACCAGATCCAATCGACTCGATCCTCTTTGCCACCGAGGTGGGATCAGTCTCAACCATCATCTCACCCGATAGTGGTAAGTTTGCCTTTTATAAGATTCTGGAGAAGAAGCCGGCTCGCTACCGGAAGCTGGACGAGGTCAAGCGGATGATCAAATCGACGATTGAGGGCGAGAAGAAAAAGGCGATGACCGAAGCACTGGAGGACAGCCTCCTCAAAACGGTTAAGGTCGAGTACTATCTCGAAGGTGAACACGGTGATACCTTAGCCATCTTCGACCACCACGCCATAACCGGAGACGATGTCGAGTTTAAGAAGGATCAGCTTCCCCCCTTTGCCCGAGATGAGTTTAAAGGACCGGAAGGTCTTAAGAAGCTCTTGAAAGAGATGGTGAAGGAAGAGCTCAGGTTTATCGCCGCATTCAAGAGGAAGCTCTACCTCTACGACACCACATTCACCAAGTTTCAGGAGAATCGGAAGCAGGTGATGCTGAATGAGCTCTGGCGACGAGAGATTGTGGCCAAGGCGAAGCTCACCGAGGATGAGATAAGGGCTTACTATCAGGAGCATCGGGATGATCAGTATACTGTTCCGGCCCAGATTCGACTCCGTGCTCTCATTACCAAGGATAGCAGTTTTGCCGATTCACTCTATCTCTCCCTCCGCTACCGCCCCTGGTTCTGGCCCTTCTCCCATCGATATCGAACCAGGGAGTTCGATTCTATTGTCAACCACTACTCCCTCAATCCAGATACGGTGCGGGTGATCCGGGGTGCTGACCTCGGATTTGTGATCAAGGGCACCAAGAAGGAGATCGACTCCTTAGTCTTCCCACTGGGCAAAGGGACAATCAGTCCTCCGATCTACTCGGTTGAAGACTCCAGCTACTATCTCTACCTCGTCCTCGATAAGAATCCGGTTCGGGTGATCAGCTACAAACAGGCGAAGCCAGAGATTGAGCGGAACCTCAGAAGGAAGAAGCTGAACGATCGGAGAACGGAGTTCTTAGACCAGCTGAAGGCAAAGGCCAAGATCGAATACTTCCTACCTGTAGAAAAAGAGGAGGAGAAGAAAGAGGAATAATGTCCCATCTGAGAAAAGACCCCTTGGTTAAACGGTGGGTAGTTGTTGCTACCAAGAGGAGACACCGCCCCCGAAAAGTAGAAGAGTGCCCCTTCTGTCCAGGTAATGAAGGGCTTACTCCGCCCGAGGTCTTGAGAATACCAGAGAAGAAAGACTGGCAGGTGCGGGTCGTCCCCAATCTCTTCCCGATCCTGGGCGATCACGGCGAGACAACCCGTTCTCCTTTCTACCGATCCCGACCGGGAAAAGGTTTCCATGAGATCATTATCGAGACGCCACTCCATAACCGCCATATCGCTGAACTCGAGCTAAATAACCTTAAGCTCGTCCTCGATACCTATCAACATCGGCTCAGAGAGTTCAACGATCTCTCCTGGATCCGCTACACTCTAATCTTCAAGAACTATGGTCGTAGGGCTGGCGCATCACTCAAACACTCCCACTCTCAGGTGGTCGCAATGCCTCTGCTTCCCAAGCGGGTTGCCGAGGAACTCACCAGTGCCAAAGCCTACTACCGCCGCCACCGCCGCTGCCTCTTCTGCCAGATTATTGCCGAGGAGAAGGAAACTGAAGACCGGATTATCGTCTCAAACCGCCACTACTTAGCCTTTGTCCCTTATGCCGCTCGAATCCCTTATGAGATCTGGATCATGCCCATCCGCCACCAGGCCTATTTCGATCGGGTAAGTGATGATGAAAAATTTGCCTTTGCCGAGATTATCCAGTCCTGCCTCAAAAGGCTGGTTAAGGTCTTGGACGACCCCCCCTTCAACTTCTTCCTCCACACCGGACCCAACCACCTCGATGCGGGAGACTATTACCACTACCACTTGGTGATAATGCCGGTAACGACCATCCTCGGTGGTTTTGAACTGGGGAGCGGTTTTTATGTCAATCAGTCCTTAGCCGAAGAGGATGCCCAGCGTCTCAGGGAGGCAGGATGAGACGGATACTTTTTATCCTTTTTGCCCTCGTCCTCTCTGCCCAGACCGTCGATAAAGGGAGGATCCTGATGGTTATTGCCCATCATGGCTTCCGGGACGAGGAGCTGAAGATCCCAAAAGGCCTCTTTGTTGAGGCGGGCTATAGGGTCGAGATCGCCTCCACCGATACCACCCCGGCCGAGGGTATGCTCGGCCTCAAGGTGAAACCGGATCTACTCATCGGTGAGGCGGCCGAGAGCCTCTATGTGGCTTTAGTTTTGGTAGGAGGGGTTGGTGCCCAGTCTCTCTTCTCCGACACCACCCTCCATTCTCTAATTGGTAGATTTTATGAGGCCGGTAAACCGATCGGCGCCATCTGTCTGGCTCCGGTGATCCTGGGCCGGGCCGGGATATTAAAAGGGAGGAAGGCCACAGTCTGGCCCGGTGCAAAGGAGGAGCTGATCCGACTCGGAGCCCGATACCTTGACCGTGAGGTGGTGCAGGATAGCACCATCATCACCGGGGCTGGCCCCCAGGCGGCCGAACTATTTGGCCGGAAGATCCTTCAGAGCTTGAAGTGAGAGCGATCATTCAGCGGGTAAGGAGGGCATGGGTCGATATTGAGGGAAGGCGGATTGCTGAGATCGGAAGAGGTCTCCTCATCCTCTTGGGAATAAGAAGGGGCGATGACGAAAGAAAGGCGGTCCGATTGGCCGAGCGGTGTGCCAATCTGAGGATATTTGAAGATAGTAAGGGGAGGATGAACCACTCCCTCCGGGAGATCGGCGGTGAGGTCCTGGTCGTCTCTCAGTTCACACTTGTTGCCGATACCAAAAAGGGCAATCGCCCCTCCTTTACCACCGCAGAAGAGCCAGAGCGGGCAAACGATCTCTACCACCGGTTTGTTGAACGTCTCCGTGGGTTTGATCTCAACCCCCAGACCGGCCGTTTCGGCGCCCGGATGGTGGTCGGGATTGAGAATGAGGGCCCGGTTACCATCATCTTAGAGGTCTGATGCGTAGTATGACCGGTATCGGTCGGGGGAAGTCGGATCGGGTTGAGGTGGAGATCAGATCCCATAACCACAGGTTTCTGGAGGTTTCGGTCAAGACCCCAACCATCGTCACCGGATATGAAGGGGAGATAAGAAAGCGGGTGGCCCGGATGATCAGCCGTGGCTATGTGACGGTCGCGATCCAGATCGAGGATGAGGATGAGGGTTATGAGCTCTTCGTCGACCACTCCCTCCTCTCCCGGATCGTCCGCCTCCGGGATGAGCTGGTTAGGCGTTATGGGATCCAGGATACCCTCTCCTTCGATACCGTGATCCAGCTTCCCGGGATTGTCAAATTCACTAAGAAGGAGATGACTCAGGCCCGGCTCAGCCGTCAGGTGATGGCAGCCCTGGATCAGGCCCTGGCCGGCCTCATCCATTCCAAAGAGCTGGAAGGGAAGAATATTGAACGGTCGATCCGGAAGTCCCTTCAGAAGATCAAAAAGCTGCTCAAGAGGCTCAAGATCCGTGCCCCACTCCGGAGGAGGGAGAAGCGGAAACGGTTAGAAAGGCTTTTGGCCGAAGCCCTGATCAAGGCGACTCCGAAGAAGATGGCCGAGGAGATCCTCTACTATGTCGATCGGCTCGATATCACCGAAGAGTGTGCCCGGATGGAGAGCCACTTAGATCTCATCGAGAAGGCCCTCGTCGAGACCACACCGGGCCGTCGAATCAACTTCCTCACCCAGGAGCTCTACCGGGAGGCAAATACTACTGCGGCCAAGGCCTATGATGCCCAGATCTCCCAGCTCGTCGTTGGGATTAAAGAGGAGGTGGAGAAGATCAGGGAGCAGATTCAGAATGTCGAATAAGGGTCTCATCTTCGTCATCTCATCCCCATCCGGTGGTGGGAAGACATCCATCGTCCGGCGGATAACCGAGAGGGATGGGACCCTCAACTACATCGTCTCAGCGACAACCCGGCCGAGGCGGAGTGGGGAGAGAGAGGGGATCGACTACATCTTCCTCACGGAAGAAGAGTTTTCCCGGTGGGAAGAGGAGGGAAGATTTATCGAGACGACCCACTACCATAACCACCACTACGGTACCCCGAAGGAGCCGCTCCTGACCAAGATCGACCGGGGTGAGGATGTGATCCTGGACATCGATGTCAATGGGGGCAAGCAGGTTAAGGACCTCTTCCCCGAGGCGGTCCTCATCTTCCTCCTCCCCCCTTCCAAGGAGGAGCTGAGACGTCGACTCCTTGAGCGGGGGCGTGAGAGCGAGGAGGAGATCGAGGCCCGGCTCCGGAAGGCGGAGCAGGAGATCCGCTCGGCCAACGATTACGATTACCTGGTGATAAACCGGGATCTCGATCAGGCAACGGGCGAGATCATCTCGATCATAGCCGCTGAACGGTCGAAGCGGAAAAAAGGAGGCTAAATGGGTAATGATCTACCACCATTTGAGAAGGTGTGGGAGAAATTCGATAACAAGTATCTTGCCGTCTATCTCGCCGCACTTGAGGCCCGGCGGATAAACGATCTCCAGCGGAAGCACCTCTACGATCCCAATGTCAACCCAATCTTAGAGGGGATCAAAAGGGTGATTGCCGGTGAGGTGAAGTGGAAGGAAAAAGAGTCATAGTTGGGGTCTCAAGCTCAATCGCCATCTATCGGGCCTTGGAGCTGATTAGGGAATTGAGGAAGAGGGGGGTGGGCGTGACGGTGATAATGACCAAGAATGCCACCCGATTGATCAGCCCGATTACCTTCCAGGCGCTCAGTGGTAGCAGGGTCCACCTTGAGACCTTCGATCCCAACCACACCGGTATCAGCCACATCGGTCTTTCAGAGCAGGCCGACCTCTTCCTTCTTATGCCTGCCACCGCCAACCTGATCGGAAAGCTCGCCGCTGGCATTGGCGACGACCTCCTCACCACCTTTGCCCTCGCCTATGATGGTCCACGGCTGATCGTGCCGGCGATGAACGATAGGATGTGGAAGAGCGCTGTGGTAAAGCGGAATCAGGAGGTTCTAACCGGTTATGGCTATGAATTCATCGGTCCGGTCTCCGGCCCCCTTGCCAGCGGTCGGATCGGGATCGGCCATATCGCACCCACCCAGCTCGTGCTGGAACGGACGATCTCGATCCTGGAAGGGAGGAAGGGACTTAAAGGCCACCGGCTCCTCATTACCGGTGGTAGAACCGAGGCACCGATCGATCCTGTTCGGGTCATCACCAATCGCGCCTCAGGAAGGATGGCCCTCTCCTTGGCCCGGAAGGCGATCGGTCGGGGTGGGGAGGTCCTCCTCATCACCGGACCGGTCGAGATTGAGATACCGGAGTGGATACCAACCCTTCAGATCCGGACCTGGTCAGACTTGAAAAGGGAGCTGGAACAGCGGATTGACCAGTTCGACTGCCTCTTCATGGCCATAGCGGTGAACGATTACCATCTTGATGCCGCAACCGCGAAGCTGAAACAACCAGAACTCCAGATTACGCTTAAACGGACCCCGGATATCATCAAGGGTCTACCAAAAAGGAGACAGTTTAGGGTCGGCTTCAGTCTCGAGACCGGTGACCATGTTGAACTTGGCAAGAAGAAACTTGAGGAGAAGGGGGTCGATATCGTGGTTGCCAATACGACCGAAGCACTGGGTCGGGATCGAACCCGGGCCTGGCTTATTGAAAAGAGCGGTGTCACCGATCTTGGTGTTATCGAGAAGGATGAGCTTGCCCATCTCCTGCTCGATCGCTATCTATCATGGTCCGCCACTTCCTAAGACAGAAATTAAAAGACGGAGAGGACACGGTCTATCTCTCGGGAGATCCGCTCCATATCCTGGAGATAAAACTCCATGGCTGCCGGCGCTGCCGTCTGGTCACCTCCCGGCGCAGGCTCGTCTTCGGAGAGGGAAATCCATCGGCCGATCTGATCCTGATCGGTGAGGCACCTGGTAAGGAGGAAGATAAAGAAGGAAGACCCTTCATCGGCCGGGCGGGCAGACTGCTCCGAGAGATGCTCACCCAGATTGGACTATCGGAGTCCGACCTCTACATCACCAATGTTGTCAAGTGTCACCCCCCCTATGACCGTGATCCCAAGAAGGATGAGATCAGCGCCTGCCTCCCCTATCTCAAACAGCAGATCAGAATCATCCAGCCGAGGCTCATCCTTACCTTGGGGAGGATTGCGGCCTCGGCCCTGATGGGAAAGGAGATCTCGATCACCAAGATACACGGTAAGCTCTTCGCCTATGAAGGGATAAGGTTGATCCCAACCTTCCATCCCGCCTTCCTGATCCGGAATCCAAATTTTCGGCCCCGGGCTGTCAAGGATCTCGCCCTTGCCAAGGAGCTAATCTATGGCTGAAGAGAGGGTTCCACCCCAGTCCTTAGAAGCAGAACAGAACCTCCTCGGTTCGATGCTCCTCGATATGGGTGCGGTGGTCAAGGCATTAGAACTTGTCACCGAGGAGTGTTTCTACTCTCCCGCTCATAAAAAGATCTTCCAGGCGATCGTCAACCTCTTCCAGCAGAATGTCACCCCGGACCTCGTGACCGTTACCGATGAGCTCCGGAAGATGAAGGAGCTGGAGAATGTTGGTGGGGTTGAGTATCTCAATTCTCTGGTTGCCAATGTCATCTCAACCGCCAATGTCGAGAGCCATGCCAAGGTGATCGTGGAAAAAAGGGTCAAACGGGATCTGATCCAGGCTGCATCTGAGATCCTGAACAGAGGGTATGATGAGGGGGTGGATGCCTCCTCCTTAGCCGATCTCGCCCAGAACCTCATCTTCTCGATCGGTGAGCAGGGGTTGAGGAAGAAGGTCCAGTCGGTCCGGGAGATCGTCGGTCCGGTTGTTGAGGAGATCGAATCATTCCGTGATCACCACCGCCCGATCACCGGGCTTGAGACCGGTTTCATAACCCTGGATGAACGGACCGCGGGTCTACAAAAGGGGGATCTGATCATCGTTGCGGGCCGACCATCGATGGGCAAGACCGCCTTCGTTCTGAATATCGCCACCCATGTCGCCATGGAGCTCAATATCCCGGTTCTCATCTTCTCCTTGGAGATGTCCTCCCGCCAGCTGGTCCAGCGGATCCTCTCCTCAGAGTCCGGAGTGAGGTTTGAGGATCTGAGGCGGGGAAGGGTCTCACCCCGGGACTGGACCCGGATCCTTACCGTCCGGGATCAGCTGGTTAATGTCCCGATCTGGGTCGATGATACCCCATCCATTCCGGTTTTGGAGCTGAAGGCCAAGTCGCGCCGGCTCAAGGCCGAACTCGATGTCGGCCTCATAATTGTCGATTATATCCAGCTCATGACCCCTCCCACCCTCAGGCGGCGATCACCGACCCGTCAGGAGGAGATCGCCGAGATCTCCCTCACCCTCAAGGCGATGTCACGGGAGCTCGATGTCCCGGTGATTGCGGTCTCACAGCTTTCACGCCGGCCCGAGGTGAGGGACGATCCGGTCCCCAAACTTTCTGATCTGAGGGAGTCCGGTGCCTTGGAGCAGGATGCCGATGTTGTCATCTTCCTCTATCGGGAGGAGTACTATAACCCCACCCCGGAGAATCGGGGGATTGCCGATGTCATCATTGCCAAGCAGCGGAATGGAC
>QNBE01000057.1 GCA_003645615.1 Caldifarciminota bacterium
AAGGCGACGATCAAACCCGAGTCCTATCCGATCCTGGATGAGGCGGCGGCGATCCTGACCAGCCATCCGGAGATCAGGGTTGAGATCCAGGGTCATACCGATTCGATCGGTTCCGATGCCTACAACCTGAAGCTCTCCAATCTCAGGGCCAATGCGGTGCGGACCTATCTGATTGAGCGGCATGGGATCGATCCCTCCCGTCTCGTTGCCCGGGGTTATGGCGAGAGCCGACCGATTGCCGACAACCGGACCAAAGAGGGTCGAGCCCAGAATCGGAGGGTCGACTTCGTCATTCTGAAGTAGTTACTCACTCGAATACTGAACCATTAAGGTAAAAAAATAGGAGGAGAGATGAGTCGTATCCTTATTGTTGAGGATGATGAATCTCAGCTTGAGCTTATGGCTGAGACATTGAGTATGGAGGGGTATGAGGTGGAGAAGGCATCGAACTGTCGGGAAGGGCTGGAGAAGTTTAAGGCCGGGGCAGATCTTACCCTCCTTGATATTAACCTTCCCGATGGCCTCGGTATTGATCTTCTCCGTTCGATCAAACAGAAGAATCGGGATGCCCCCGTGATTATGGTAACTGGAGAGCGGGATGTCGATACTGCGGTCCGATGTCTCAAGATGGGTGCATACGATTATATCACCAAGCCGTTTGAGATCGATGAACTGGTGATCATCGTCAAACGGGCGTTAGAACACGCCGAATTGACCGAGCTAAAGAAGGCCCATGAGCTGAAGATCCAGGAGGAACTGAAACGGTTGAAACGGGAGCTCCACGACTCCTATTTAGAGGCGATCAATATGCTGATCCAGATAATTGAGGTTAGGGACCGTTATCTTGAGGGTCACGCTCAGAAAGTGGCCGAATATTCAACCGAGATCGGACGCCAGTTGGGTCTCGATCCCGATGAGATCGAGGACTTAAGGATTGCCGCCATGCTCCACGATCTCGGTAAGATGGGGATACCGGAGGCGATTCTGAATAAACCCGGTAGTCTGACCCAGGAGGAGATGGATCGGGTGAGACACCATCCGGTCTTGGCCGCCAATATTGTGAGTAAATTTCTCCCTCCCCAGATCATTGGTTATATTAGACACCATCATGAGCGGTGGGATGGGTCGGGCTATCCCGATGGTCTTAAAGGAGAAGCGATCCCCTTAGGTGCTCGGATCATTGCGGTGGCCGATGTCTACCATGCCCTCACCTCGGATCGACCTTATCGGAAGGCCTTGTCAGATGAGACGGCAATAAAGATGCTTGAGGACAGCAAAGGTAAACTTTTCGATCCTCAGGTGGTCGATGCTTTTCTTAAAGCCAGAGCCGAATGGCCAAGATCTTGATTGTTGAGGATGATATCGGCGAAAGGGAGCTGATGGCCGAAGCGGTCCGGCTGGACGGCCATGAACCCATTGCGGTCAGCACCTGTGCCGAGGCCAGGGAGTATCTTAACCAGGATATCGATGTTGTCCTGCTCGATCTGGTCCTTCCCGATACTACCGGCCTCGATTTCTTTCATGAGGTTAGAGACCTCCTGCCCGAGGCGGTGATAATAGTCGTTAGCGGGAAGAAGGATCAGGAGGTTGTAGTCGAAACATTGAAGGCTGGTGCCTATGAATTTCTCCACAAGCCGATTAGTGTTGAGGAGTTAAACATTATCATTGCAAGGGGGCTCAGGTATCGAGTATGGGAGAAGAAGGGTTATCAATCAATGGTCGATTCGATCCGCAAGATCGTTGACATTATTGAGTTGAGGGATAGATATGTCGAAGGACACGCAATGGGGGTGGCCAAAGCTGCGGTTCAGCTCGCCACCGCAGTTGGGCTTCAGGAGTCAGAAGTTGCCGAGATCCGGATTGCGGCATTGCTTCATGATCTGGGCAAGCTTGGTATCCCGGAGGAGATTTTAAACAAAGACGGTCCTCTCACGGAGATGGAGATGGCCGAGGTCAGAAAGCATCCCCAACTGGGTGTGGAGATTATGGAGCGATTTCTCACCCCTTTGATGAGGGAGGCAATTCTATATCATCACGAGCGATGGGATGGCTCCGGTTATCCAGAAGGACTAAAAGGTGAGAGCATACCTCTACCAGCCCGAATCATCGCCATTGCTGATGTCTATCATGCGATGCAGTCTGATCGTCCCTGGCGTAAGAAGATTCCAAAGTCAAAGGTATTGAAATTTATCGAAAAGGGGAGTGGGATCTTGTTCGACCCCGAATTGGTAAAGGTCTTCTTAGAATTGAACCGATAGGGTTATCCACATATTTTCCACATCGAGAAGGGGATTTTTTCCCCTTCTTTTTTGGTCAAAAACTTGACACCTGGATCGGCCTGAATATCCTATTCAGGCCAAAGGGGATCTATATCAGCTCATTGCGGGATGCAGGGGTTGGCTATATATCCCCCCACCAATGATAGCCGTCTCCTGAGGGAGATGCGGGCGGAGCCTTATTTTTTCTCTTTGCCACCTCTATACAGATGGCTATAATTGGGAGAGGAGGTTTTGATGCGAGCCAAAATCCTGATCTTTTCTCGGAATCCAGATACACCCAATATAAAAGATGCCCTTGATCCCGAAGGACACGAAGTCTATCTGGCCTCTGATTCCGATACCGCCCTTTCCATTATTGCCGAGAAGAAGCCGGATCTTATCCTCCTCGATGCCCGTGGTTTCGAGTATGAGGAGTTTCTTCGAGCGGGAAGAGCGAAACATCCGGAAGCGGAATTCATCCTGATAACCTCTCTCGATCTGCAGACCAAGATCGTCCGCGATCTGAAGATCGATGTGGCCGGATTCCTCATTCCTCCCTTTGCACCAGATCGGACCCGGATGGTAACCAACCGGGCCCTCAGACAGACCGAACTCGCCCGTGAGAATCGGAGACTGCAGGCGGCAGTTGCTGCGGCTAAGGAGGAGTGGGAGGCGACTGTCGATGCGATCGAGGATCCGATCTTCATCATCGACTTCGACTATAGCATCAAAAGGGCCAACCTTGCCTTTTTCCGTGTGTTGGGAAAGGGGGTGGCAGAGGTAATCGGGAAGAAGTGTTTTGAGGTCCTATCGGATTTTGATGAGGCTACAGCCCGGTCTCTCTGCGATGAGATCAAAAAGACCGGGGGATCGGTGAGCCGTGAGCTTGAGATGAAAGGACTTGGTGGGCGGTATCAGGTGACTGGCTATCCGCTCGTCTACTCTGGAGGAGGCGGATTCGCCATCTACATGAGAAAGAAATAGGGGGAGCGATGAGGATTTTTATTCTGCTTTTTCTCTTTTCTCTCCTTCTCCAGGCGGGGGAGTATGATCTTGTGAAGCTTACCGATATCACCCCCGGGGATCTTAAGATCCTGGACCGGATGGGGGTGGTGATCAATGAGGTGGGTGATGGTCATCTGATTGCGGAGGTTCCAAAATCACTCCTTCCCGGGTTGCGAGAATCCGGCTATCAACTCGAGATCATCCATTCCGATATCGACGATTTTTACCGTGACAACTACGAGCGTAAAGGTCCCTATAGTGTCTATCTCTCTTATACTCAGTATCGAGACTCGATGATCAAAATGGCCCAGACCTATCCCCACATCTGTCGTCTGGAAACCTTAGGTTATAGCCATCAGAATCGTCTCTTACTGGCCATGAAGATATCGGACAATCCTCAGGTGGATGAGGTCGAACCGGCCCTCCATCTCGAAGGTAATATCCACGGCAACGAGAAGATCACCTGGGGAGTAAACTTCCTTCTGGTTGGCTATCTCTTGAAGAATTACGCCACCAATCCCCAGATCAAAGATCTGATCGACAATCGAGAGATCTGGATCGCTCCGATGGTCAATCCGGATGGCTACAACAGTAGCTCCCGCTACAATGCCCGGTGGGTTGATCTCAACCGGAACTGGGGCTGGATGTGGGGGAACGAATATGCCTGCGGATCAGACTTCTTCAGCGAGAATGAATCGTGGAAGTTCATGGAACACTTCTGGCGCCATCCCTTCGTTATCTACGCCTCCTATCATGCCGGCACGATCTATATCTCGGAACCGTGGTCCTACAGCCGTTATCTCCAACCACCGGAGCAGAATCTGATCCGCCACCTCTCCCAGGGCTACTCCCGCTATACCGGATACCCCTACGGTCAGGGATCGGTTGGTATGTATCCGATCAATGGTTGCACCAAGGACTACGATTATGGCTGTGGCGGTGAGATCGGCTGGTCAATCGAGGTCTGCCGATACAAGACCCCTCCGGCGGAGTCGATCGATGCCATCTTCTATGGAAGGGAGAAGGATGCGATGCTCTATCTCATCCGGAAGGCTGGTCAGGGTATCCATGGAACGATAACCGATTCGGTCACCGGAAAGCCACTTAGAGCTCTCATCTATGTTGACAATAAGTGGCAGAGCTATTCCTGTCCGACCAATGGCGACTTCCACCGTTTCTATCTTCCCGGTACCTATACCGTCACCGTCCTTGCTCCCGGATATGATACCAAAGTAATTCCCGATGTTACCGTTCCCTCAACCGGTGACTCCTCCGTAACAATTACAGTCAAACTCGTTCCCAATCCCACTCGGCCAATCTTTGCGACCCGACTCATCGGAACTAAGTATGTGACGGCCTCATCCAATAGAACTTACCCAACCAAGGCGCTCGGTCCACATGACAATGATGCCTACCGGCTCGACTCCGGCAAATGGATCGTCCTTGCCTTTGACTGGCCGATCCGCAACAGCCCGGGTAATGACTTCACCGTCTATCGCTCTCAGGGAACGGGCTCTGCTACCGTTAAGGTCTCCAACAACTGGCGCGGCCCCTGGACCACGATCGGAACCGCCAACAGCGGTCAGACCCAGTTCGATCTGGCCTCGGTTGGTCTTGATTCGGTCCGCTATCTCCGATTGGAGGCCTCAAGTCAGTTCTATCTTGACGCCATCGAAGGGGTCCAGGTGCCAACGGTTACTGATAATAAGGCAAAGACTATAACCGGGCGGTTCTCAATCCGACCCACCATCGTCCGTAGTTCCGGAAGATTTGAGGTCATAAGATCGATCCCGGATCAGACCTCACTTGAATTCTACAATTCTCTCGGTCAGAAGGTAAGGGTGATCCCGATCGAAGGGAGGAATGTAAAGATCAGAGCCGATCGTCTTACCGCGGGCGTCTATTTCGTTCGGATCCCAGAATCTGCCCATCCGATCCGCCTGATCGTGCTTAGATAGATGGAGCGGAGCAAAGACTGGTTTTATGAAGCTGAAGGGGATCTGATCATGCTCGACATGATCTCGAGAGTGGTTACTACAATTGGGCCTGTTTTTCCGCCCAGCAGGCAGCGGATTGATTATGCCCAGAGGATCATCCAGTTCTGTTCGGATCTTCTATCCCAGCTTTAATCGCGCCGAGCTCTTACAAAAACTGAGGACCGGCATTGACCAATTAAAGCAGTCGCTTCCCTTGATCCGGGTAATCCTTTTCGGCTCCTATGCCAAGAATCGGGCGACGGTGGCAAGTAATATCGATCTACTGGTAATCTACCGGGGAGAAAGGCGAGAGGATGCTTTTGCCATCGTCAAGAAGACGATATCGATTCCCCGACTCGAGCCCCATGTCTATTCGGAAGCGGAGTATAAGTCGCTTCGTAATACGATCGATATGATGATCGCTGATGGCATCGTCCTCCTCTAAGCGAAAAAGGATCTGGGTTTTCCGGGCCAGTAGCTTTGATACCGCCAACCGGTTTGATGATGCCTACTATCTGAGAATGACTCCGATCGAGCGATTGGAGATCGTTCAGATGTTGAGGGAGGTGTGGAAGAAGTTAGGTGGGAAGGGTGCGGGTAGAAAAGGACTACGAAGATCTGTTAAGATTATTCAACAGACATAAGGTTCGCTACTGTATTGTCGGTGCCTTTGCGGTAGCCTTCCATGCCCGACCGCGGTTCACGAAAGACATCGATATTCTGATATCTCCTGATCTGGAAAATGCCCGCAGGGTGCTCCATGCCTTAGAGAATTTCGGTTTCAAGAAGGTTGGACTTTGCATCGAGGATTTTACTGTCGAGGGTAAGGTTATCCAGCTCGGCTTTGAACCGGTTAGAGTTGATATCCTCACCTCGATTCCTGGAGTAAATTTCCCGGAGGTATGGAAAAATCGGGTCACCGGTCGCTATGGACGGACCAGAGTAAACTTCATCGGCCTCGATCAGCTGATCAAGAGCAAGCGTAAATCGAAACGGAAGCAGGATCAGGCTGATCTGGAATTACTGTTGAGGGTTAGAAAAGAGAGAGGTGGGTAGGCTCTCTTATCATATTGGCAGACTCTCGGAAGAGGAGGAGATAAGGTTTGGGTTTAGCGATGCTCTAAGCCGTAGTGTCGACGAAAGGATCATGCTTGGTCTGGTCAGAATAAAAATTCCGGTGATGGATGATCGGGCTTATCGTATATTCAGCACTATGGAAGACTATCGGAGATGGGCGGCGACTATGTTGCCGAGATATTTAGGATATTATCGCGATGACTGAACTGGTCCGGAAGTTGGCAGAGGTTCTGAAGAAGCATAATTCGGTATTGATCTCGATCAGGAATTGGAGGCGGCAATTATTGCTGGAAAGGAAGGTAGTAGATGATCTTTTTTACTGTTGCTCTATTGATGATATCATCAATAGTAAACGTGGGTCAGGTCGCAGGAGAGATAAGGAGGAGCTTTATCGATTGGAGCTATTCCGAGAGGAACTTAAGAAAGGATGAAGAAGACCGTCACCCCGCACTTTTAATGCAATGTATTACGTTTATATTTTAAGAAGCCGTAAGTACAAAGATAAAATCTATATCGGCTTTACCTCAAATCTACGAAAGCGATTGAAACAACATTCTATCGGTATGTCCTGCACCACTCGTAAAATGTTATCTGTCGAACTTGTCTATTGCGAGGCTTACAAATCTAAAGCTGATGCTCAGGCTCGAGAGAGGAGATTAAAACAATATGGAAATGCACTGGGGCACCTTAAGAAGAGAATATCAAATTCACTGGCCTGAGGGATGAAAAAAGTGCGGGGTGATTGAAAAATAGTGGAATTCTCAGAGTTTCCGAAGTTAAGCAACATCCTTCCCTGGGTAAAACGGGGTGGCTTCGCCATTCTGGATCAAGGTTTGTTTTCCGGGGCGAATTTTTTAGTTAATATTCTCCTCGCACGTTGGCTAACCAGAACCCAATATGGTGCTTTTGCGGTTGCGCTTTCGATTTTCTACTTATTGGCTGCGCTCCATACCGCAGTGCTTACTGAACCGATGATGGTATTTGGAGCAGGGAAGTTTCAGGAGCAGTTTCGGAAGTATCTTGGAATTCTTCTCTACGGCCACTGGGGCATCTCTGCAGTAATTACTATTCTCTTTGGGGTAGTTGCTTTAGTAGTGCGCAGCCTTGGATCCGAAGTTATGGCCCAAACATTAATTGGTTTAGCAATTGCGGCGCCTTTCCTTCTACTATTATGGTTTACTCGTCGCGGGTGTTACGCACAGATAAATCCCATCTGGGCGGTTCAGGGAAGTGTGATTAACTTATTACTTGTACTTACAGGGTTATATTTTCTCTGGCGGATTAAACTCTTATCTCCTTTTACCGGATTATTACTACTTGGTATCGCCGCCGGAATAACTGCATTGACACTCCTGATCTTCCGTCTTCGTCCGCAATTCCAAAATCTTAAGGGTAACCCTACCCTTGTTATGATAGCCAGAGATCATTGGAGGTATGGGTCTTGGAACTTGCTTGGTGTCCTGGCTTATTGGGCTTCTGGACAAATTCTGATGTTACTAATTCCCATCTTCTTGGGATTGACTGCGAGTGCAGCCTTGGCAGCGATTTGGAATCTTTATCGCCCTCTGGGCCTCATCATACAGTCCTTACCCCTTGTAATTCTTCCCGTTTTATCTCAGTGGATAAGTCAAGGGATGGCAACACATGAACTTAGACGGAGAGTGACTCGATTAGCCATGTTGTTCGGTGGGGCCGGCCTTTTGTATGGATTATGTCTCACGGTATTTGGTCGTTCAATTTTGCATTTTCTGTATACCGCTAAATATGATGAGTACTGGACATTAATAGGATTATTCGCATTACGGACAACTGCTTCGATAATTATGGGGGTGTTTATTACATCACTCAAGGCTTACGAACAGACTAAGATTGTTGCTACAATCTGGTCCCTCTCCGCAGTGGTTGTTACATTTACTGCGATTCCTCTTATGATGGCTGGAGGACTTGAGGGAGCTGCTTTATCTGCAATGTTGGCCTACATGGTGGCTTGTTGGCTGGCTTTCCGGAGCGTAAAAAAGTGGTGCACTACTCACCAATCTGGGTGCTTACAAGGCAGCTAAATCTACACAATATCCTCATGCGGAAAATTAGTTGGTATTGGTTCCAGCAAATTATGTGGTAGTCTTGTTTTTGGAACAAAGGATGCATCAGTTCGGCAATACGGCAGGTATTCCCTAATCCTCCTCATTAGTTTTTGGAGATGGTGTAAGTATAATTATAATTTGGGATAAAATTAAATAAATTGGAAAAAAGGGGAATTGTAGTTTGGAACCAAAGGTTACAGGTCCACAGACGATAAGAAAAGCAGAGAAAAATTAAACTTCAGGAGGTAGCAGGCTAAATATCTATATCCGAGACAAAAATCCTCAACTTGGATAAATGGGGAAAGACACGTGGGGTGTGATGCAAGATTTATTTAAGCAACTGTTTCACTCGATAGATTATTGCCTCCTTCACAATTGGGAGGATATTTCAGAGAAAGTATCCGGGGATTTAGACATTGTAGTACATCCAAGAGATTTAGATACATTGAAGAAAAAAATCTTGGTTATTCCCAACGCAAAATTAGTAAACTTCATACTATACGAAAGCAATTGCTATTATATCGCACTTGCGGTAAGAAATGGTGATAGTATTCATTTCTTAATAATCGATGTGGCAACTGATTATCGGTGGGATGGCCGAGTGTGGTTTAAAGCTGAGGAACTACTTCTTGGACGACGAAACTGGAAGGGTTTTTGGGTAGCTGCACCAGAGGTGGAGTTCAAATATCTTCTCACCAAAAAGATACTTAAGGGAGATTTCCCCCAGCGGGCTGCTAAACGACTCCAGAGACTTGCGAAAAATCTTAATAAGAAGGCCGATCTTTTGGTTGAAGATCTGCTGGGCGGGCATTGGGCAAAGCAAGTAATAGACTTGATCCGTGGGGGAAAATGGAAAGTGCTCGAAGCTAATTTATCAAAGCTAAAAAAGGTCTTAAAACGTCGAAAACTACTCCGGGATCCTCTTGATTTCCTAAGCTATTGGTTTTCTGAGCTTAAAAGGATCTACTTCCGCTTGCGTTATCCTACCGGATTATGGATAGCAGTACTTGGACCTGATGGTGCTGGAAAAAGCACTTTAATCGAACAATTAAAAGATGGCTTGGAGCGACCCTTTCGTAGGACTGCAGTCTACCACTTTTCCCCGGGACTATTTCGTAGAATTCACTGGCGCGCTCCTACATCTGATCCCCATAGTAAACCCCCGTATTCGGTATTGGTCTCTTTATTAAAATTGGTTTATTACTGGCTAGAATTTACTCTTGGTTACTGGTTAAAGATTAGAATCGATTTGATACGATCAACCATTGTTTTCTTTGATCGTTATTATGAAGATCTACTCATAGATCCTAAACGCTACCGATATGGAGGTCCATTTTGGTGGGCGAAATGGTTGAACCATATAATTCCTGCTCCAGATTTATGGCTCGTCGTCGATGTACCTGAGAAGGAACTGATGTCTCGAAAAAGAGAGCTTTCGGAAGAAGAAGCGCAGCGACAAAGGAAGGAGTACAAAAGTTTCGCATTGAGGTTCTCTAATGCTTTTTTGCTTAACGGTAAATGCCAAGCGGTGGAAGTTGCACGACAAGCCCAAGAGGTGATATTAAATTATCTTCACGAGCGCTGTTTAAAAAGAATTGGGCTAACACCTTGATAAAGGTAATTTACATTGCTGGATTCGGTAGAAGCGGCAGCACCCTGCTTGGTAATATTTTAGGAAGCCTGCACGGATTTATTCATGTGGGGGAACTGCGCTATCTATGGGATAGGGGATTTCTAGAAGATTGGGATTGCGGCTGTGGCAAGAGCTTCTCACAATGTTCTTTTTGGCAGAAAGTAATTAAGGACATAAACTTTCCACACGTTATAGCGCCTCACTTAGTGAACGTAAGGGAGCGAGGTATACATTCTCGACATCTATTGTATCCTTTTACTGTTAGAAAATTAATGATGAACAAAATGAATGAGTATCTTTATTGGCTCAAGTTGCTTTATCAATCTATATCAGAACATACCGGGTGTGAATGGATTGTTGATTCTTCCAAATTTCCTTCACATGGCTACTTGTTAGACAATATCACAAATATCAATTTGTATATTTTACATTTAGTTAGGGACCCACGTACAGTTTCGTATGCATGGTGGAAGCGAACAAAAAACCTCGGATTGAAATCGAATAGGAATATTATGCCCCGTTTTAATCCTATCAAGAGTGCCACATTATGGTTGGAATGGAACTATATTATTCATCATACCTGGAGCTACAACAAAAACTACATCTTTCTACGCTATGAAGATTTCGTAATGCAACCAAGAAGCTCAATATTTAAAATTCTTGCTCATCTCGGATTGCCTAAGGAATATTGCGATACTATTTTTATAAATGAGAATACGGTGAAGATCGCCACTCAGCATACGATTTCAGGCAATCCTGTGCGCTTTCAAAAAGGAGTAATTAGTGTCTTATCTTCTTACCAAGATATGGAAAATCTGGGGCTCGGTTGGAGATCCATTGTTTCACTTATTACACTACCGCTATTAAAAAAGTTTCATTACGCTCTTCAGTCATGAGCGATCTGAAGTGGATAAATTTCTTTAAACCAGGAAGTAGAGTAGTTGCGGTTCCTAATTGGATAAAACCTGAGCTTTTGTTTTCGGTGGATAATATTTCAAATTCTTTTACCGTAGTCAGACAATTCTTTAATGTTTACACGCTTAGGGGAGAGCTGCGTAAAATAGGTGTTAGTTTATTAGCGATGCTAAAGATGTTGCGGCCGATACCAGTGCCAGGGAGGAAATGGAAATTGGAGGCCTTTTTGAAAAATGTAAATATGGATGTAGCAGATGTTGTTTTGATTGTAGGTAAGCAAACACCGATACAGAAAGTGAAGATTATTCTATTAGACGATCGAGGAGATGTGGTGGGATTTTTAAAATATGCTGAACGCATAATAGCAAAAATGCGGTTGACACATGAATATAAAATTTTATCCATACTTCCAAGAGACATAGCACCAAGGCCTATAAAACTTGATACTCTCTATAATGGGATTGGATTACTTACATCGGTTATTAGTGGCCAGAAAATCAAAGCGGTATTACCTCCTGCACCAGATGTGATAAAGTTTATGAATCGTCTAGTGATAGAGAAGAATAAAAGCTTGGATAATCATCCTTGGATTCAAAGATTGAAAACGGAGAAAAAATTTTCTTACAATGAGTGGCTGGAGCCTCTATGTAAATTGAAATGGGATGTTGTAATTGAGCATGGTGATTTTGTCCCGTGGAATTTGCTCGAAACCAAAGATGGAAGCATTAAAGCTGTAGACTGGGAATTTGCGAGCTTGGAAGGATTTCCTTATATCGACATTGTCTATTACATTTTGCAGATTGCAGCATTGATCAAAAAATGGAACCCTAAGCGCGCCTCTTTATTTGCCGTAAATTACCTCCGGCAGCAGTTTGGGTTTGACCTACACGTAGCAGCTTCCTTGGTGCGATTGTCCGCTTTTGAGGCTTATTCAATAACTGCTCAGAATGGCCGAGATGATCGATGGCCCTTGCAAAGGTGGCGACGAGCAATATGGGACGCCTGCGAATGAATATCCTCCTTTCCGCTTACGCCTGCGAACCAAATAAGGGCTCAGAGCCCGGAATTGGCTGGAACTGGGTAAAAGAGATCTCCCGCTATCACGAGGTCTGGGTGATTACCAGGGCTAACAATCGTAAGGTGATTGAGGAAGCCTTGAGGAAAGAGCCGATGCCCAATGTCCACTGGATATATTATGATCTACCCAAATGGCTGCGGTTCTGGAAGAAAGGGCAACGGGGGATTCATCTCTACTACTATCTCTGGCAGATTGGTATCTATTTTGTTGCCCGCCGGCTACACCAAAGGATAAGATTTGATATCATACATCATGTAACGTTTGGCACCTATTGGTTGCCAAGTTTTCTTAGCTTACTGCCAGGCCGTTTTGTCTGGGGCCCAGTCGGTGGCGGAGAAAGGACACCTTTTGAATTTTATTCATTTCTTTCACTGAAAGACAAAATTTATGAATTTATACGCAATTTAGCACAGCGCTTCTGCGAATTTGATCCATTTGTTCGGATGACCGCACGCAATGCCACTATTGCTTTTGCAGCAACAGAAGATACAGCAAGAAGAATGTCTGTGCTTGGCTGTCATAATGTGAAAATATTTTCAAATGTTGGTGTTGAAGAGGCTTTATGCGGTTCGCAAAAAAACTATCCAATAAAGACCAACAAGATATTTAGAATATTCAGTATTGGTCGTTTTATATATTGGAAAAATTTTCAATTGGGACTGAAGGCCTTTGCCAAGTTCCAAAAGATGTATCCAAATAGTGAGTATTGGCTAATTGGCGACGGTCCTGAACGAAGGAAATTAGAAAATCTTGCTGTGAGGTTGGGTATTCGAGATAAAGTGAAATTTTTGGGCAAGCTATCTCGGCATAATGTGCTGGAAATTTTGAAGTCTGGCAGCGTCTTACTTCACCCCAGTCTTCATGACTCAGGAGGATGGGTCATTTCAGAAGCAATGGTAACAGGACTGCCGGTGATATGTTTAGATCTTGGGGGCTGCACAATTCAAGTCACTAAAGAAACTGGCTTTAAAATTCCAGCAAATAATGCTGACCATGTAGTTAATAACATTGTTGAAGCGATGATAAATCTCGCCAGAGACCCTCAATTGCGTCATCACATGGGTTATATGGGAAGAAGGCATATAGCAGAGCATTTTTGTTGGCGACGAAAGGGAAAGATTATGAACTATATTTACTGTGATGTTGCCTATGCTCGAACTAAGTAGGAGTGGTCAAAAAGGAATAGTAATGCTCATGTTCATCTCCTTAATGATAGGAATACTGATAAATGTTGCTGCTCTAAACTATCTTCTTCTCATTATAGCACTTATGTGTTTTCTGCTATATACCATTGCAATCTCAAGGTTACCTTTGTGGTGCTCGTTCACCTTTATCTCTCTCCTTGGTTATATTACGCTAAATTACGGATTTGCAAACTTTTCAATAAAAACGAATATACTTCCTATCCCAATTGGGCATCTTTTCTGTTTTATCGCTCTTGGCCTTGCAATATATAACAGTAAAAAGGTTCTGCTGTCTTTTCTCCGTGAGCCTATGGTAAAGTTATGGGTATTACTCTTTGTATTAACAGTGACTCATCTCATTTATGACATTCCTCACTTTGGAGCTTACGCAATTAGAGATGCCTCTTTCGTTGTTGAAGGATGCTTCATGTTCCTTGGTTATTTATGGAGCAAGGATTCTAAAAGTTCACACTCATTTTTGATATTGCTTTTTATCATTTTCCTAGTTAATATTATGTATACTCTTACTTTTCCAATCAAAAAAATATATGTTGATTTTTCTCCAATATCAGGGATATTCCTTTC
>QNBE01000058.1 GCA_003645615.1 Caldifarciminota bacterium
ACTTGCCATCTACGACGGCTCCGGCCTCTCCCGTTTCAACCGGATCACCCCTCTGGCCATGGTTCGACTCCTTTACGCCCTCTACCACTCCCGTTATCGAGAACAGTTCTTAAGCCTTCTCCCCACCGGTGGTGAGGGAACTCTTTGGTATCGATTCAAAACCGAAAAGAATCGGATCCGGTGTAAGACCGGAACCCTTTATGGTGTCTCCTGCCTTTCCGGTTATATCCTGAAGCCGAGACCGATCGCCTTCGCAATCCTGATCAACGACTTCCTCACCCCCAGGCGGGATATCGAGAAGTGGCAAGAATCACTCTGCCGGCGATATCTGCAATGAAGCTGCCACGAAGGAGGATCCCCAAAGGACCCATCCTCGGGCCATTCCGGATCATCCTCTACATCCTCTTCTTCTTCATGATCGTCATCCTCTTCCTTCTGGTCAAGATGGCGAGTTACTTAAGATGAGACGCAGGATCTTGAGTGGAATGAGGACAACCGGCAGACTCCATCTCGGCAACCTCTTCGGCGCCCTCAAGAACTGGGTAGCGCTCCAGGATGATTATGAGTGCTATTTCGAGGTTGCCGATCTCCACGGCCTTACCACTGAATATCAGCATACCGACCTCTATCCGGAGTGGGTTGAGGAGATGATCGTCGACTGGCTCATCGCCGGTATCGATCCTCAGAAATCGGTTATCCTGATCCAGTCCAAGGTCCCGGCCCATGCCGAGCTCCATCTCATCTTCTCGATGTTGGTGACTGTGGCACGTCTCCAGCGCAATCCGACCATCAAGGAGCAGGCTCGGGATCTGGGGCTACTCGATCTCATCAATTATGGCCATCTCGGCTATCCGGTCCTCCAGGCGGCCGATATTCTGATCTACAAAGGGGAGGTCGTCCCCGTGGGCGAAGACCAGCTTCCCCACCTTGAGATTACCCGGGAGATCGCCCGCCGTTTCAACTCCCTCTACGGAAAGGTATTCCCGGAACCAGAACCACTGCTCACCCGCTATCCCCGATTGCCCGGCATCGATGGCAAGAGGATGTCAAAATCGCTCGGCAATACTATTATCCTGGACGAGGATCCCGAGTCGATCAGGACCAAGGTGATGAAGATGTTCACCGATCCGACCAAGATCAGAAAGACCGATCCCGGACATCCTGACCGCTGTCCGGTCCATACTTATCACGGTCTCTTCACAACCGACATTGATGAGTTCGGGATCTCCTGTCGGGAAGGAAGGCTTGGCTGTGTGGAACACAAGGAGATCGTGGCTCAACTCCTCATCGATGGCCTTGCCCCCTTCCGCACCAAACGGGAGGGGGTGAAGAAAGAACTCAAAGGGATTATTGAAGATGGATTGAACCGGGCCCGAAAAACGGCCGCTGAGACGATGGCCGAGGTTCGTCGGGCGATGAAGCTAAATTATTGACGGTCCTCCCCCTCCCTATTATACTTTCTTAATGATTGATTTCGATCGGTTGTTGGCAAAGATCTTTGATAAGGAGAAGAATATCACCCTCCTCTATTGGAATCCGATTGAGGCCCGACTTGCCTTTTTTAACCCCAAGAATCAGAAGTTAGAAGAGTGGCAGGGATATATTGGGAAGAGACTTGCTGAGGTTGAAACCGAACTTGGGCGGAAAGGGGCAATCCCGCTTTCTATGGACGGTCGCTATACCCATGGGATTCTATTTTCAAAGAAGGTAGGTAGACGGGAATTGGATTTCATGATTGGACTATTTATCGACTGGTATCTTGGCGTCTATCTCAAGACCGCCTTCAAACACTCCTTAGAGCTCCGGGAGCGGACCGATTCGATCCTGAGGATGAAATCACCGAAGAGGATCATCACCGCCTTTGCCCAGGCGGTAACCACCACTCTCAACGGCAAGAAATACGAGCTGATCTCAAAAAGGAAGATAACCGAGGCATCCTTCGGTGGCTCCTTCCCGGATTTTGAGTTCGTCTTACCATTCCGTGTTGGTGAGGTTGCCGGGATCAGAATAAAGGGGATCGGGAGGGTCCTCCCCAACGAGATCACGCTTAAGTATCTGGAGAATATCTCCGCCCAGTTCCTCTCTTTCCTCCAGCTCCAGCAGAAGTTCCGTGATATGGCTCAGGTCCGTCGTCGTTTCGAATTCTTGAAGGAGTTTTCAACCCGTTTCCATGAGCTCGGTGAACTCAGCTACATGATGCAATTTATTCAAAGGAAGATTGGAACTGTGCTCGATATCGAATCGGCCATGTTAACTTGCCGTCATGCAGATGGTTCCTTAAAATCACAATTGGTTGGAAGAGACCTGAACCGGGGATATGGTGAGCGACGTGAGAATGGAAAGTACATCTACGTATTCCCAGCCTATGTCCATAAGGAGGTCGCCGCACTACTCAGGCTCACCACCACCAAACCATTAAATCGTGACGACATCAGTTTCTTAAAGTTCCTGATCAACGAGATCGAGGTGATTATCAACCTCCATGCCGCATCCAAGGAGCAGGAGAAGAAGATCGCTGAGCTCGAGACCGCTTATGAGATCGCCAACTTTTATCCCTTCCTCACCTCCCCCGAAGAGGCCTATGTGGTCCTGGCGGAGAAGATCTGCCGGAAGACTGGATTTGATATTGGCGCCTTCGTTGCGGTTGAAGGTGATGAGTTCGTTGCCCTCCAGCCGATCTATGGTCTGAAGCAACCGGAAGAGAGAATTGCAATGAAGATTCATGAGACCGAGGTGATGTATTCGGTTTATCACTCCAAAAAACCGTTTTATACCAATTCTATCAGGGATCAGTCATTTATCACCCGTCGGATCGCGGCCCGATTTGGAGTGGAGCGTTTTGTCTGTCTCCCCTATATCTTTAAGGACAAGGTCCTCGGCCTCTTTCTGACTGGAAGAAAAGAGAATGGTCCAGAGATCACCGAGGACGATATCCGATTACTAAAACTATTGGTCAATCAGGCGGCGATCCTGATCCAGGGCTTGAAGTCCTCGGCCGAGCTGAATCGCCAGATTCGAGAGTTGCGTCTGATCAATGAGATATCGAGCATTGCCAATTCGACCCTTTATCTCAACGAGTTGGTCCGCCTCACACTTCAAAAATTGAGGGGATTTATCCCCCATCCCTATCTGGCAATCTTCACTTATAACGAGTTTGGCAACATCCTGGAGTTGGTCGGCCATCTTGGCTTCCAGATCCCTGACCCCAGTTACCGCGTGGTCAAACCGGGTATCGGTATCGTCGGCAATGCCGCCTTAATCCGGATGCCGGTCCTGGCCAACGATGTTAGTGAGGACAACCGTTATATCAAGATGCTTGACGATGTTCAGGCGGAACTCTCCATCCCGATCGTCTTCCAGGATCGGTTGCTCGGGGTCTTGGATATCCAGAGTCCGATAAAGAATGCCTTCAAACCGGAGGAGGTGGGGCTCCTCTCTACTATCGCCAATCAGCTCGCTTCAGCGATTGAGAATGCCCGTCTCCACGAACGGGTTGAAGAGACCCTCACCGATGCGGTCCGGGCCCTGGTGATGACGATCGATGCCTCTGATCCTTATACCCGTGGCCATTCGGAGCGGGTGACCGATTATGCGGTGGAGATCGCAACTGAGCTCGGCCTCCCACAGAGCGAGATCGACATCATCAGGAAAGCGGCCCTGCTCCACGATATCGGGAAGATTGGGATCAGCGAGCTAATCCTGCTCAAAAAAGAGAAACTCTCAACCGAAGAGATGGATGAGGTGAAACTCCACCCCCTCCTCGGTGCTCAGATGCTCGATGGGGTTAGGGGCTTTGAGGAGGTACGCAATCTGATCAAATGCCATCACGAAGGTTATAATGGCGATGGTTATCCCTATGGGCTTAGGGGCGAGGAGATCCCGCTTGGGGCAAGAATCATTGCCGTCGCCGATGTCTATGAGGCCCTTACCTCGGATCGTCCCTACCGGCCGGCCTATTCCAAAGCTCAGGCGATTGAGATCTTAAAGAGTGAGGCGGGTGGCCATCTCGATCCCAAGATCGTCTCCGTATTCATAAAGATTCTCTCCCGTAAGGAATGATGAAGTTTATCCCATTGTTCTCCCTCCTCTCGGTCGGTCAGCTCTCCGGTGGATCGGGACTAAAGATCGAACCCACCGACTATACCCAGTTCTATGAGCTCTATAAGGATTTAAGAAAAGAAGGGAAGCCGATCTTTGTCAGCCAGGATGCCATCCTCCACACCTTCCATCTCCTTTATGACTACTCCCTGCGTGACCTTGAGTCCCACCGCCTCTACTTTATGCTGGATACCCTCCTTGATTTGATGCTTGATAAGACCCGATCACTCCTTCCTCGCTACCCCGAGGCCCGGTATACTTTCGCCTATTTTGCCACGGCCAAGAAACTTCTTTCCTCTGCGTATGAGGTCGACCCCATGGTAAAGAGTCTCGTCCAGGCCGAACTCAGCCTCATCCAAGAGCATAAAGGGTTTGCCCGCTCACCGATCTTCGGGACCAAGGAGGACTATAGTCAGTTTGTTCCCCGGGGCCACTATACCCGGAGCGAGCGGCTTCGCTCCTATTTCCTTGCCATGGCCTATCTCGGTCGGATGGGTTTCTATCTCCATCCAAGGGAGGAGGAACTCGCCCGTTCCCACATCATCCGCTCACTTCTAATTATGGCCTGTCTCAAGGGAAAGGCCAGGCGGTTATGGCGGAAGATCTATAAGATCACCACTCTCTATGCCGGTCGGAGCGATGATCTCACCCCGGATGACTATGAACATCTCATCGATAAAGAGTTTCCAGGTGGTCCCCTCAAGACCATCGACAACCCTGAAGAGCTCAATCGATTTATCAAGCTCGCCCTGAAACTCCGCCGACCGAAGATCATCTCGACCTGGACTCGGGACGATGAGGATGCCTATCTTACTACCCTCTCCTTTAAGTTCTTGGGTCAGCGGTTCATCCCCGATGGTTACATCTTCCAGAATCTCGTCTACAACAAGGTCGGGACCAGGACCCATCCGAGGCTCTTTCCCAAGGGGCTCGACATCCTGGCGGTGCTCGGGTCAGCGCGGGCTGAGTCCATCCTTATCAACCATTACCATGAGGATCGTTACTTAAATTACAAGGAGAATCTAATTAAGCTGAAAAAGGAGTTTGGGGATCTCGATGAATCTGAGTGGAATAGTAATATCTACTGGGGTTGGCTCAGAATAATAAAGGAGATGATCATCCCTCCAAAAGCTGGCCCTCGGATATTCCGATCCCGGGCCTGGATCGACAAGACCCTCACCACAGGTTTAGCCTTCTGGGCCGAACTCCGCCATGATGCCATCCTCTATGCCAAACAGTCCTATACGGTAGCGGTTTCGGTCCGTCCCAAGCCTCGGGTGGGCAGGGCCTATCTTGAACCGAGGCCCGAGGTCTATCGGAGATTGAAACTGCTTGCTGAGAAGTTTCCTCGATCCCTCCTCTCTTCGCCAACCCGGGATCTGATCGATGGTTATATCCGCCTCCTCGATCGCCTGATCGAAATCAGTCAGTTCGAGCTCGCTGGCAAGGATCTTAGCCGGGAGGATATCGACCTCCTTTATAATATTGGAGGGATCTTGGAGAATCTCTCCAGTCTCCCTTCCAATCAGCCCGGCTACTCCCGGGCCGATCGAACGATTGAGCTGATCGCCGATGTCCATACCGATGTCAACACCCGGAAGGCCCTTGAGGTGGGAGTGGGTAAGGTCGATCTCATCACTCTCAGAATCGACCGGACCACCTATTATGGCGGCAGCTTCAGCTATTATGAGTTCCTCCAGCCAATCTCGCACCGGTTGACCGATGAGGAATGGCAAAGGATGAAAAAGCCTAAGCGTCCAGATTGGCAATGAATCCTACCGAGGTGAGAAAGGATTTTCCCCAGCTCAAAGATGGCCATATCTACTTCGACTCCGCTGCCACCTCTCTCAAGCCCCTTCCGGTTATTGAGGCGGTAAATTATTATTACACCAAGCTTTCCGCCAATGTCGAAAGGGGTCTCCACCGCCCCTCCCATTTTGCCACCAGGATGTATGAGGAGGCCCACCATAGACTCCTTAAGTTCATAAATGGAACCGGTGAAGTCATCTTCACCAAAAACTGCACCGAGGCGATCAATCTGATTGCCCATGGCCTTGATTGGAAGGAGGGGGACGAGATCATCACCACCTTCCTCGAACACAACTCCAACCTCCTCCCCTGGTTCTATCTGCGACGGCGGGGGGTAAGGGTGACTCTGATCCGATGCGATTCCGAGGGGTTGATCGATCTCGATGAACTGAGCCGCTCGATCTCCTCCCGGACCCGACTCATTGCCCTCACCCATGCCTCCAATGTCTTGGGGACGATCCAGCCGATCTCCTCAGTAGTAGAGATTGCTCACCGGCGAGGGGTGAAGGTTCTGGTCGATGGTGCTCAGGCCGCCCCCCATCTCAAACTCGATCTTGATTCACTTGGCTGTGATTTCTATGCGGCCTCCGGACATAAGATGCTCGGTCCTTCCGGAACCGGTTTTCTCTTTATCAGAGATGGAGTGATTGGTGAGGTCAACCCCTGTCTACTCGGTGGTGGCACGGTAAAGGATGTCGATCTCGATCAGATCATTCTCGCCGATGGTTTTGAACGGTATGAGGCCGGGACACCCAATATTGCCGGGGGGATCGGGCTTGGTGCTGCGGTTGATTATCTGGAACGGATCGGGATGGAGAATGTCCGGTCCCACGAACTTGAGCTAACCGGCTATGCGATCGAAAAGCTGAAGACGATTAAGGGAATAAGGATCCACGGCCCTCAGGACCCACGGAAGAAGACCGGTGTGGTCGCCTTCTCACTCCCGAAGATACCCAGCCATCGGGTTGCCATCATCCTGGATGAGGTGGGGGGAATTGCGGTCCGATCAGGATATCACTGCGCCTTCCTACTCACCCGTAACATCCTCAAGGAAGATTTAGGTACCGCCCGGGCCTCATTCTACATCTACAATACCAAGGAAGAGATCGACCAGATGGTCGAAGTTCTCGAGGAAATCGTATGACCGATTTTGACTATGAACTGGTGAAGGTATGTAGTAGGGGGGGTAAGGAGTTCTATCACATCTATCCCAGAACCCCGCTCACAAGACTGCCGGATTCCCTCGCCCGATTTGAGATCAAAAAGAGGCATGAAAAGTATGTCGTGGTTGAGGTGGATGGTTATGATGTTACCATCTTTACCACCGGAAGGATGTTGATCGAAAATCTGCCCGAGAACTCAGAGGCGAAGGCAAAGGCCATCATCGAGAAGATCACCGCCTAATGGCGATAGTTGCCGAAGTCAAGGGGCTATTTCAGAAGCTGATTAAGGCCGTTAAGGCACTCCAGATGTACGGCGAAGGCCACCCTTCCTTTAATGAATTCTTCCAGAATCTTTACCGTGATCTCGATGACTATCTGCTCCGGTTCGGAGATTTTACCTTGGAGGTCCAGCAGTTTGGGGTGAGTTGTGAGGGGGAAGAGATCTATAAGGATGAAGACCGGTCTACTTCCCTCCCCTATCGCCTCTTCTCCGATGGGATCAGGGCAATCGGTTTCCATCCGGGTCTGACTGAAGCAGAGCTGAAACAGTTTTTGAGTCTGCTGATCAAGGAGGTGAAACCGCAGGAGGAGGATCTCGCCACCTTAATCTGGGAGGGTGACTTTAGCCATATCAGTTGTGATATTGTCCAGCAGGGGGTTGAGGTTCCGGAGGAGGTAAAACCGGTCGATTACCTCTCCGAAAGGGGGGAGAAGAAGATCCATCTCGCCTATCCGATTGAGGAGGATGAGCTGCGCCGCTTCACCATCCCCCTCTCCGAGGTTGCCCTTACCGATCCCGAAATTGAGGAGCTGAAGCGTGAGGTCCAGATGGTTGACCGTGCGGTCTATCATGACTTTATCATCTCCTTTGAGCGCGCACCTCTTACCAGCGAACAGTCATATATCATCTTCTTTGAAGGCCTTTCTGAGCTCGCGCGGGAGCTTCTCCGTCTTGGTGATCTGGAAGGGATTGCCCGGTTGATCCGGCTGGGGAGGAGGGAGGAGTTCTCGAATAAGGAACCGCTCAGACTGCGGTTTGAGAAGTTCGTCGACTTTGTCAACTCTGAGGAGTTTGTCCGCCCCCTGATTCGATTTCTGATCGAGAATTGGACCAAGGTGGATCAGACGATTGCCCGGGAGATAATGGGGCTTCTGGACAAACGTTCAATCCCGACCCTCTTTGCTCTCTACAAAGAGGCCAAGGGGTATGAACTGGAACAGTTCCTGGCACGACTCATCGCCGGTTATGGTGATGCCGCGATCGAATTTTTCACCAAGGTGGCTGAAGAGCGAGAGGCCGATGATGTCCTTGCTACTCTGAAGATCATTGGAACCACTGAAATGAAGGATGCGACCAAATATATTGTCGGCCTCTTCTCCTTTCCCAGTTCCGAGGTTAAGATGAAGGCGATTGAGAATCTGATCGCCTTGGGGGAGGGGGATGCCCTGACCAATATCTCCCGGCTCATTGCCGATCCCAACGAATCGGTTCGGATCGCTACTGTCAAGGCAATTGCTCAGTTCGGTGCGATCAAATTTGCCGACTATCTCCATGAGATCATTACCGGTGATGACTTTAAGGATCGCTCTTACGAGGAGAAAAGGGCCTTCGTCTTCGCTTATGCCGATCTACTGAAGGAGGAGCTCATCCCATTCTTTGAGAAGGGTCTCAATCGCTGGAACCCGATGAAGTCGAATCATATTGAGGAGATGCGCAACCTCTCCGCCCTTGCCTTGGGACGGATCGGAACCTCATCATCGCTTTCGGTTCTCTTAAAGGGGAGCAAATCACACCGGAAGGCGGTTCGGGAGGCATCGGTCCGGGGACTGAAGCTCTTTGAGAAGAGGGGTCGTGATGATCGAGAAGGAGCTGAGGAGAAGAGGGAGTAAGATCACCAACCTCTTTGTCGTCCTGGTCAAAACCTCGCGGATTTACGATTCAACCAATGTCACCTATGTCAACTCCTTCCAGGCCTTCACCTCGGCTTTAAGGGAGTATCTCTCCGAGATGAACCGGTTTGAACTCCAGACCGTCTACGATCTCCTATTTGTGAGTGGGGTGAGGTTGAGGATCGACCTTGAGGCCTATATCAACTTCGAGTTTTTAGTTGAAGAGTTTAAGCGGTGGGATCTGGGTGAGATAGCCTTCAGTGCCGGGATCGGCGATGAGGAGATTGAGAAGTTCCTCAGAATCTTCCGTTCCCCACCCAAGACCGATCCCTTCACCTTTCTAAAGGAGACCCTAAGCCGGGAGGGGATCACCAATATCCAGGTTGCCCCTCCGATCGATGTCGAATCGAAGCTGGTGACCGAGGACCATCGGCGTGAGCGGGCCAAGGTCGCCTACTTCAGCTCGATCTCGGCCATAAAGGAGATCGCCCACAATCTGAGGACCAAACAGATTGTCGGACTGGGGCGAGTCAAGCGAGTCATCTATACATTAGTCGATAGCCTCTTTGAGGACGAGTCGGTCCTCTTGGGGCTCACCGCCATTAAGAACTTCGACGATTATACCTACAACCATTCGGTGAATGTCTCGATCCTGGCCTTGGCGGTCGGGAATAAACTGGGCCTTTCCAAGGTTGCCCTGGGTCGGCTCGGGGTGGCAGCGATCATGCACGATATCGGCAAGACCCTGCTCGATCGGGCATTGATCAACTCACCTGATGGCCTCACCGATCAGCAGTGGCTTGAGATGAAGCGCCATCCCATCTTCGGGATGGAACGGATCATCGAGCTGAAGAAACTCGATCCCACCGGGGTGCTTGCTGCACTGGTAGCAATCCAGCACCATATCAACTATGACCTCTCCGGTTATCCGATTGCAATCCCGGGGGATGTCCTCAACCTCTTCTCCCGCTTGATCCGGATCGTTGATAGCTACGATGCGATGACTACCGCCCGCCCCTATCAGCCGATCCCCTATCTTCCCGATCTGGCAATCAAGGCCCTCTGGCGAAAACGGGAGACGAGTTTTGATCCCCTCCTGCTCAAGCTCTTCATCCGGACCGTGGGGATCTATCCGATCGGCACCATCGTCCGACTCACCTCGGGTGAGATCGGGATGGTCACCGGGGTCAATATTTCGGCATTGGATCGTCCGGTGGTCAAGGTGATTATCGATGCCGATGGTAATATCGTTAAGGAACGGATCAGGAACTTAGAACGAGAACCGATAAGGGTCGACCGCTCCATCCGTCCGGAGAATCTCGGCATCAACATCGCTGATTACCTGCTATAATTCTAAATTGAGGCGGGCCAGAAGGCCCGCTTTTTTATGCCTCCCTCCGATGGAAGGTATGATAGAAGGTGGGAATGAAAATTAGTGTGAGGAAGGTAGCGACAAGAAGGCCGCCGATTACCGCCCGGGCCAAAGGATATCTCATCTCGGCACCGGCACCATAACCGATCGCCATCGGGATCAGTCCAAAGATGGTGGTGAAGGCGGTCATCAGGATCGGTCGAAGCCGGGTCCGTCCCGACTCCACCACCGCCTCGGTGAGCCCCATCCCCCTCTCCCGCAGAATCTTGGTATATGTCACATAGACGATCGCATTGTTGACGACGATGCCGGAGAGCATGATGATACCGAGGAAGGATTCTATATTGAAGGTGGTATTGGTAAAGAAGAGCATCCAGAGTGCCCCGATTACCGCCAAGGGGACCGAAAGGATGATGACGAAGGGATCGCCGAGGGACTCAAACTGGGCGGCCATCACTAAGTAGACCAGGATCACGGCAATGATCAGGATCGTCCGGAGGTCCCGAAATGACTCCCCCATCTGTTCGGCCGAACCGGTGATCCGATATTCGACTCCGGGCGGCATGGGAATTCTTGCCAGGCCCCTCTCCAGCTCTCCGAGCACCGAGCCGAGGGTTCGACCGGAGAGGTTGCAGGAGACCTTCACCACCCTTGACCGATCCTTCCGTTCGATATCGACCGGTCCAAGCTCCTTCTTGAGGGTGACCAGGTTGATCAAGGGGACCGGTCCCATCGGCGATTGGATATTGATTCCTTTGATCTTATCCAGATCATTATAGTCGGCATCCCGGGCCAGGATCCGGACATCAAACTCGTTACCCTCCTTCCGATAGGTGGTGGCGACCATACCTTCAAATCGCGACCGGAGTTGGCTGCCGATCTGATAAGCGGAGAGCCCATAGAGGGCCGCCTTCTGGTGGTCGATCTTGAGAGCGTATTCGACCTTGCCGGTCTTACGGCTGATATCGATATCAACACACCCTTTAATCCTCCGCATCAGCTCGGCCACCGAATCGGCAAAGGCCGAGGTCAATTCGAGATTCTCACCCACGATCTCGACCACGATCGGTCTGCCACCTATAAACTGGGCCTCGACCGGGCTGGTGGTGCCAAATGTGATTCTGGTTCCCGGGATAAGACCGTTGAGACGATCCCTGAGGATATCTTCGATCTCCTTGGTCGATCTCCGCCGCTTCTCAAGGCTGACCAGCCTCAGGTGAAACTCAATGATCGAAGGATCACCGGCCCCGCCGGTGATCCAGGCAAAACCACCACCGGTCTGGCTCCTCATCACCTTAAGCTCTGGAACCAGGTCGATGATCTCCTTCTCGATCCTCTGGCTCACCGCCTCGGAGATCTCCGCCCTTGTTCCTCGGGGGAGCTCGACCATAAACGAAATCTCACCGCTATCGGCCATGGGCATAAACTCAGTGCCCACCCTCCCGGTGAAGAGAAGGCTTAAGGAGATGATGAAGAGGATGATGGTGAAACTGTAGACGACCGGCTTGTTCCCCAGGGCCCAGTTGATGAACCCGACATACCTTTCATCGATATAGTCGAAGAATCTTTTTGAGACCTGATAGATCCGGCCCGAAATCGCTCCGATTCCAGCCAATGCCCTCGATGCAACCATCGGGATGAGCGAAAGGGCGACCGCCAAGGAAGCGATCAGAGCGACGGTGACCGTAAAGGCCATCTCTTTGAAGAAGATGTTGGCGATCCCGGTGGTGAAGACCAGGGGGAGAAAGACCGCGATCGTGGTAATGGTTGAGGCGACGACGGCAGACCCTACTTCTCTTGTCCCCTCAATCGTTGCGGTCCGGGCATCCTCGCCCCTCTCCCGATGACGGAAGATATTCTCCAAGACGACAATAGCATTGTCGACGATCATGCCAACGGCAAGGGTGAGGCCACCGATCGAGATGATGTTCATGGTGAGTCCGGCCGAGTTCATCAGGAAGAAGGCGATGAAGATCGAAATTGGCATTGAGAGCGAGACGATCAGGGTCGGCCTTATGTCCCTTAAGAAGAAGAGGAGGATGAGGAAGACCAGAATCGCACCCTTGATTAGCGCACTGAAGACGCCACGGACCGACTCCTTGGTATAATCGGAGATGTCCATGAGGATTTGCTGCTCGATCCCCTTTGGCGGCCTTATCTCCTCGAGTGCCTCCTTGACCCGGTCTGCGATCTCGACCGTATTCCCCTTGCTCTTCTTCTGGACCAAAAGGGTTATCGCCCGACTGCCGCCAAACCTCGAAAAACCATCGGGGGGGAGGAAGGTATCGGTGACGGTTGCGACTTCGGAGAGAAGGATCGGATGGTCTCCCTTCCTCCCGACCACGATATTCCCGATCTCTTCGATTCGGTCGAACTCCCCGACCAGCCTTAAGAGATACTGTTTCCTCCCCTTCTTGAAATCCCCCAAGGGAAAATTGAGGTTCTGGGCCTTCAGGGCGCCGATCAGGTTTTGGGGATCGATCCCGGCCGCCTCCATCAGCCTGGAATTGAGCCGGACCTGGATCTCATGATCGAACCCTCCGATCTCAAAGACCGAACCGACCCCGGGGAGACGCTGGAGCCGATCTTTCAGATCCTCGACATAGTCATAAAGCCTCTGAGAGGAAAGGTTTCCCTTGACCCCGATAACAACGACCGGGACCATCTCGGTGGAGAACTTAAATAAGAACGGCCTTTCCGCCTCGGCCGGCAGATCGGAGAGGACGATATCGATCTTCTCCCGGACATCAGATACCGCAACATCGAGATCGGTCCCCCAGTCGAAGGTGAGGGTGATGAAAGAGACATTCTCACTCGAGGTCGATTCGATATGCTTCAGGTTGGGAACGGTAGCCACACCATTCTCGATCGGTTTGGTGACCAACCGTTCCACCTCCAAGGGGCCGGCACCGGGATAGGGGGTGACGATCATACAGACCGGAAGGGTGATGTCGGGAAGGAGATCGATCGGGAGCCTATTATAGGAGATGAATCCGAAAAGGATCAGGGCGATAAATATGACGCTGATCGTTACCGGCCTTCTTATCGCCAGTCTGGTCATGATCTCACCTCGACCTTGACGGCATCACCGTCTTCTAAGAACTCCTGACCGAAGACCACCACCGTATCACCGGCGTGGATTCCGGACTTCACCTCCAGATAGTCACCGCCGGTAAGACCGATCTCGGGAATAACCCGATGGGCCCGTCCACCGCGGACGATGAAGA
>QNBE01000059.1 GCA_003645615.1 Caldifarciminota bacterium
CATTCTATCCCAACAGTCTGGTCGTATCGGGCTGGGACATCCTCTTCAACTGGATCTTAAGGATGGTGATCGCCGGCTATGAGTTTCTTGGAAAACCGCCATTTACCGATATCCTCTTCCACGGTCTGATCCGGGACCGGTTCGGCCGGAAGATGTCGAAGAGCCTGGGCAACTCACCGGAGCCACTCGAGCTGCTGGATAGATACGGTGCCGATGGCCTCCGTTTCGGCCTCCTCCTTATCACCCCCAGGGAGCGGGATGTCCTCTTTGCCGAGGAGTTCCTCGAGGTGGGGAGGAATTTTGTCACCAAGCTCTGGAATGCGGCCCGGATGATCCATCTCCGCTTCCCATCGGCGGAACCGAAGGCCAAACTTACTGACCCCTTCGACCACTGGATCGTCGACCGATTCAATCGGGTCCTGGAAAGGATCAATTCACTCCTGGGGAGTTATCAGATCAACGGTTATGTCAAGGAACTCTATGATTTTGTCTGGCATACCTTCTGTGATCGCTATCTCGAATATCTCAAATTCCAGCCCCACAAGGGAGGGCTGGCCCGGTTTCTGCTTAAGCAAATCCTGATTATCAGCCATCCGATCATCCCGTTTGTGACCGAGGAGCTCTGGAGCCGTCTGGGGTTCGGAACCACCATCCTTAAGGCCTCCTGGCCGGATCCGATCCCGGCCCAATCCCGGCCTGAGGTCGATGACTTCTTCGAGATCGTCTCAGCGGTGAACCGGATCCGGTCCGAGTGGGGGATCCATCCCAAGGAACCCCTCGAGCTCCATCTCACTTGTAAGAGTGACCGGCTCAGAGATCTGATCGGCGACAATTCCGATCTTTTGAGGAACCTGACCAATCTGAGTGGAATTATCGAGGCCGACCACCCTCCCCCCAGATCGGCCATCCACATCACCAAGGGATTTGAGGTCTACATCCCCTTGGCCGGTGTGATCGATCTCAAGAAGGAGGGGATCCGGCTCAGAAAGGAGAGGGATCGGCTTGAGGTCCTGATCCATAAGCTCAGACAGAGGCTGGAGAATCCCCAGTTCCTCAAAAAGGCCCCACCCGATGTGATCGAGAGGGAAAAGGTAAGGCTCAAACAGCTTGAGGAGAAATATGAGGGGGTTGAAAGGTGTTTAAGGCTCTTGGCTGGATAATCACGGCTCTTTTTGCCATCTTCCTCTTCTTCTTCGTTACCACCCGCTACAACCCCTTGCAACGGGAACTGAGGGAGGTGAGGAAGGAGCTCTCGATGTGGGAGGAGGTGGTGAAGAGGGGTGGTGAGCATGTGAAATCATGGAGGTTTTCCAGCGGGGAGATCTTCGACCGGGATCACCTCTCTCCCAAAGGCGAGGTGATGCTGGCCCGATTCCTCGATTCGATTGCGGCCTATGGCTCCGGTCATAAGCTCCATCTCGCCGGCTCCGGTGCGAGGAAGGATTTACCACTCTGGTTTGACCGCCTCCACAGAACCCTCCGCTTCATCGCTGCCAACTCCTCTCTTAATGTCACCGGTGTCATCCTCACCTTCACCCCGAGTAAGGAGGAACGATTTGACATCCATATTGATGATTAGTCTTATCACCGCCACAAGTGTCTATCCCAGATCGCCCCAGAAGGCGGTCCTCTACTCACTCTTAATACCCGGTGGTGGCCAGTTCTATACCAAGCGCTATCTGAGAGGGATCATCATTGCCGTAGGTGAGATCGGGCTTGGCTATAATGCTTATATCAACCATCGAGAAGGCGACAGTGATAAGCGGGACCAGTATCTCTACTATCTCGCTTACCTTATCGGATTCTCAATGGCCGATGCCTATGTCGGCGCCTTGGTCTACAACTTCGATCTCCAGATGGATAAGGAGAGGCTGAAGCTGGGGATGAGGTTGCGATGGTGAGGCTGGGTCGAACCCTTACCATTGAAGATGTCGTCAGGGTGGCAAGGGGGGAGGCGGTCTCTTTTGGCCGTGGGACCCTGGAAAGGCTCGACCAGATCTATCAGGAGGTTACCAGACTCGCCTCAGGACCGGATCCGATCTATGGGGTCAACACCGGCTTCGGCTCCTTGGCCCGGATCCGGATCCCGGAGAAGAAGATTGCAACCCTCCAGCAGAATCTGATTGAGAGCCACTGTGCCGGGGTCGGCAGGCCCTTATCGACCGAGATCGTCCGGGCGGCAATGGTGATCAGGATCAACACCCTGCTCAGGGGCTATTCCGGGGTGAGATCGGTGGTGGTGAAACTCTTGGCCGGGATGCTCAACCGTAAGATCCATCCGATCGTCCCTGCTCAGGGTTCGGTCGGTGCCTCCGGCGACCTGGCCCCGACGGCAGCAATCGGGGCGGTAATGATCGGAAAGGGGAAGGCTGAGTATCAGGGCCGGATCTATCCCGGCCGGATCGCCTTAAAGAAAGCGGGATTGAGACCGATCCGCCTCGGACCCAAGGAAGGTCTGGCCTTACTCAATGGGACGCAGTTTATGGCCGCACTGGGAACGATCGGCCTTGCCCGATTGGAAAACCTCCTCCGCCATTCCGATCTGGCCGGAGCGATATCGATCGATGGGCTGAGAGGGACTGACCGGTGCTTCGATCCCAAGCTCACAGGACTCCGGCCCTATCCCGGGATGATCCAGGTTGCCCGGAACCTGCGACAGATACTGAAAGGGAGCCAGATCCTCCGTTCCCACCGGCGCTGTGGCAAGGTCCAGGACCCCTACTCCCTCCGCTGCATACCCCAGGTCCATGGTTCGGTCCGGGAGGCCTATCGGTTTGCAAAGGGGATCTTCGAGCGTGAGATCAACAGTGTTACCGACAATCCGGTCCTCATCCCCGAGAAGGGCTTCCTGAGCGGCGGCCACTTCCATGGCCAACCCCTCGCCTACACCTTAGACTTCCTCACTATCGGGGTGAGCCATCTCGCATCGATCTCGGAACGGAGGATCGCCCGGCTGCTCGATCACAACCTGAGCGGTCTCCCTCCCAATCTCACCGAAAATCCCGGGCTCAACTCCGGTCTGATGATCCTCCAGCTCACCGCTGCCGCCCTGACGGCTGAAAACCGGACCCTCTCCCATCCCGCTTCGGTCGAATCGATACCGACCTCAGCCAACCAGGAGGACTTTGTCTCCATGGGGATGAACAGCGGATTGAAGTTTCTCGATGCCTTGATAAATCTCCGCCGGATCCTGGCGATTGAGATCATCTGCGGCCTCCAGGCGATTGAATTCTTAAGGCCCCTTACCTCATCCCCGGTGATTGAGAGGGTGAGAAGGAGGGTGAGGCGGAAGGTCCCATTTATCAGAAAGGATCGGGAGCTTACCAGCTATGTTGAGTCCCTGGCCACAGTCATTGAGAGTGGCCAGCTTTTGAAAGGTCTTCCCATCAAGTGAGGAGGGTGAGATGAGGAGAAGGACCAGAACGATCAAGCGGTTCGTCTACCGGCCGGTCCGGGCCCCAAGGGGGACAAAACTATCCTGTAAGGGCTGGCAGCAGGAAGCGGCCATGAGGATGCTCATGAACAACCTCGATCCCGAGGTTGCCGAGTGTCCGGAGGAGTTGATCGTCTACGGGGGCTCGGGTAAGGCGGCCCGGAACTGGGACTGCTATCGGAGGATTGTTGCTGCACTCAAGGAGCTCGAGAATGATGAGACCCTGCTCATCCAGTCTGGAAAACCGGTGGGGATATTTAAGACCTTTGAACATGCCCCCAGGGTCCTGATCGCCAACTCCCTGCTCGTTCCGGCCTGGGCGAACTGGGACTACTTCCGCAAGCTCGAGGCCCTCGGTCTCATCATGTATGGCCAGATGACCGCGGGCTCCTGGATCTATATCGGGACCCAGGGGATTATCCAGGGGACCTATGAGACCCTTGCTGAGTGTGGAAGGAAGTATTTTAAAGGGAGTCTCAAGGGGAAGTTTGTCCTCACCGCCGGGATGGGTGGGATGAGCGGTGCCCAGCCCCTGGCGATCACGATGAACGAAGGGGTCTGCTTGGATGTTGAGGTTGATCCCAAGCGGATCAAGAAGAGGCTCGACCAGGGCTTCTGTGACTATATGGTCTATGACCTCGATGAGGCGCTCCGACTGGTCGATGAGGCGGTGAAGAAGAAGATCCCCCGATCGATCGGATTGGTTGGTAATGCCTCGGATATCCATCCCGAGCTGGTCAGGCGGGGAATCATCCCCGATGTCCTTACCGATCAGACCTCGGCCCATGATGAGCTCAACGGTTATGTGCCGGGTCGGATGTCACTTGAGGATGCCCTTGCCCTCAGGAGGAAGAATCCCAAGGAGTATATCAAGCGGGCCTATGAGTCGATGGCCCGGCAGATGGAGGCGATGCTGGAGATGAAACGGAAAGGGGCGGTGGCATTCGACTATGGCAACAACATCCGGGGACAGGCCAAGAAGGCAGGGGTGAAGGACGCCTTTAAGATCCCGGGATTTGTGAGTGAGTTCATCCGTCCCCTCTTCTGCCGTGGTCGGGGCCCATTCCGCTGGGTCGCCCTCTCCGGTGATAAGGAGGATATCTATCTCACCGATCAGCTCGCCCTCGACCTCTTCGGCCGGAACGAGATCATCCGGAGATGGATCGAGCTGGCCCGGGAGAAGGTCCCCTTCCAGGGGCTACCGGCCCGGATCCTCTGGCTCGGCTATGGGGAGCGGGACCGGATGGGGGTTGAGATAAATCGCTTAGTGCGGAGAGGAAAGCTGAAGGCCCCGGTGGTGATCGGACGTGACCACCTCGATACCGGATCGGTGGCATCGCCCTATCGGGAGACCGAGGGGATGAAGGATGGCTCTGATGCCATTGCCGACTGGCCGATCCTCAATGCCCTTCTGAATACCGCCTCCGGTGCCTCCTGGGTATCGGTCCATCACGGTGGTGGGGTCGGGATCGGAAATTCGATCCATGCCGGTCAGGTGGTCGTCTGTGATGGGACACCGGAGATGGAGGAGCGGATCCGGAGGGTCCTCACCAATGATCCCGGACTGGGGCTTGCCCGCCACTTTGATGCCGGCTATGAGGAGGCCAGGCGTTATGTGAAGAGGTTCGGGATCAAGATCCCGTAAGAAGTCTTCTCTGCAATGTTTACACCCCTCGTTACCACCCTTCCAGCTGGGATGGTAACGGGAAAAGCACAATTTTGCTTCTCCACATAGCCATTCTGCTTTTTCTTCCCCCTTCTCAATCCTCCTCACTACGCCGACCATAAGCGATGAAACAGGATGAATTCAAAGGCCCTCTCTGCTCGGGCAGGTTGGTGGTCTAAGGGATTATAGTATCGACATCCGTAACGATGTCTGTTAATGTCTGCATTCGATCTCTGTTGACATTGGTTATCCCGGGGATTAAAATAAACTGTGATGAGAGCAAAGGGGCATCATTCTGCTAAAATCGATTATCTGACCGGTCTTTACAATCGGCACCATTTTGAGATCGTTTTAAAGCGACTCATCGCCAGAGGAAAGAGGCACGAAAGGCGCTTCTCATTGCTCTTGGTGGACATCGATAATTTCAAAAAAATCAACGACCGGTTTGGACATCCGGTCGGAGATAAAATCCTCCGCAGTCTTGCGAGTACCCTAAAAAAATCAACGAGGAAGGTTGATCTCTGTTTCCGTTACGGTGGAGATGAGTTTACCGTAATCTTACCCGATGCCGGTAAAGTGATTGCCGATAAGGTTGCTTCGCGCCTGAAAGATAGGGTAGAATTGAAAAGGTTTAATATCAAGGGGAGGACCGCTCTTTCTTTAAGATTTAGTATCGGTATCGCGGTCTTTCCGGAAGACGGCGTTACCCCTTCTAAACTTATCCAGGTGGCTGATCAGCGGTTATACCAGCTGAAGCGCCAGAAAAAGCGGAGAAGGAAGATTTGGTCTCCATTGGTTCTGGAGACGAAACTAATTCTTCCAGATCCGAAGCCTAAGCTTCTTTCTCGTCCCCGGCTTCTCTCTCAACTGGATAAAAATATCGACAAGCGGGTGATCCTCATCATCGCCGATGCCGGCTATGGTAAAACGACGCTGATCAGCCAGTGGCTCAGGGAACAAAATATCCCTTTTCTTTACTATAATCTGGATAAAGACGATGGAGAACCAGGTAGTTTTTTAGCTCACTTCATCCACGGTTTAAGAAAGGTTCGGGTTGATCTTGGAGATCAGACCAGACGACTGATGAGTTCGGGAATGGAGATGATTGGAAATTTTGAACCCCTGGTGGGAACGCTGATAAACGAGATCGAGGAGAAGATAAAGGACGAGGTTCTAATTGTGCTCGATGACTATCACAATCTCCCCAAAAATAGTTTGGTTCATAGCGTGGTTGAGTATCTGATCAACCATACTCCTCAAAATCTCCACATCATAATATCCTCCCGTAGCTATCCACCCCTTAGCGCTCTTCCACGTTTAAGCGCCAAAACAGAACTTTTCGAATTACACCGCGATGATCTACGTTTCACCCGAGAAGAACTGAGGACCTTTTTAGAATCGGTGTATCGGATAACACTGACTGAAGGGGAGATCAAAGATCTTGATAAGATGACAGAGGGTTGGATCACCGGAATTCAAATCTTGCTCCAGAGAGCACATCTCAAGGGAGAAGGTTTAACCTCTCTTGTCGACGGGACTATCTCCTTCGACTCATCGCTGTTCAACTATTTTGTAAGTGAGGTAGTTAAGCAGGAACCTCCAAAGGTGCAGAGGTTTCTGAAGTCGACCTCAATATTGAGGGTAATCACTCCCGCAGTCTGTGATCATATATTGGCCATTGATAATTCTAAGGCAATTCTAAAGGGGCTTGAGAGAAGATGTATTTTCTTATTCAAAGTCGAAAGGGAGGGGTATCGCTACCATCCCCTCTTTAGAGACTTTCTACTCAATCTACTCCATGAAGGAGAAAAGAAGGCCCTTTACCTCAAGGCCGGGGATTATTATCGGAATGAGGGTCGATATCGGGAAGCGATCGAATATTATCTAAGCGGTTGCGATTACAAAGAGGCCTTGCGACTTATAAAGAGGATTGCACCCGAGCAGATGAGGCGGGCGGGATTCTCTCGCTTGAAGGGTTGGCTCACTCAAATCCCTTCCAAGATTATAATGCGCATGCCATGGTTTTTGACCTTGCAGGGGAATATCTGCCTGGAGGAAGGGGCCTACGAGAAAGCAGAGCTATTTTATGAAAGAGCGGTCTCAATCTTGAGAAAAAAAGTAAAAAGGAAATCCGGCATCCTGGCCGAGATTTTTCTCCAGCAGGGTGTAATTAGGTGGAGGAAGGGCGAGTATAAATCGGCACTGAAAAAACTGAGGCTGGCCCGGAAATATTGTCCAAAAACCCAGAAGAAGACGATGGGACACATCCTCAATCTGATCGGTATCACATGGACCAGTTTCAACAAGGAGAGAAATGCCCTCAATTACCTGAGAAAGGCCCTCCAGTATATGCGCAGCCTTGATCAACCTTACGGGTCCTTTCTGGTGGAACACAACATTCTTACCCTATTCCATGACAATGCGAAAAAATCATATGAGGGATATCGTTCGCTCATAACCAGAATTGATGATCATTATTATTGGGGGGTGGGAATCGTCTTCAATAACGCAATGCGCAGCGCGCTCGATTATGGGGACTACCGGTGGGCTGAGCAATGTCTGCAGCGGGGATGGGATCTCTGCCGGGGGTACCATGATCCCCAATCGCTGGCCGCGCTGCATTGTGGCTCCGGGATATTGCATATCGAGAAAGGTAACTGGAGCAGGGCACGTCACCACCTGATGAGATCTTTCGAGCTCCTCTCAAAACTCGGCTGGCTAAAGGCTCAGGAAAATGTATTGTTGGAAACCTCCCGCCTCTACCGCTACCAGTCTGATTTCGAGAGCGCCAGCAAGACACTCGATCAGATCAGAGAGAACATTTATAAAGGCGGTAAACCCTGCTCAGTGAATTACCAGTTCGAGCTGATATTGCTCAACTTGGCCCGTGGAGATGTTGAGCGGTTGCCCAGAATGGTAAGGGGACTCATGAAGCTTGCGGAGCAATCGGGAAAGAAAAGAAAACTCTTTTTTGCTCTCCTCGCCTCCGCCGCGGTATTCTGGCATCTAAACAAGAAGCAGAGGGCCAAACGCGATTTCATTCAGATGGTCCGGCTGGCCCAGAGACAGGGCTACGAAGGGATCCTTTCCTTGGAGATCCGTCATACTCAACCACTCCGGGATCTGGCGATTACGGTGGTGAAGGAGGGAGAGCGGCTGGGATTCTTAAAGGATCTCTTGAGAAGATATTCCCTTACAACCGAGGTGATTTCGGTTAGGCTCCTCGGCGATTTTGAACTTCAGGTTGATGGGGTCAATCTAATTAAAAAACTGAAGAGGCGCACCACAAGGGCAATCCTGGCCTATTTTCTGCTCCATCCCAAACGGGGTTTTACCTGGGAGGAGATTGCCTCCTGGGTCTGGCCGGAAAGTGCGCCAGCGGTGGCCCATCAGATGTTTAAAACAGGACTGTGGGAGATCCGAAACTGCGCCCCGGAATTAAAATCGGTCATTCGTTATACACATGGTAGATACACTCTCAACCCCGAAGTCAAACTCTGGGTTGATGTCTGGGAGTTTGAGCGACTCTTAAGAGATGTATCGCTGAGTTCCACAATTGAGGAGAAGGAGAAATCACTTGAGCGGGCAGATAATCTCTACCGTGGGCCCCTTCTCTCTGATCTTTATTATACCTGGGTTGAAGATTATCGCAATGCCCTAAAGCGGATATTTGTCGAGGTCTTGGGCGAACTTGCGAGGAGTTATGCGAGGAAAGAAGATTATGAGAAGAGTGTATCCTATTGTGTAAGGGCTTTGAAGATTGACAGATTGAATGAGGATATTCACCGCCTCTTGCTGAGAAATTATATCTCCCTTGGTCAGAAGGCCAAGGCCTTAAAGCACTACGAGGATTTAAGAGAGATGTTGCATAAAGAATTAAACTGCGAACCATCGACCAAAACAAAGGCCCTGATCAAATCCCTTTACTGATTTTTATCTGATAACCGTTTTGATAACTTTTTTTATAAAAATAACATGTGTGATGTGGGGGAAATGGCGACGCTATTCCGGATAAAAGATGGTGAGGTGAGGAAATTCCAGAGTGTCCGGGTTAGCTTCGGAAAAGATTTGATGTCAATCAAGATCAAGATTGATGAAAGGAACCGTATTTTTGCAATTCTTACCTACGAGGAGATTGAGGAGATAATCGCTCAGTTCTTAAGATTTATCGATCGGGCTATTGAAGAGCAGATAGGCAAAATCCAGAAGGAGGGTACGCCGTTACTGAAGTGACATCACCTCATCACCCCCTTCAGGCGGGTCTCCTGACCCGCCTTTATTTTACCTCCCTCCTCAGTTCCTCGATCTCCCGAGAATAAGGGATTATCCTTCCGACCTTCTTTAAGGCCTTCCCGGCATCTCGTTTATTCTTGTGTTGTAAGCAGAGACGGACAAAATGTGCCACCTCGCGTTCGAGTCGGTTCATTATTGCCCGCTGCAACTCATCAGACCAGCGGTCATACATCTGCTCCAGCGGAACGGACCGGAATAATCTGAATGCCCTCAAGAATTCTCTTTTTGCAAAATCCCACTCCCCGACTCGCTCAAAGGCGTAAGCCCTCACCAGGAGTTGCTCAAATTCACCAAAGTCGGTGATGAAGTGCAATCCCCGGTTAATCAATACTGACTCCCCACCGTAGCGGGAGACCTCCAGGAGATGGGTGGGGATCCTCAACATTCTCTTTATCCTCATTAGAAGATGGGAGAGGTTCCGGGTCGGATTATTGGCAGTGTGCCAAAGATTGTGGCACAGGTCCTCGAGCAAAATCTTCTTTCCCGGCTCATTGGCCCTGAGGGCCATCTGGATCACGAAGGCTGCATCCTTCGGTGCCAATCTGATCCTGAGGTATTTCCCATTCCTGTAAATGATCGGCCCACCCAGGAATCGAATGTTATAGACTAAAACTTCCCGGTTGAAGATCGGCAATTTCAGGATCGCTCTCGGGAGGCCGGTTCTCTTCCCTTTTTCTAAGAGACAGATGACCGGTTCTGGAAATAGAGGTATGAGACGGTGAAATAGTCCCATCAATCTATTGCTCTCTGCAAATCTAAATGCCTTCCGATAATCACTCAATTTTAATGAGCTTGATGCCCTTCTCAACAGTAAAGCGAGGTTAAGATCGGGCATGAGTAAGGCCTCCTTCGGGAAATAATCATCGTTTAGGAGGATATCGATTAGAATGGAAACCCGCTTAATCTTAAACTTCTTAAATCTACTACTGCTATCCATCAGAAGTCTCATCGCTTCATCTTTCTTCCCCAAGAAGGCCATGCATGATGCGGAAGTTAGGGTCGCCGACCAGAGGTGCACCGGGATCGACCTCCTCTCGGCCTGGGAAATGGAACGAGCCGCATAATTCAAGGCCTCGCTGATCTTTGCTTTTCCCAAGAAGCATAGCGATTTCACCACCAAACTGAGGACGGTAGATTTTCCACCCGGGATAGCTCTGAGCGTCTTCAAGGCTGAGTCGTATTCTCCCGCCATCGCCCGATTTGCTGCAAGCATTTCGTAGGCATACCAATTATCCTTGCTGAGTTTGATATTTTTCTCAATCCATCTTCTTGCCTTTCTGTGATAGCCGATACTGGAGTAAAAAGCGGCAACCATGCCCAGGAAATCTGGACTGGCGGGATGCCTGCAGAAATTCTCACATCGCTTAATGCATCTTATCGCTTCACTAACCCTGCCTAATTTTGCCAATGCCTGTGCCTCGCCGATCGATATCTCGAACCTACGGGCCGGATCGAAGCTATTTCTGCCTTTTACTCTACCGAGCAATTTGCTTAATCGCCGTGCCAAAGCGAGCTGCTCTTCATGGGCCCCGCACCAGTCAAGTGCTAAGATTTCGATAGCCCCGGCGCACAGTGCGTAGTAGAAAAGACCAAGCGTTTCGGCTTCCAGTCTAATATCGCGCGCTTTACGGCAAAGTTCGGAATAGCCCAATTTCCAGAAGGAGCGGATAAGTTTTTCCACCCTCAGGGGCAAAGATAGCAGGTGATCGGGTATTTCTTCCACCAATTCGTTGTCCCAGCATTGCGGTGAGCTGTTCAATATCCTTGCCGCGCCCCGGATGTCGCCCGCTTTCCACCTTTCAGTAGCAACTCTGAGCATCGATTCCCTCTCTTTACTAAAGGGACCCTTCCTTTTTCCCCTCATGCCGGTCAAATTATACCTCTTCCAGATATTCCATACCCCTCCCGTTGAGATCCTTATACCTTTGGATAAGAGGGTTTTCTGCGCTTGATCAATGGTGAGTGTGGGATTACGCTCCTTCATATTAACAACCATCCGCTCGATCTCCCGGTCCAATCTCTTTATTCGACGCTTCATATGAAAATTGTCCTAAAATTTAGCAAAATTTCAATATCGGGTTTGGATCCCAAGCAGAGTCGCTGAGGAGGGACTCAAAGACAATAATTCATAATTGGAAATATACACATTTTTAAGTAATCTATAACAGGAGGTGGTCATGATGAAGTATTTCTTTATAATAATTATCCCCCTGACGATTGGCGCTCAGGTGACTCAGGAGTGGGTCGTTTTCTATAACGGGCCAATGAGTTGCGAGGATTGTGGCTCCGCTATCGCCGTGGGCGCCACCGAAAATGTTTATGTGGCCGGGTACAGCTACGATATCAATCCCCAATTCCCAAAGGCTCTGCTCCTGAAATATGACTCGCAAGGAAATGAGAGATGGGTCTATCGTATGGATAGCTTCCCTTCAGAATTCAACGATGTCATCTTGGATTCCCTCGAGAACATCTATGTAACCGGATATCTATACGACACCGCTGCGATCACCATGAAATTTGATAGTCTTGGCCACATCATTTGGAGCCGGTGTTATAAGCCCGCGAGCGGTAGGAAGGCAAGTGGCAAAGCAATTGGATTGGATAAATCCGGCAATATTCTTGTCACCGGTGGATATTTCTCTTTCGTAACCGACTGGGATATGTTTACCCTCAAATATGATCCGGATGGCGATGAGATTTGGGTCAGAGAGTTTAATTACGACTCCACCTATGGATTTGATGATTACGCCTTCGATCTCGTCTGCGATGGAAGTGGGAGCGTCTATGTCACCGGCACCGTCCAGGGCTGGACGATCGGGACCTGCTACGGGACGCTAAAATACGACAGTCTTGGGAATCTCCTCTGGTGTCGATATTATGACGGCCACGGCTGGGGTGGCGGAGGAAAGGCTCAAGCTATCGATATCGATGGAGCCGGGAATATTTACATCACCGGCTACCATGAGGATACCATCTCAGCAACCAACCATTTCGATTACGCCACGATAAAATACGATCCATCTGGTAACGAGTTGTGGGTAGCGAGGTATAACGGTACCGGCAATAGCGAAGACCGGGCTAATGCCCTGGTGGTTGACGAATTTGGCAATTGCTATGTTACCGGTTATTCCAGAGGGGATACCACCGGAGATGATATTGTAACCATAAAGTATGACAGTGAGGGGAACACAAAATGGATAGCCAGATTTAGCTCCCCTCATCAGCCGGGATACACTCTGGATTGGCCCCATGCTATCACCCTTGACAATTTGGGAAATATCTATGTGGTGGGCGAAATGGATGTCGATTCCACCGGATCCACTTACTGGGACTTCTGCACGATAAAATATTCGCCCACGGGAAGTAAACTTTGGGTAGTTACCTTCAATGGGGCAAACAACCTATCTGATGGAGGTTATGATATCGCTCTCCACGGTTCCAACATTTATGTCACCGGTTACTCTTGGATTGCCCCGGGGGATTGGGATTGTACGACCATCAAGTATAGCCAAGAAACCGGTAATAATTCTTCTGAAAGTGAGGAGCCAACTACTACCCTTTTCGTCGCTCCAAATCCATTCAAAAATCGGGTGACCATAGGGTGGCATTTCAAAGATAGAAATGAGGTCAGCCTCAGGATCTACGATGCCACCGGAAGGTTGGTTAAAGAATTTATACTGCCTACTGCTTCTACTGTAATCTCCTGGGATGGGAGGGATGATTCGGGGAGGAAGGTGGGATGTGGTGTCTACTTCGTAAGGCTTGAGACCGGGGATCAGAAGTTCACCAGAAAGGTCCTGCTCCTGCGCTAATAGGATACACACGATAAAGTTCGGAGAGTCCCCACCTATTTTAGCTTCCCCTCCAGTTCGGCGATCTCCCGAGAATGGGGGATTATTCTGGAGACCCTTTCCAATACTCTTCGGGCATCCCGCCTATTCCTATGCTCAAGGCAACCCTTGACAAAGGATATCGCCTC
>QNBE01000060.1 GCA_003645615.1 Caldifarciminota bacterium
CCAAGGGGGAGATGGGGGAGGGGTGATTCTTCCTCAGGAGCAGGATCGGGGCCTGGACCGAAGACAATAGCTCCATCGATTCCGGTTCCACAAGTTCGCTCAGGTTCTCCTTCCGCACCATAACCGCAAATGGCTTATGGGGGCGATTCTTCCTTCTTCTTAATTCAGCAACCGCCCCATCGACTCTGGGATCGACTGCAATATGGAATCCCCCAATCCCTTTGATGCCGACAATCTTTCCCGCCTTAAGATGGGTCTGGGTGAGTAGAATCGGATCACCATCGACCGGTTGCATACTCCTATCCAGAAAGATGAGTTCCGGACCGCACCTGGGGCAGGCATTGGGTTGGGCATGGAAACGGCGATCGTTGGGATTATGATATTCCCGATCACAGTCGGGACACATCTTGAAGATCCTCATCGTGGTATTGATCCGGTCGTAAGGGGTTTTGATGATGATGCTATATCGAGGTCCACAGTTGGTGCAGTTGATAAAGGGATAGTGGTGACGGCGGTCGTCGGGATTCCTAAGCTCATCAAGACAGTCGGAGCAGGTGGCAAGATCGGGTGAGATCAATCCACCCCCACCTTCCCCGCTGCTCTCTCGAATGGTAAAATTCTCATAGCCCTTATCCGGTAGTTCGGTAGTTTTCAGTTCATCGATCCGGGCGATGGGAGGGAGTTCGGCCCGAAGACGGTGGAGGAACTCGGAAAGGGAGCCATCCCTCCCTTCAACCTCGATCTCAACCCCTGAGGCGGAGTTGAGCACATAACCCTTAAGTCCAAGCTCCTGGGCGAGCCGGAAGACAAAAGGTCGGAATCCGACCCCCTGAACGATCCCTCTTATTCTAACCCTTAGCATTCAGATGCCGGGAGATCCACTCGATCCATCTCTCCAGCCCTTCACCGGTCTTGCAGGAAAGGGTGATCGTCTCGATCTTGGGGTTTATCTGTCCGGCCCATCTGATTGCCCGATCGATACTGAAGTCGGTGTGGGGAAGAAGATCGATTTTGTTGATGAGGAGGAGGGAAGCGAGCTGGAAAAGGAGTGGATATTTTAGTGGCTTGTCATCTCCTTCGGCGGTTGAGATGAGGGCGATCTTGTGATCCTCACCGACCCTAAACTCGGCGGGACAGACGAGGTTTCCGACATTCTCAATCAGGATGAGATCGATTGGACCGGGGGGGAGATAGTCGAGGGCGGACCGGATCATCCGGGCATCGAGGTGGCAGGCACTGCCGGTATTGATCTGGAGGATATGGGGGGTGATGTCCTCGAGCCTTTGGGCATCGAGACTCCCGGTAATATCCCCTTCGATAACCACGATCCTGAGATCGGAGAGTTTCTCGATCGTCGATCGGATGAGGGATGTCTTTCCAGCCCCTGGGGCGGAGATAATATTCAGAACCAAGGCCCGATGGCGGTCAAAGATCGCCCGATTCTCCCGAGCGATCAGGTCGTTGGCACTGAGGATGGCCTCGTCAATCTTGATCCGTTTCATCCTCCACCTCGATATATTCAACATAACACTCACGACCTGAGATGAGCTTGGTATCGGTATTGCCACAGATCGGACAGACCATAAAGGGGTCTTCAATCTCGATCTCCTGATCACAGTGGCGGCAGACAATAACCGGAGAAATGAGGGTAAACTTCAGTTTGGCCCCTTCGGCTATTGTCCCCCGACTTAGGAAATCGAAGTAGTATTCAATACATTCGGGAACAAAACTGCTCATCCGGCCTAAGACGATGCCGATCTCCCTCACCCGCTTTCCTCTATTCCGATTTGCCTCCTTCAGCACGATCTCAAGGATCGATTCCGTGATGGCCAACTCGTGCATCAGCGGATCAGGGCAAATTTGATTGTTCTCTTAGCGGAATCGGTTTTGATCAGGGCAAGATAGATACCGCTTCGGACCCGATCATCATCACACCACTTCCAGCGCACCGCCTTATAGACCTGGTCGATCCGATCCGTCTCAAATAATTTACGCCCGGAAAGGGAGAAGATTGTCACTGCAGCATTATCGGGAAGATTCTTGATCGTGATTAGGCCGGTGGTGTCGGGATTGGGATAGACGATGACCCTATCAAGGGTGGTCTTGCTCGTCTCAGAAACTGTGGCCTTGATAAGGCCATTCATACTGCCGAACCAGATAACCCCCCTGGTATAGTCGAAGTAGAAGCCATGATTTTGAAACTCCTCAATCGGGCGGAACTCGAGATCAAGACCGAGGTCGGAGAAATAGAAAATATCCCAACGGTTGAGATCCGGATCGAGACAATAGATGGCAACATCGGAGAGGATCCAGATCCTTTTGAGGGAGTCCATGGTGAGGGCGTAGAGATGTGAACCTTCTACCAGAGGGGAGTTGGTGTGATCATAGTTGGTGAAGTCAAATACCCCATTATTTTCGGTCACATAAACCAGCCCATCACTACAGAGGTAGTAGAGTCCGCCCTTGCCATCCGTGAGGATGTCACGGCCATTAACCGAAAGGAGGCCTTCGCTTTTGGTTAGATAATAGACCCGATCATCGGATAGTTCGAAGGGGGTCTCGTTGTGTTTGATCAGCTCCAGTCCTTCAAAATTGTAAGCAATCCAGTAACGACCGGTATCGACCTCGATTTCGACGACAAAATCATCGGTTCCGGGGAGATAGGTGACCTTGGAGAAGCTGGAGTCGACCAAGGCCGATGCGAGGCCCTGTGGTTCAGCGATCGAGACGATCATGTTGTTGTCGCGATCAAATTCTGCATCCCAGGCTCCCCGAATTGGAACCCCTGCCTTAAGAGAATCGAAGATGCCCCATTTTTTGTCCCTGGGATCATAGTAGATGAGGCCACCTTCCCAGTTTTGAATGAACCAGATCTTTCCCACCCGATCCTTGGCCAGCCGGTGGGTCATATGGAAGGGACCGATGGTGTCGGGGAGGAGGGTGTTGAGGTCAAGCCATGAGCTATCAGCGGTGAGGGCACTGGCACCGCAGCAGTAAATCCAGTCCCGATAACCGTGGCTGAGGTAGACCGTCCCTTCATCGTCAATCTCGATATCCGAGATCCAGTTCGAGTTCGGTCCGGGATTTTTGATCTGATGCCAATATCTCTCATAATAGGCAATCCCCTCGCCCCAGAGGTGATGGGATTTACCATTCCCAAGACCGATCCACCACTTCCCCTCAATATATGCCAATCTTCTAACCTCCTTAGTTGATAAGGAATCATTCCGGTGCCAGTAACCACCGTGATAATAGATGCCGAAGCCTTTATTGGAGGCGAAGAAGATGGTGTCGGCACGGGGGAGAAGATCATAAATCTCCTCGCCAGTAAAGAGGAGGCGAATGCTATCGTTTCGGATTACGGCCAGACCACTATCGGTACCGACAAGGATCGAATCAGAACCAAAGAGAGATAGAATTCGACCCGACGGCAGTCCATCATCTACCGTGAATGAGGTGTCATAGGAGAGGTCGTGGTGGAATCGGCTTATCCCCTGATCGGTCCCTACCCAGATCATCGTATCGATATGAAGTGTAAGCACCAGATCGGAGACGAGGTGGTTAATTCGGGTTATGATGGTGAGCTCATCATCGTCGAAGGTTTCTGTCCCTTTGGTATCGAGAATGAGGAACCCATTGCTGGAGCCGAGGAAGATGGTATCACCCCAGGGGACGATGGCCCGGATATCGGCTGAGACGATCGCCGGTAAGGGATAATTTTCGATCCCTTCCTCATCGATTCGGGATAGCCCTTTTCTTGTTCCCAACCAGATGGTGGTATCGGGGGTAACTGCCACCGAATAACAGATATTGGTTGGTAGTCCATCACCATTGTTGAGGACGGTAAAGCTCTTCTCAGTCTGATCATAAATCGCGAGCCCACCGGATGTTGCCAGGGCGAACTCCTTACCAAAGACGGCCAGATCGTAGATGAAATTTGTGTTGGTGAACATGGTGATCGATTTTATAGTCAAAAACAAACCCAAGATTACCATCTCACCTTCCTTTTTAATGGGAACCACCCCATGAAGTAGATCGTTGAGAGTCCGGCGCCGAGATAGAGAAGGGTGGAGAGGAGCTGATCGGGGTGATAATGCTTCTTCAAGAAATAGAGCATGCTCCGGATGTGATGGATGCGGGAGCGGATAATGTTGTTCCGATGAGACTCCCCAAGATAATGGATGCATGAGGAGCCAGGGTGAAACCAGACTTCATAACCAGCCTCCCACACCCTTTTACAGAGATCGATGTCTTCAACATAGAGAAAAAATGATTCGTCCATACCCCCGAGGGCCTCGAAGACACTCCTGCGGATAAACATGAATGAACCACATACCGCCGGAACCTTCTGTAGGGAACGATAATCAAAATCGGGAAGGAGCATGCTCCGAGAGAGGGGGTTCTGGGGGAAGAGTCTGGTGAGGGTTGAGGTTCGCCCGAAGGGGAAATTCCAGAGGGTCGGAATCCCCCGGCAGGATGGCTGTCGGGTCCGATCCGGGTTAAGGACCAATCCACCCACAACCGCTGCCTTCTGGTGACCATTCAGAAAACTGATAATCGATTCCACTCCGCTGATTAGTTCGGCGTCAGGATTGATCAGGAGGATATATGGTGCCTTGCTGGCCCTCACCCCTTGATTTACCGCCCTGGCAAAGCCGAGATTCTTCCGATTCTCAATAATCCGAGAAGCAGGAAATTTCCTCTTGATGGACTCAAGACTACCATCGGTGGAATTGTTATCGATGAGGAGATATGGGATACCATAGCGGGTAAGTGATTCTAAGCACCTGAGAATCAACTCGCCACTGTTATAATTGATCACAACCGCCTCAATCATTTCGAGAAGATTCCAAAGATACCCAGTTTCCAGACTAACCAGAAGGCCTGCCAGATGATCCCTTTGCTCATCTTAGAATGGCCGGATCTCCGTTCGATGAAGATTATCGGTATCTCTGAAAAACGGAAGCCCTGACGGTAAAGCTTATATTTGATCTCAATCTGAAATCCGTAGCCATCGGTCTTTATCCTATCGAGATCGATCTTTTTAAGAATCTCGGTCCGATAGCCGACAAAGCCAGAAGTTAGATCCTTAATTGGAACCCCGGTCACGAACCGGGCATAGAGGTTGGCAAAATAGGAGAGGAGAAGCCGGGACATTGGCCAGTTGATGACGCTCACCCCTTTTACATACCTCGATCCAACCACGAAGTCGTGCTCTTTTAAAGCGGAAACGAAGCGGGTAAGATCCTTGGGATCGTGGGAGAGATCGGCATCCATCTCAAAGACATATTGGAAATTGTGCTTAAAAGCATATTTAAATCCGACAATATAGGCGGTTCCCAGCCCGAGTTTTTTGCTTCGGAAGATCGTGTGGATCCTGGGGTTCTCAGCACTCATCTGTTCTAAGATCTCCCTGGTGCCATCGGTTGAGTTGTCATCGACCACCAGGATATCAAATTGCTCCGGGAGATCAAGGGTGAGCTTAATTACCTGAGCGATATTCTCCACTTCATTATAGGTGGGGATAATCACCAGCCCCTTTGGCATGGCTTAGTATATTGATCGGTATCACCTCTGTCAATGTGGAGAAGAGTAAGCTTGACTTCTACCATCTGCTGATTATTATAAATCACGTGAAGCAGGTCAAATTCATATTCGTAACCGGCGGAGTACTCTCCTCACTGGGTAAGGGTATCGCAACCGCTTCGATCGGGCTCCTCCTCAAATCGCGCGGTCTCAAGGTGACCCTACAGAAGTTCGATCCCTATATTAATGTCGATCCAGGAACGATGAGTCCTTTCCAGCATGGGGAGGTGTTCGTTACCGATGATGGTGCGGAGACCGATCTTGATCTTGGCCATTATGAACGATTCATCGATGTCTCTTTGTCTCAGGACAACAACCTTACCGCCGGTCAGATCTATAATGCAGTTATTGAGAAGGAACGGCGGGGAGACTATCTGGGTAAGACGGTCCAGGTCGTTCCCCATATTACCGATGAGATCAAAGAGAGGGTCTGGCGGCTGGCCAATCGTGATGGGGTTGATGTCGTGATCACCGAGATCGGGGGGACGGTGGGAGATATTGAGGGGCTTCCTTTTCTGGAGGCGATTCGCCAGTTCGGTCTTGAGGCGGGCCGGGAGAATGTGATCTATGTTCATCTCACACTGATCCCTTATATCAAGGCAGCCCGGGAGTTTAAGACCAAGCCGACCCAGCACTCGGTCCGGGAACTGAGGGCGATCGGGATCCAGCCCGATTTTATCCTCTGCCGTTCTGAATCCCGGCTTCCCCGATCAGCCAAGGAGAAGATCTCGCTCTTCTGTAATGTCCCTTATGAGCAGGTTATTGATGCGGTCGATGTCGATAATATCTATGAGATTCCGCTCGTCTTCCATGAGCAGCATCTTGACGATCTTATTGTCCGTAGGCTCAAGATCGAGTGCCACGATCCGGATCTGAGTGAGTGGCGGAGATTTGTCGAGCGGGCCAATAATGCCAAGGAGGAGGTGAATATTGCGGTCTGTGGCAAGTATGTCAATCTGAGGGATGCCTATAAGAGCATCATCGAGGCCCTCCACCATGCCGCCACCGCCAATGGGGTTAGGCTTAAGATCAACTGGATCGAGACCGATGAGATCACCGATCTCGATCAGGATCTGAAGGGATCGAGCGGCATCCTGGTCCCGGGCGGTTTTGGTGTGAGGGGTATCGAGGGGAAGATTGCGGTCATCGAGTATGCCCGCAGAAAACAGATCCCTTTCTTTGGCATCTGTCTCGGCCTCCAGTGTGCGGTGATCGAATTTGCCCGCCATGTCTGTGGTCTTGAGGATGCCAACTCAGCCGAGTTCGATCCCGAGACCCGGTATCCGGTCATCGATTTCATGCCGGAACAGCGAGATCTGAAGCGTTATGGTGGGACGATGAGACTCGGGGCCTGGCCCTGCCGGATCACCCCTGGCAGTCTGGCCTGGCGATGTTATGGTCAGGAGTTGATCCATGAACGCCACCGCCACCGGTATGAGGTGAATAATGAGTATCGGGATACCCTGGCCCAGGCGGGCATGGTCTTCTCCGGGATCAATCCGGATCGGAATCTGGTCGAGATTATCGAGCTGAAGGATCATCCCTTCTTCATCGGCACCCAGTTTCATCCTGAGTTCAAATCCCGCCCCTTAAGACCCCATCCGATCTTCTTCCATTTTGTTAAGAATGCGATTGAAAAGGCCAAGGGTCATCCTGGTAAGGCTCATTCTTGAGCTTCTGGTCCGGCTACCAGATTTCCTTGCGGTCAGCTTCGCAGTTGGCCTTACCATCTCCCTCTATTATCTCCTAACCCATCGGCGACGGATAATGATAAGGAGGCTGAAGTATTCCGGCCTTCCGGCTCGACTGGGTTTGAGGATCGCCTATCGGTTCGGTCGCAATCTGGCACTGATGAGTCGACCCCGGCCGGTGGTGGTAAACGGCGGTGATTTTGCCGGAACCATCGGAGTCTCCGTCCACTTCGGACCCTGGGAACTGATTGGCAATGCCCTGGCCCAGAAGGTCCGTTTCGGGGTCATTGCCCGGAGATATGATGGTGACCTCCATCACTGGTTGAGGAATTTCCGCAGACGACTCGGGGTTGAGACATTCTATCCGGATGAACTTCTCAAGATCCGGGATTTTCTAAGATCGGGTGGTATGATCGGGATGATGGTTGATGGTGACTCGCTCACCTCAAGATGGGAGAATGCTCGGCGGCTGGCCACCCTCTTCGGGGTGGAAGTGAAAAAGGGTGCGGTCGTTCCGCACCGCAACCGGATTTATCTCCTGAGCGGGGTTGATTTCCATCAGCTTGTCAGGTCCTATCCGGAACACTATGCGTGGTTCTATCTTGCTCATAATTAGCCTTTTTCTCGCCTGCACCCAGGAGGGCGGGGAGAAAGGCGGGCAGCTCCCCTACAAACAGTTGATCCATGACTTTAAGATGATCGAGACCAGAGAGGGAAGGAAGAGCTGGATTCTCTACGGAGACTCGGCTTATGTCTATGATAAGTATATTCTGGTTCACAACCTGAGGCTATTGTTCTTCAGCGAGAAAGGGGAGACAACCGCAACAATTGTTGCTCCCGAGGGGAGGCTGGATAATAAGACTCATGATATGGTCGCCTGCGGTGGGGTTGAGGCGGTGACCATCGATAGTTCCTCTCTCCACACCGACTCGCTCTTCTTTAAGAACGAGTCGACACTGATCCGGACAGGGAGCCCGGTCTGGATCCGGCGACCGGATGGGACCGAAATCTCGGGGATAGGTCTGGTGACCACTCCGGATTTGACCCGAATCGAGATCGGGGGTAAAATTAAGGGAATGACACCTCTGGAGCCGGAGCGATGATCATCATCCTGCCATTGCTTCTCCCCTTTACCGCCTCGGAGAAGGTGGAGATTGTGAGTGAAGAGGGGAAGAGGATCGTTCGATTGATTGGCGATGTCACCTTTCAACGGGAGGGGCTCAGGATCACCTGCGATCAGGCCACGATCATCGGAGATGAGATCGCCCGGCTTTACAATCATGTCCAGCTTGAAGAGTCAACAACAACGATTACTGCGGAGAGCCTCTATTATCAGATCAACACCGGGGTAGGGGTTTTTTATCATTCGACCCTTAAGGAGAGCTCCCTCACCGTCCAATCGGAGAGCCTGCGTTACGATCCTGACCTCGATCAGATCCATGGCTATGATTCGGTGGTCATCTCCGATACCGTTAACGATCTTCTCCTCTACGGTCGGGAGTTTGTCTATAACCTAAATTCCGGTATCGGCAGGACGGTTGGTAATCCAACCTTAGAGATCCTTCGTGATACTGCCGGTCCGATCGTGGCCGAGGCAGAAACGATCCTCTACTACCGGAGTGGCGATGAACTCCGGCTGGTCGACTCGGTCCGGATCAGGGATCAGGATCTTTCCATCCGGTGTGATCTCCTCCGTTACTATAATCGTGATGAGCGGGGGAGACTCTTCAACCTTGAGATTGCAACGACTACCGATAGGGTGACTGGAGATTCGGGTTCCTTCTGGATCGGGGATCGTGAGATCGAATCGATGGTGATTACCAATGCGAAGGTGAAACGGGAGGATGGGGATCGGATCGATCGGCTCAACTGTGGGAAGCTCAGGCTCTTCTTCTCTCATGGCTCGATCATTAAGGCTGAGGCCGAGGGAAACCCGTGGGGGGTAACGACCTGGCGTAATGTTGAAGACTGAGGGGTTGACCAAATACTATGGTAAGCGGTGCGTGGTTGATAAGATCGATATTGAGGTGGGACCGGGGGAGATCGTCGGTCTCCTCGGTCCGAATGGCGCTGGTAAGACGACAACCTTCTACATGGTGATGGGTCTCATCCCGGTCAGTTCTGGTCGGATCACCCTCGATGGTGAGGACATCACCAGCTATCCGATCTGGAAACGGGCCACTCTCGGGATAAACTTCCTTGCCCAGGAGCCATCAATCTTTCGCAAGCTCACCGTCTTTGAGAATCTGAAGGCGATTCTGGAACTACTGGGCAAACCGAAAGAGAAGATCGATGATCTTGCCCTCAGTTATCTCAAGAAGCTGAAGATCGAACATCTCCAGGATCGGATCGGCTACACCCTCTCCGGCGGTGAGAGGCGGCGGGTTGAGATTGCCCGGGCCCTTGCCACCTCACCCAAGTATCTCCTTCTCGATGAGCCATTCACCGGAATCGACCCCATCGCCCGTGCCGATCTCCAGGAGATAATCAAGTCGCTCAGTCAGGAAGGACTCGGGATCCTCATCTCCGACCACAATGTCCGGGAGACCTTAGAGATCACCGATCGGGCCTACATCATCTATGACTCGAAGGTCCTCATCTCCGGCACCGCCAAGGAGCTGATATCTGATCCCAGGGCCAGGGAGCTCTATCTCGGTGAGAAGTTCCGGATATGAGAAGCGAACTGAAGGGTGAACTCCAGCTCATCCTTACCCCGAGGCTGATCCACTATCTTACCGTCCTCCAGCTACCAATCCTCGATCTGGTCCAGACACTCAAGCAGGAGATCCAGACCAATCCCGCCTTGGAGGAGATCGAGGCCGAGAGTGAAGAGGAGACCGGAGAGGAGATCGAGGATATCTTTGGCGAGCTCGATCTCTATCTTCCCGAGAGCAGGGAGGAGGAGACCAACATCTTCGAGAATGTCCCCGCTCCACCGGAGAATATCTTCAGCCACTTAGATCGGCAGATTAGGGCAAGGTTCAGGGGTGAGGAGTTGAGGATCGCTCTGGCCCTCTTATACGATCTCGATCATGAGGGCATGCTCCATACCCCTGAGGAGGAGCTTGCCGCCAAACTCGGAGTCGAGACCAGATTGGTGGCCGAGATTCGGGCGAGGTTGAAGCAGCTCGATCCGGTGGGCTGTTTCTCTTACAACTCAATCGAGGCCCTCAAGGCCCAGCTCGAGGCCGATGGTTATGGTCCAGACTCACCAGAGTATCAGGCCCTGAACAGCCTCTCCGGAGAGGAGGTCGATCCTGAGATCCTGAAGAAGCTCTCCAAATATCATCCCAAACCAGGGCTTAAATATTCCAAGGATCTCCCCCAGTATGTGATCCCGGATATCATCGTCACCTGGCATGGTGATGACCTGATCGGATTTCACAATGATGATCCGATCCCGAGAGTGAGGCTCCGCCGTGAGCTAATCGACATCATCAAAGCGCCCAATGCCTTCACCAAGGAAGAGGTGAGGTTTGCCCGGGAGAAACTCCGGGCGGCAAAAAATCTGCTGGTTGCAATCGCCGAGAGGAATCAGACCCTCAATCGCTTGGCCCAGCTTCTGGTCGAGACCCAGAAGGAGTATTTTCTCAAGGGGGAGGATTTCATCAAGCCCCTGACCATGAGATATGTCGCCGAGAATCTTAACCTGAGCGTCTCCACCATCAGCCGGGCGGTATCGGGTAAGTATCTCGAATCACCCCGGGGGATCATGCCCTTAAAGAAGTTTTTCATCTCCGGTCAGGTGGATGAGAAGCGGAGTCGAATACTGAAGCGGATCGAGGAGCTCCTCCGTCAGGAGGATCGGAAGAGGCCGCTCTCCGATGCCGAGATCGCCCGGATCCTTTCTGAGGAGGGTTTTGTCATCTCCCGTCGAACAGTGACCAAATATCGTCAGGAGCTCGGTTATGGACGGAAAGGTAAGCGGTGATCATAAGGTTGTGATCGTTGGCCTCCAGTGGGGTGATGAGGGGAAGGGGAAGATAATCGACATCCTTGCTCCGGGTTTCGATCTCGTCGTCCGCTATCAGGGGGGTCCCAATGCCGGCCATACCGTCCATCGGGGTGATCGGAAGATCATCTTCCACCAGCTCCCCTCAGGTGTCCTCCACCCCGAGGTCCAGAACCTGATCGCCTCTGGCTGTGTGGTCGATCCGCGGAGGCTGTTTGAGGAACTTGAGGCGCTGAAGGGGATCGGGATCGACACCCGGGATCGGGTATGGGTGAGTAAATTTGCCCATGTCATTCTCCCCCACCATATTGCCATCGATGGGATGAGGGAGGATGGTAAGGCAAAACCCTTGGGCACAACCCGGCGTGGGGTTGGGATGTGCTATGAGGATAAGTTCGCCCGGATCGGGATCAGGATTGGTGATCTTATCGCTGAGGATACCGATCGGCTCCGCTATCTGATTAGCCACAAGAACTTCCTCCTGATTGAGCTTTATGGTGGTGAGCCGCTCGATGATCGAAGAATCTTAAAAGAGTATATGGAGTTTGGCCGGAGATTAAGACCCTTGGCGGTCAGCGATCCCTATTTCCTGAAAGGTTTCCAGAATCGGCGGATCCTATTTGAGAGTGCCCAGGGAACGCTACTTGATATCAGTTTCGGAACCTATCCCTATGTTACTTCCTCCCACCCGATCGTCGGTGGTATCGGGGCCAGTATCGGGATGATACCGAATCGGCTTCTCAAGATCGGGATTGTCAAGGCCTATACGACGAGGGTCGGTCTGGGACCATTTCCGACCGAGATCGAAGGCGAGCTGGGTGAGATCCTCCGGAAGAAGGGTAATGAGTATGGTTCCACCACTGGAAGGCCCCGCCGCATAGGCTGGCTCGATATTCCCGCCCTCAGGTTTGCAGCCATCATCAACGGGATCGATGCGATCATCCTCACCAAGCTCGATGTTCTCTCCGGACTTAAGGAGATAAAGATCGGGACCGGTTATCAGACCGATTCCGGACCGACCGAGGAGTTCGATCCGACCCGGGATGATCTCGTCCCTGAGTATCGGAGTCTTCCCGGCTGGGAGGGAGAGATTGCAGGGGTTAAGGGGTTTGATCAGCTCCCGAGGGAGGCCCAGGAGTATGTTGCCATGGTTGAGGATCTGATTGGAGTCAGGATCGTCGGGATCTCGGTCGGACCGGAGCCGGACCAGATGATCTGGCGGGAGAGGTTGATATGAGAAAGGTTGTGATCATTATTCTTACCATCCTCGCCTGTCGGGTCGATCCCAAGGTTAAGGCGAGGTCGGTCCTCGAGGAGGGTCTCAAGGATGAGTCAGAGAAGGTGCGGGTGAATGCTGCCGGTGCCCTGACCAGGCTCGGGGATAGTAAGGCCAAGGATCTCCTGATCCAGTTCCTCCGTTCCGATGATGACGAGCTGGTGGCGATTGCGGTCAACAAGTTTGCCCGGATTCCGGACACCATCAATGGCCGATACCTGAGACCGTTGCTCGAGCACCGATCGCCCTTGGTGCGGAGGCTGGTGATCGAGGCGATGGCCAGAATCGGGATCGTTGAGCCCGGGATTGTGAAGATGCTCAGCGGTAAATCGGTCCCGATCATCGTTGCTGCCTGCCACTACTGTGGCAGGATGAAGTTGAAGCGTGCGATCCCATATCTTAAAAGGCTGCGGAGGAGGAAGGAGCCGGAGGTGAGGATTGCGGCAGCGATCGGGCTTGGACTCCTGGGCGATCGGTGGGCGAGTGAGCAGTTAAAGAAGGAGATGGCGGTAAAGGATCCCACCATCTGGGAGGAGGCGATAAGAGGGCTCGGGATCATAAGGGATACCAGCAGTATCCAGTTCCTTGGGGAGATCGTCGATGAGGGGATCTGGCCGCTCGATCTCATTGCGGCCGAGGCCTTATTCCGGATGGGGAGGGGGAAAGAGGAGGTCCTGATCGGTGGGCTTACCCACAAGGATCCGATGGTCCGGATCCGGACCATCGG
>QNBE01000061.1 GCA_003645615.1 Caldifarciminota bacterium
ACCCAATGGAATATATTTCATTGTCCTAAAAGGCCTGAAGATTAAACCAAAAAAAGTCATCAAGGTGACCGGAAGGAAATGAGGGGAGGGAGAAGCTGGTGGTGGTGAGGTAGCTCAGATTGAGGGCCGGGCTGTGGCCCGGCCCTTGAGATAAAAGTTGCAACGACAATCGTTGACATCGGATCTTTCTGGCCTACAATGGAGGATGGTTGCTGGCGTAGCTCAATGGTAGAGCAGCGCATTCGTAATGCGCAGGTTAGCGGTTCAAGTCCGCTCGCCAGCTCTGCTGGCCATGATTGCATTGATTTTATTTCTGGTCGATGTCGATACCATCCTCACAAAGACTGAGGAGCACTATGTCAATCTCAGAAGTTACTATGTTGAGTTTGTCCAGACCTACTGTGACAGTGAAGAGGGAACCTGCAAGCGCTATATCGGTCGGGTCGCCTATAAGGCCCCCAATAAGATGAGGATTGAGATCGAAGGGGCTGAGGATCGGATCGATCTCATCGATGGGGAATATCTCTGGAATTACTTTCCCAAGGAGGGCAAGGTCCTGAAGACAAAGATAAGAAAGGAGTTCTTCGATCTTAAGAGCCTGATCCGCGACTGCCGGGAGAGGTTCAACTACCGGTTGATCAAGGCGACTCCACCCTATGAGATCGAATTCCTCCCCAAGAGTGAGGATGAGGGGATCAGGAAGATGATCCTGGTAATCTCAAAGTCCTATCTGATCAAGGGGGTGACCACAATCGATCCCTTTGGGAATGAGTCGAAGTTCGACTTCAACCGCTTCAGCCTCAACCGCCCAATCTCGGATAAGATCTTCCGGTTGAAACTACCCAAGGATGTTGAGGTGATCGAGCAATGAGAAGGAGCACGGACAACTACTGCTTTGCCTGTGGGGGAGAAAATCCGATCGGCCTCCGGTTGAAGATTGAGGAGCGTGATGGTGGAAGCTACTTCCAGACCACCCTCCCCCGGGAGTATCAGGGCTGGTCCGATCTCATCCATGGGGGGATCGTCTGCACCCTCCTTGATGAGGTGATGGTCTGGGCAGCCAGTCTGAAAGGGATCGATACCGTGACCGCTGAGATCACGGTCCGGTTTAAGAATCCGACCCCGGTCGGTTCCAGCCTGGTCGGGAAGGGGAGGATAACCGGGATGAGGGGGAAGGTTATCTTTACCGAGGGGGAGCTCTTTGCCGATGATCAGATCGTGGCGCTGGGACGAGCCAAGTTAGTCCGGATATGAAGGTCTCCTTCATCACCCTCGGCTGTCCCAAGAATCTGGTCGAGACCGAAAGGCTGCTCGGCGCCCTCGTTGAAAAGGTTGAGATTGTTGATCCCGATTCTGCCGACATCGTCGTCCTGAAGACCTGCGGTTTCATTGAGGATGCAATAGCGGAGTCGAAGGAGTGGATCGAGCGTCTCCTCAAGTCCAAGAATGGGCGTCAGATCATAGTTACCGGATGTCTGGTCAACCGATTTCAGGATCAGCTTAAGGCCTGGTATCCCGGGATCGACCACCTCCTCACCCTGAAGGGGGAAGGTCGACTCCCCGAGATCATCGGTATCAGACGACCCGCTTCCCATCCCCGCTTCATCACCACCTTCCCCTATGCCTATCTCATGATCTCGGATGGCTGCGACAACCGGTGCCGATACTGCACCATCCCCGATATCCGCGGCCCTTATCGGAGTTTTCCGATCGAGGAAGTGGTGGCAGAAGCCCAAGCACTCAGCCGATTGGGGATAAAGGAGCTGATCCTTGTCGGTCAGGATACCGGCTATTATGGCCAAGATCTGGAAGGGAGATCACTCCTACCCGAGCTGATCCAGGAGCTGCTAAAAGTCAGGGGGTTCGAATGGCTCCGGCTTATGTATCTCCATCCCGCCCACTTCGATCCCAGACTGATCGAGCTCCTCCAGGACTCCAGGGTTTGCAACTATCTCGACATCCCGATCCAGCACGCCTCAGATAAAATATTAAAAAAGATGGGAAGAAAGGTTAGAAAATCTTATTTGGTTAAACTATTCTCTCAACTTAAAGAGCTTGGTGTCGCCCTCCGCACCACGGCGATGGTCGGATTCCCTGGTGAGACTGATTCCGATTTTCTCGAGCTCTGCCAGTTTGTTGAGGAGATCGGCTTTGCCCATCTGGGGATCTTCCGGTTCTCACCCGAGCCGGGAACACCCGCCTTCTCGCTCCCCGATCGGGTGGAAAAGCAGATCGTTGATGAACGTTTCGATCATCTCGGCAAGATCGGGGCTACCCTGACCGATCGGTTCAACCGTTCATTTATCGGGCGGAAGGTGAAGGTTCTGATCGATCAAAAGGGCCGGGGCCGGCGGGAGTTCGATGCCCCTGGGGTCGATTCGGTCGTTAAGGTCGAAGGCCGGATCGGTGAACTGGTTGAGGTGGAGATAACCTCGGGGGATGGTTACCGGCTGGTGGGGAAGAGATGCTGATCCTTCTCTTCTCCCTTCTGGTTGAGACCCATGGTCGGGGCTATATCGCCAAATACATTCCGGATGATTCCCTCTACAATTCTGATGCTGCGGTTGAGGTCTACTGTGACCTCTTCCAGTTCAAGGCGCTCCGTTTCTTCATCGACTATCGTAATGAGCTCTATATGGGTAAACAGCCGGATAAGGCGATCTCCCTCGATCCCAGACTGGTCCACTACTACCTTACCCCAGGGTTCACCTTCGATATCGGCGATCTCATCCTCACCGCTTGTATTGTCCACGACTGTATCCACGATATCGATGTTGAGAACCCCGGCACCCCGGTCTTCAACCGATTCCGGCTCCTTCTTGAGCCCGCTGCATTCCATCTCCGGAACCGTGGCCGTGATCATAACTCCCGTCCGCTCTGGCGACTCATGATTGGATCCTATCCCCAGTTTCCCTCGATCTATGCCTGGACCAACTGGGGGGCAGACTATAAGTATGAGATTAAACTCGATCTTCTTCTGCCGATCATCGCCAGATCCGGGTTCCGATTCGGACTGCTATTCTCCTCCCATGCGATCCGGAGGAAGGAGCGGAATTTCTATCAGCGCCATGTCATCCGGACCGAACTCGCCCTCTATGGCCGCCGGGGGGCCTTCGTTCCCTTCCTCTCTTACTTTCTTTATAGCGATGATCCCCTGAAGAATCCGGATCGGATGTCGATCCTCGGCATCGAGGTGATCTTCTGATGCTGATTATCTTCCTCCTTACCATCTCGGCCGACTCCCTCTACCTCTCCTATCTCAACTTCAGCCGGGGCTTCCGCTATGAACAGGCCGGAAACTATCGGGATGCGATCCACTGCTATGAGAAGGCCAAGGCCTATTTTCCAGAAAATTATGAGATCGATTACTATATCGCCCGGGCCTTCTTTCTGAAAGGTGATTATCAGGCCGCAGATCAGGTCATCGCTTCCATTCCCCGGAAGGACTTCGACTGCTATCAACTCCTTGGAGATATCCGGATGAAACAGGGTGATATCATTGGGGCGGTAAAGGCCTACCAGCGTGCCCTCCAGCTCAAGAGCGATGACTTTCTTATCTTCCATCTGGCCACGATCTTAGAGTCGATGGGAAAGTTGCATGAGGCCCTCAATTATTATGAGATGATCCGTGAAGCCAATCCCGAGGCTGCCTTGAGGAGTGCCTCAATAATGGGCCGGCTCGGTCATCCCAGGGCAGTGATTGAGATCCTGAGTGGTGTCGAGCTGGAGGAGAATCCCGATTACTATCTCCATCTCGGTATCGCCCATGATCAGCTCTTCCAGAAGGACTCAGCCCTAAGCTATTATCGAAGATTCCTGAGACTCGACAGCACCAACCTCTCGGTCCTGAAGCGGGTCATCGACCTCTATATCCAGCTCGACAGTCTCGATGCCGCTGAGAGTTTTGGTGCACAGGCACTGAAGGTTTCACCTCATGATCCCGATCTGAACCGTTCGCTTGGCTATCTCTACTATAAGAAGGAGGATTATGATCGGGCATTAGACCATTTCCTCGTTGCGGTCGGGATCAACCACACCGATGCCTATGCAAATTATTATATCGGCCGGATCTTCTTCGAACGGAAGCAATATCATAAGGCCCTGGGTTTCCTGAAGGCGGCAATTGCTGCTGATCCAAACTTTGAGGATGCCCACCTCTACCTTGGCCTGGTAATGCTGGAGGGACGAAAATTCAAGGAGGCACGCCGTCACTTCTATCGGGCGATCCGTCACGGATTTGACCGGGCTCAGGGGATCTATCTCATCGGCCTCTCAAAGGCGATGGAAGGGGATTTAGAGGGTGCCTATCTCGAGTTAAAATATGCCTTCACCTTGAACCCCAAGGATCTCAAGATCATATCTACCCTGGCCAATGTCTGTGATGATCTCAGACGGTATGATGAGGCGATGGAATATTTCCAGCAGGTGATCGAACTTGACTCAACCGATGCGGTTGCGCTCAATTATGTTGGCTATACTTATGCTGAGAGGGGGGAGAGCCTCCAGCTCGCCCTCCATCTGGTTGAGCGTGCCCTCGAGATCGATTCCACCAATGGCTACTACATCGACAGTCTCGGCTGGATCTACTTCAAGATGGGTAGGTATGAGCGGGCATTAAAGGAGCTTCTCCGGGCTAAGGAGATCATTGAGGATGCGGTGATCTTAGAACATCTCGGTGATGTCTATCTAAAACTGGATGAGCCTGAGAAGGCCGAGAAGGTCTACCGTCGAGCCTTGGAGCTCGATCCAGAGAATGAAGGGCTCAAGAAAAAGCTGAAGTCCCTCCGATAAAACGGCTATAGGCCATTTCTACACCACCGAGATGTCATTTCGAATTTTATTTTTCTCGGGTCAATCCTTTTATATAGGAGGTATAGTTTGGAATCTAACCGAGATCATCCCGCCATCTCCCGCCGCCGATTGGACTACCTCGGGAGGAAGATTATCTTCTCCGCTGTCCTCTCCTCACCATCCTCAAGGATTAAGAAGTAGATTCCACTCTTGACCGGAGCCTTAAGTGAGAGCCGATTTTGACCGTAAGGTAGATATCCCTCCCAGAGTTTCGAGATTATCCTTCCGGTAGTGTCAAAAAGCTTGATGGTTACTCGATGCCCTTTTGAGCGGATGAGAAGATCGATCTCTTCCCGGACAGGATTCTGGAGAACGATGAGTTTTTCATGCTTAGGAGCGCCGACCGTCTCCTCTTTAATACCAATCTCTTGAGAATATTTGATCGTGGTATAGTTTGCAGACCAACCGCTCCAATCTGCGATCCCAGTAATGTAGACATAACCTGCAGCGTCAACTGCAATATCGAAAGCGCGATCGGTTGAGTTTGCTGGCCCGTTGTATGTCGCAGTCCAGTTTTCCTTCAGGGTGGAATCGTATTTCACCGTTGCAAAATCGGCGCCGATGCTACCGGTGATGTAGATATATCCAGAGCTATCGATGGTCATGGCAAGAAACCAACCATCATCAATCTCACTGGTATAGAGTTGATTGCCATCTGCATCGTATTTTACCGTCGCACCCCCATAACCGGTCACATAGACATTTCCGAGATCATCAACAACAATGGCTTTGGCATCGTCAAGGCCATTTCCAGAGCTGTTATATCTGGCAATCCAGAGCTCCTGTCCATTGTTGTCATATTTGATCGTTGCATAGTCGCAACCGGTCCCCGGACCAGGGCTTCCACCGGTAACATAGACATTTCCGGACTCATCGAGGGCAATCGCCATCGCCAGATCATGCCCTTGGATCGGTCCATCATAGAACCTAACCCAGACCTCATTACCGAGTGAGTCATACTTGATCGTGATATAGTCATTATCTGATGACGGTGCACCACCAGCCTGACCGGTGACATAGACATTGCCTGAGCGATCAACCACGATATCATGGCCGCAGTCGTAGAATTCGGTGCCGCTACGAGTGGCCCAGATGAGATTACCATCGGTATCATATTTCATGGTTATCAGGTCATAGTACGTCGTTGAAGGATCATAGATCTCACCAGTTATATAGACATTACCGATACCATCAACCGCTAAGGCTTCACCAACCCCCTCGGTGGCGTCATAGATCTTTGACCAGAGCTCATTACCATCTCTATCATACTTTACTAATGCAATTCGCTGATCAATTCCCCCATCACCGGTCTCACCCACTACATAGACATTTCCAGAACCGTCGATTCCGATGTCGTATGCCCGATCGCCAAGATTATCAGGTCCTGGCCCATTCCATCTCGCGATCCAGACCTCATTCCCGAGGGAGTCGTATTTGATTGTTGCAAAATCATGATCAAGCCCTAACCCTTCACTTGTCCCGGTGACACAGACATTCCCCGAATTATCAATTGCCAGGGCGTAGGCCCGATCAAACCCCCCTGCTGGGCCATCATAGATCCTCACCCAGACCGGATCCTGGGCAAAGATCGGTGATGTAACCGCAATCACCAAGATCATCGCGATCTTCCAATTACTCATTTCTACCTCCTTCCTTCTATTTATTTGAGAAGGACATGATAGTCCTTCCCTTCCTCCCAGAGTTTGTCAAAAACGATCTTCAAGGTCCTCGCCAGACTCTCATGTTGAATGCACAAGGTAGTAATCGAGGGCCTCTTTAAGATCGGATCCTCCAGCGTGATCATAACGATCCGCTCATCAAAGATCGCCATCTTCAACGGCAGCCTCTTGACGACCCTCGCTTTCTCACCGGCCTTGACTGCAAAATCGATCTGGCGGAAGAGCCACTTTTTTTCTTTGGAACCCTCTGGAATCTCATAGATCGACCAGCACTCAACACCCTTTTTAAGGACCTCAGACTCAACCTCGAGCTGAGCCTTTACCTCATCATCACTTTTGAAGGAATATGGAGGCCTTGAGAAGACAAGGGTTTGAAACCGGGCTTTGTTTACCAATTCATTGAATCTGGCGATGATTCGATAGCGATCCTTGATCACTTCGATATATTCCAACGGATCGGTTTTCTCTTTATTGCGATGATAGATCCGGCTGAGACTCCTCGAGAGATTCGAGATCAGTTCTTTCTTCCTGGCCAATTCATCTTCATGGTGCTTGAGCATTCTCTCAAGACCGATCTTCGGATCGACAATACTATATCTCTTCACCTTGCCAAGATTTGTTGAGCAGACCCCCATCTTTGCAAGCTTCGCTAATATCCCATAGACCTTTGGTCTGGGGACCCGGGCAATCTCGGAAATCTCGGAAGCGGTAAGGCTGTTCTTTGATAGAAGGGCCAGATAAATCTTGGCTTCGTTGACCGTAAAGCCGATATCTACTAACCCCTCGACTTCCTTTCCCATTTTTGATACTACTTTTCGTAGTAACATACTTGTTAATATTATACCGAGATTTTGAGTAATGTCAAGCGGTTATAAGAATTTTTTGGCCTTCGATAGAAGTCGACCCGCACCATGGATTAAGAATTCTCCATTCTCTCTCATCCCAGCCGCGTCACGATGTCGCGATCAGATTATGTTATCTCTTCTTCCCTCCACTCTGCACGACCGGGGTATCTCCGGCCGAAATGGCTCTGGGCCGGCCACGAACCCAAACCGTTGACGAGGATGGCGATCTGGCTATGATTCTAAAAAGGAGTTGCGATGGCCATTTCACCGATTGAGATCAGAAAGCAGGAGTTTAAGAAGACTTTCCGGGGTTATGATCCCGGTGAGGTGAGGACCTTCCTCGACCTTGTCGCCTCTGAGATGGAGAATCTTCTCCGGGAGTGGTCAAATATGAAGGAGAAGGTGAAGGACCTCGACGCCAAGGTTGAGGATTATCGGAGGATGGAGAGCATCCTCCAGGATACATTGACATCGACCCAGAAGGCTACCGATGAGCTGAAGAAGAATGCCCAGCGGGAAGCAGAGATGATCGTTGAGAATGCCAAGACCGAAGCGAAAAGGATCCTCAATGAGACGAGATCAGAACTGGCCAAGATCCGCGAGGAGATTGCAATGCTCAAACATCAAAAGCTGCTGATGGTTTCTGAGTTTCGAGGCCTTTTGGAATCTTATCAGCGGTTATTAGAGAGGCTGGAGAAGAAAGTTGAGTGAGCTGAGAAGGATGATCAATGAGAGTGTCCGGTTCATCCGGACCAAAACCAAGATGAAGCCCAGGATTGGAATCATCCTGGGAACCGGTCTGGGCCGTCTGGCCCGAGAGATAAAGCTAAGTGTTGCCATCCCTTATGAACAGATTCCCAACTTCCCAGTATCGACGGTTGAGACCCACACCGGACGCCTCCTCTTCGGCCGCTTGGAGAAGAAGGAAGTTGTGGCGATGCAGGGCCGTTTCCACTATTATGAGGGCTACAGCGCTAAGGAGATCACCCTTCCAGTCCGGGTAATGAAGTTTCTGGGAGTCAGGACCCTGATCGTCTCCAATGCCTGTGGTGGACTCAACCCCCAGTTCAAGGCCGGGGATCTTATGATCATCACCGACCATATTAACCTCCAGCCGGAGAACCCTCTGCGTGGCCCCAATGATGATCGCCTCGGTCCGAGATTTCCAGATATGTATAACTGTTATGATAAGAAGCTGGTTTCCTTGGCCAAGCGGGTTGCCCTTGATAACAAGATCCCTGTCCACACCGGGGTTTATGTCGCCCTTCAGGGGCCCAATCTTGAGACCGCAGCCGAATATCGGTTCCTGAGGATTATTGGAGGAGATGTTGTGGGGATGTCAACGGTCCCCGAGGTTATTGTGGCCCGCCATATGGGGATTAAGGTCCTGGGGGTCTCAGTCATAACCGATATGGGACTCCCCGATGCTCTGGGTCCGATGAATCTTCTGAAGATAGTCCTGACCGCCAAAAAGGCAGAACCGAAGCTCTCGAGGCTGATAAGAGGGATTGTCCAGAGGCTCTGATCGATGCGCCCTCTCACCATCCTTCTTCTCCTTTTTCTCTTCTGTAGCGATCGTGCCCAGAGATTAAGGAGGGCGAGGGAGTATATAAGCCGTTTCGCCTATCGTGAGGCCGAAGGTGAACTCCTTCCGTTTCGGGACAAGCCGGACGCCGAAGCAAGATACCTGCTCGGTATCTGTGCCTTGGCCAAAAGGGATCTGATCAAGGCGAAGACCCATTTCTCAGTGGTTGTCGAACTTGATACCACTTACCGCGATTCGATAACCAGGGTCTATCTGGCCTCGATCAAAAAGCAGATCTCGGTTAATGACTATAAGCGGGCGGAATCTCTCTTTGCCGATCTGGTGGCGATTGTCCCCAATCCAAATTTGGGTTCTGAAATAAGGTATCTCGGTGAGATCTACTACCGGGAGAGGAACTACCGCTATGCGATCCCGATCCTTTTGAGCGTTGTTCAGAGTGAGACCGTCAAGACTCGAGTCTGGAAGGTTAAGCGGATGCTGATCGAATGCTATACCGAAGAAGGTGAGTATGGAAAAGCCCTGGCGCTGATTGAGGATCTGATCGCCCAGGGGCTCGATGGGGGGTTGGTCATTGCCAGGGGGATGGCCTATTTCCGACTGGCGGAAAGATTTAAACGGGAAGGGGAGTTCGATTCTGCTGAATACTACGCCCGGGCCACAATCGAGAATCTCATGCCCAAGAGCTTGATCGATGATAGCTATTATATCCTGGGGGAGATCTATGAGGCGAGAAAGGATACCGGGAAGGCCCTCTCATACTTTAAGAAGGTAATCAGACTAAACCCTTATCTTAAAGGCACCCTGGTCCAGAAGGCCCGGGCCAAGATCGAGAGCCTTTCGATGAAGAAGGAGGGATGATGCCTACTTTTATCCTGATGACCAAACTGGCACCGGAGCTGGCTCAGCGGATGAAAGAGCGGGGCCAGCTCGGTCGGGAGTGGCTGGAGAAGGTGAAGGAGACCTGCCCCGAAGTCAAGTTCATCGCCCATTACTTTCTCCTCGGTCCTTACGATTTCATGGATATTTATGAGGCGCCGAATGAGGAGGTGGCCGCAAAGGTTTCGATGATCAGTCTTGCCTACGGCGCCTTTCGGGCCGAATCCTGGACAGCCATCCCCTACAAGAAGTTCTTAGAGTTTACCAAGGATCTTTGAGATAGATGGGATTCAAACCCCCTCCCTATAGCTATTGTGACTATCGATGCGATCGATGTTCGGAGCGTGACCGCTGTGCTGTCTATCGGGAGGATCAGGAAAGGCTGCTTCAGCATTACCTCAAAGGTGAGGATCCGGATGATCCCGAGGTATTCACGAGAGATCTGGAGGAGATCTTCCAGAGGACCGAAGCGATGATCCGGGAATGGGCTGAGAAGGAGGGGATCGATATCGATGAGCTGGATGATGAGGAATATCCCAAGGTTAACCCCAATGATTTCGTCATCTACCGTCTGGCCCGAGAGTACTTCCAGGCTGCCCACCGATTCATCCAGACCCTGGAGAGGGAGGGGATTCCAGCTGAGGTTGCCGATGATTACGAGGATCTCATCTGGTACCACACCTTGATCTACGCCAAGACCGGAAGACTCGTCTCCGGAACGCATGATATGATGGATGAGGAGTGGCGTCGGATTGAGGAGAGGGGAACGCTGGGGGTAATCCAGAAGGGGATCAGATTATCCCGGTCGGCTCTCGAGCATATGTTTAATGAACTCCCGGGTCACTTGGAGAGCATTGCTGGGTTGCTGAAGATATTAAATCGGATTGAACGCCAGATCGAGACCGATCTCTATCAGAGAGCCGACTAATACCCGGTGGTGGTGAGGGCCACCACGATTACCATCCCGGGATCGAGATAGCGGATACTACCATCAAGTCGAAATCGGGGCGAGAAGATCCCCAGGCCACCAGAGTAGTGGTAATCACTTCGATCCGGATCATAATCTATTCCACCCCGGAGGAAGATGCCGCCTCTACTTGAACCGAGGAAGAGTTCACTCCCGCCCCCAATCAACCATCGGTCCCGATATTCTAAACCGGAGCTGAGGATGAAATCCGATGTCGGCCTCACCCCCAAGGCCATCCGATAACACCGTTTGAGCGTAAAAGGATCGCCTCCCTTCCAGGCAATCCGGGTGTAGACATCCTCAACCATCGCCCCCAAGGTGAGCTTATTATACCAGAGGATAGCACCAAGATCGAAGCCGGGTGAGAGGGTAGATGAGATGATCTCTTCGGGTTCCTGCCAGAGGTTTCCCACCCTTTTGACCTTAAGATCGAAGAAGTTACCGGAATAGAGTTTGAAGTTGAGTCCGAGGTAAAGGTGCTCTCGGTAGGTGAGTTCATTGCCGGTCCGGGAGGTGAGGGTGAGGACGAATTCGGTAAGGTTGACCCTCCTGTGCTCCCGCTTATATACCGATCCATCTACCACCTCGGTCGTTTCATCGAAAGAGATAGTCGGATGATAGGTGAAGGAGAGCTGGGGGGAGATGAAGGCAATGGTCCAGTTGGGGAATCGGCCGGTATCCTCGCCACAATCACGGAAGTAGTAGCGTTCGTATCGGAGCATTGCTCCCGGAAGGATGGAGAGTCCGGCTGGATTGTAATAGACTGAGGATGGGTTGCTGAGTGAGGCAGCAACCGGGACCCCACCCATCGCCAGGGCTTCTACACCGGGGGTGAAACCGTGATAATCTATCTCCCTGAATTGGAGGAAAATGATAAAGATTAACATAAGCTCCTCAAAAGTTTGTAGATTAACAACCTACGATTGGGATGGTAATCGATAGCCCGATTGAGCTGGAGCAGATTCTCGATCGATTTGGTGATCCGTTCTTCCGCAACCTTTTTTGCCTTGGAGATGATCTCATGATCATCGATGAGGCCGGGATTGATACGGGCATAGAGGAGGAGCTGGTGCCAGTGGAGTAGATCCTGGATCAGACCGCGCAGATCATTGGTTGGGGAACGGAGCTGATCGATCAGGGACGGAATCTTACGGTCTGGATAGGGTGATCCGAGAAAGAGCTCGCGTGAGAGTTCGAAGGAGTTGGAGGTAATGAATCGAATCGTCTCTCCAGGGCTGCCCGGGATGATCGTGGTGGTGGTGATCCCTTTTTGCTTAAGCACGGTTGTCAACTCATCCGGTTTGAGATAGTTGAAGCGGACGATCTGACAGCGAGACTGGATCGTCTCCGGAATTGCGCTGAGCTGAGGGGTGGTGAGGATGAAGATGGTGTCGTTAGGCTGCTCCTCAATAACCTTGAGCAGAGCACTCACTGCTTCATAGCGCATCCGGTGGGCGTGGATAATGATCACCACCCTTCTCCCTTCTACTGGAGGATGTTGGGCTTCAATGATGATGTCGCGCACATGATCGATGTTGATAAGCTCATTCTGGCGGAGGGAGGGGGCAACTCTGCCCAGGGCATAGTCCCGGGTCCGCTCTGACAAAGACTCACCCGATGAGATCGGAACGAGGAGGAAGAGATCGGGAAAGGTGAACCGTTCGATCCGGAGGCAGTTCCGGCACCGGCCGCATCCACCATTCGGACAGTTGAGAGTCTGAGCGAAGAGGAGAGCCATGGTCCGTTTCCCAACCCCGGAGGGACCGGTAAAGAGCAGGTTCTGGATGAAGGGCCTTTTCAACAGATTGTTCAGAATCCGCTTGGCCCGGGATTGGCCGATTATGGATTCGAATCTCATTTCAACCAGACCAGAGGGTCAACCGGCTTACCACCCTTCCTCAGTTCGAAGTGGAGCATCGGTCCTGATAGCGATCCGGTCTCACCGACCGTCCCGATCTGCTGCCCCCTTTCGACCCGATCACCGAGTCGGACCATGATCCGATCCAGGTGGCCGTAAAGGGAGTAGAAGCCATTGTCATGCTCGATCAGGATAATATTCCCATAACCGAGGAAACGCCCAGAATAGGAGACGGTGCCCGAGGTGATGGCGTAGACCGGTGTCCCTTTCTCCGCCCGGATGTCGATCCCATTGTTTCTGGTGGTTGTGTTGTATTTGGGATGGCGGACACGGCCGAACCTTGAGATCACCTTTCCCTTACAGGGCCAGGTGAGATTCTTCGCCATCGGTCCGATCTTGGCGACCCTGCTCTTGGCGATGAGATCCTCAATCAGTCGCTCCAGACGGGCCTGGGCATCCTTCAATTCTCTCTCGAGCTGGATCCCTTTCCGCTTCTCGCTTCGAATTGACGCAAGAAGTTCTTTCTTATCTTCGATCATCCGCTTCAGATTGGCCAGTTCTGCCTCCTTATCCCTTTTCGTCTCGGCAAGTTCGAAGAGGAGATCCTTCT
>QNBE01000062.1 GCA_003645615.1 Caldifarciminota bacterium
ATTGACAGACTGGTAATCATCGTTAGAATCGAGAGTATGGTTGGAAAGAGGAGACTTTTGTCGATCGCTCAAGAGGTAATGAGACGATCAAGTGGTGATCAGACCGAAATCCTCATCATCAACTATCTCTCCCGGCTGACCAGATTCGCCAACAACATCATCCATCAAAATGTTGCGGAGTTAAATACCACCTTCCAGATCCGGGTGGTTATTGGCAAGAGGGTTGGGGTGGCATCGGCCAACACCCTAAAAAGGAAAGAAGTCCGAAAGGTCCTTGAGGATGCTGTTGAAATCGCCCGGAATCAACCAGAAGATCCCGATTTCCGTTCTCTCCCACGGCCCTCCACCTATAAAGAACTCGATATCTTCGATTCCCAGACTGCCACCTATGGCCCAAAAGAACAGGCCCGGGAGGTGAAGCGAGCAATCGCTATGGCCAAGGAGCATGGTCTATCGGGCTATGGCTCTTTCTCGACGGGGGTGAGTGAAATTCTCATCGTCAATAGCCTCGGAATAGAGGCCTATACTCAGGCCACCGATGTCTATTTCAATACGGTGATGATGGGTGAAGATGCCACCGGCTATGGGGATGGGGCGGCCCGAAAGGTATCTGAGGTTGATGTGGAAAGGATCGCCCGGACTGCAGCTCGGAAAGCACTCCTGGGTCGGAAGCCCAGATCATTGAAGCCGGGACGATACGAGGTCATCCTGGAGCCCAATGCCGTGGCCGAGCTTTTGAACTTCTTAGGCTGGATGGGATTCTCAGCCAAGATGGTCCAGGAGAAACAGTCCTTTTTGATCGACAAATTAGGTAAGAGGATCGCCGATCCTGGGATCACCCTTTACGAAGATCCCTATCATCCCAAGGGCTTCGCCTTTCCTTTTGACTTTGAAGGTGTGCGGAGAAAGAGAGTCCCCCTGATCAAGGATGGGATTGCCGTAGGTTATGTCCATGACTCCTACACCGCCGGGAAGGAAGGGAAGCGATCGACCGGTAATGGCCTGCCTGCTCCCAATCCATATGGACCAGTTCCATTCAATCTTACGCTCCGAAAAGGGGGTGTCTCGAGGGAGCGAATGGTTCAACAAACCAAAAAGGGTCTTCTGGTCACACGATTCCACTACACCAATATCGTTGATCCGATCAAAACGGTCGTAACCGGGATGACGAGAGATGGACTCTACCTCATCCAAAATGGTGAGATCGTCGGCGGGGTCAAGAATTTCCGTTTTACCCAATCGATCCTTGAGGCATTGAGTCAAGTTGAGGGAATCGGTAATGACCTTACACTGATTGGCCATGGGCCAGGCTATGATTTCCGCCATGCAATGGGAACACTTGCAGTGAGTTTAAGGATCAGAGACTTCAATTTTTCTGGGGTGACAAGATTCTGATTCCAAGACTCTTACGAATAAACCAGTGGATAAAGAATCTCTTCCTCTTTGCTGGAATCATCTTCTCTCGTCATTATATCTATCGTAATGAGCTCATTACCGTCATCTTCGCCTTTCTCGGGTTTTCTCTCCTTACCAGTGGTGTCTATATCATAAATGATCTGCTCGATCTAAACCGCGATCGGCTCCACCCCAAGAAACGATTCCGCCCGATCGCAAGTGGTGAGGTGGGAAAAAACCTGGCACTAAGTTTAGGGATTATCCTTATTATAGTAGGAAATATTATTGCCTCCCTACTTGATGGCTACTTTTTTCTGATCACGCTCTCCTATACAATCATGATGATCCTCTACTCCCTGATCTTGAAAGATTTTATCATCCTTGATGTCTTCATTGTTGCTGCGGGCTATGTTCTGAGAGCTGCGGGTGGGGCCTTGGTAATTGGGGTTGAAATATCCTCGTGGCTCCTCATCTGTACTTTCTTGATCGCCCTCTTCCTCATCATGGCCAAGAGGCGTCAGGAGTTGATCATTATGGCGACACCGGGTGATCATCGTCAGAGCCTATCCGGTTACAGCCCACTCCTTTTGGACCAGATGATCTCCGTGGTCACCTCGGCTACAGTGGTTAGTTATGCCTTCTATACCCTCTCACCCCAAACTGTGACCAAGTTTAAAACCAACAACCTCGTTTTTACCGTTCCCATTGTAATCTATGGCATCTTCCGATATCTCTATATCGTCTATAAGAAAACCGAAGCGGGAGCACCGGAAGCTGCGGTGGTGAAGGATCGACCCCTCCTCTTTACCATCCTGATCTGGGTAATAGCGGTTTTGATCATCATTCGATAGTTGACTTGGTGAAAAGAACCGATATATTTGGGTGATGAAGAGGATACTCATTATGGCGGTGCCGATTGGATCGGGTCACATCTGTGCTGCCCATGCGATCCGTGACGAACTCAAGAAAGACGGTCGGTTCGATGTCCACTATGCCAACGCCTTCGAGTGGGCCTTCCCACTCTATGGTCCCATCTATCAAACCGTTTATGATCTTTCGGTCCTCTACTTCCGACCGCTACTTCGCTTCTTCTATAACAACAATTCTCTCGCAGCAGCATCATTCCATTCCATTCCCAAACTCCATGAGATCCTTATCTATCGCTTAGAGGAACTCTTTGAGGCGATTGAACCTGATGCCGTCATCGCCACTCACTTTACCCCCACCCACTTCGCCTCGGTATTGAAGGAGAAATTTGGCTACAAGCTATTCGTGGTCATTACCGATTACCATCTCCATCAGATGTGGCTGAATCGTGCTGTGGATGTCTACTTCATCGGACATGAGGATATCTTGAACGATGTCTATATCCCGAAGTGGGCTCAAGGCAAATTTGTTGCAACTGGATTACCTGTCCGAGCTGTGTTTGAGCAGCGGATACCGAAGACGAAAGCACGGGAGCTGATTGGGGTCGAGGATGATCACCCATTGGTGCTGGTTTTGGGAGGGAGGATTTTTGGTGGACCCTGGATCCGATTGATAAAGAAATTGATGGCACTTCCGATCAATCTGATCGTTCTAACCGGTCGAAACAACTGGGCCAGGCGAAGGATAAACAAACTTATTGGAAGGGGTAAAGCAAGACTCTCTGCCCACGGTCTGGTTGAGAATATCCATCACTATATGATGGCAGCGGATCTGGTAATCTCCAAGGCGGGAGGACTCACCACCGCCGAATCCCTGGTGGCCAAGATTCCGCTCGTCTTCGCCAATTCTCTACCAGGACTGGAGCAGTATAACGAACGGTTCTTCCTCGATCATGATGCATCTTTTGTCATCGATATGAAGCGTGCCCAGACTCAGGTCTGGGAGCTACTCCACGATCATAATCTAAAAAAGCGGATCGAGAACTTCTATCGCCTGAGAAAACCCCACCCCTCCCGGAATATAGTCCGTGAGATCGAAACCTCCCTTTACTGATGCCTCCTTTGGATTATAATAAGATATGAGAATATTCACCCTGATCCTCTCGCTGATCGTCATGATCCTGTTTATAATCTTCCTCATCCTCAACCGGTCTCAATATGTCGACATCCGCTTCCTGGGTTTCTCCTATTCCGGTCTTCCCCTATTCCTTGTTGTTTTTCTCTCCTTTCTGGCCGGAGTTTTCTTTGCCTTGGTTATTGCGGTGGTGAACGAAATCCGGATCCGAAATCAGCTGGGAAGGATAAAAAAGGAGAATCGAAGGCTTAAGGAGGAACTTATCTCTCTCCGTAATCTCCCTGTTGAAGAGGAGGCCGAGGAGAAGGAATGATACCGATTATAATTGGAGCTGCAGCGATTGGTCTCATTCTGCTGACCTTCTTCCTCCCCCGAAAGAGGAAGGTTAATCATCCTTATCTCGAGGCTCTCAACTGTTTGCTTTCGGGGAGGAGAGAAGAGGCGATCAAGTATCTGAGGGAGGCGGTCCGCATCGACTCCGAAAATATCGATGCCTACCTCCGTCTGGGCGATCTCTGGCGTCAGCAAGGTGATGGAGAAAAGGCCTTGCGTATCCATCAGTCGCTGACCGTCCGGAGCGGCCTAACAAAAGAGATGAGAAAGAGGATCGATTTCGCCCTCGCCCTTGATTATCTGGCAATGGGAAACCATAAGAGGGCGATTGCCATTCTCAAGGAGCTGGTAAGAAAATCGAAAGACCGTGATGCCTTAGATTATCTACTGAAGATTTTTGAAGATGAGGGTCAATTTATCGAGGCGATAGAATTTCTGAAGGAGGGTGGTAAACGATTAGTCGATAGAAGACGGCAGGCGATCTATTACTTGATGGCCGGTAAAGATCTTCTGGAGAGAGATCCTAAGCGGGGCGAAGATTATCTCAAAGAGGCCCATAAACTAAGTTCCAACTCGCCTATGGTTCTGGCCACCTTGGCTGAGCTCGATCATAAGGCAAAACGGTTTGATCTCGCCCTGGGACGATGGCAGAAGCTTCTCTGGGAATATCCAGATCTATTGATGGCCGTAAAGGATCGACTGGAGAATACCTATTTTGAGGCCAACCGGTATGGGGACATTGAAGGGCTCTATGAACAGGTGCTTAATCGCCATCAGTATAACATCCCGGTCAGCTTGGCACTGATCCGGATCTATCAGAAAAAAGGGGAGAATAATAAACTGAAGTCAATTCTGGAGCGACTGAAAGAATATCGCGCTCGACTCCTTTTGCCCCGGCTGATTGAACTTGATCTTCACCTCGGTTCTGGTCCAGCTCGGGAACTATTGGAACGGCTGATCGATGAGGGTGAACCATTTCGGTACCACTGCAGCGTGTGTGGTAAGGACCAGTCCGAGTTTACTTGGAGGTGTCCCAATTGTGGTGCTTGGGAGAGTCTGCGGCCCTCATTCTTATTCTAACCTTTTCGATCAGTGCCGATAATCCGGACTCGTCAGAATATTATTATCAGAAAGCTGCCCGATCGGAGGATCCCACCGATGCGATCGATCTCTGGCAGAGGATTGCCAGATTTAGACATCGAGGAAGATACTATTTTTTGGCTCAACTCGAATTGGCAAAGAATGAGTTTTTCCATGGTGATTATCAGAAGGTGATTAAAAGATTGAAACCAATAACAACCGGGGTCTCGAGTCCAGAAATAAAAGGGGAGATTCTCTTCTGGTTGGGATTGGCTCGGCTCGAGATTTCCTATGATGAGGGCGTGAAGACACTTAACGATCTTATCCTCGGTCTACCGGAAACGAGATGGGCGGGAAGGGCCCGTGCCATTGCTAAGGTAACATCTGGACGATACATGGTACAGACCGGCGCTTTTAAGACCAAGCGTTATGCACTCCGTCAGTATCATCGGCTCAGAGAGCTTGGTTTCGATGCCCGGGTTGTTGAGAAGCGGATTGGGGATATCAGGTATTATCGGGTCGTGGTGGGAAGTTTTGGGACAATTGAGAAGGGGATGGGGGTAGCCGATTCTTTAAGGAAGTTAGGATTTAAAGAGGCGAGGGTGATCTCCTACTGATGGAATTAACCCCGTTGCTGCAACAGTATTATGAGATCAAGAATCGTTATCGGGATGCCATTCTCTTCTTCCGGGTCGGCGACTTCTATGAGATGTTCTACGACGATGCCCGGATCGCATCTAAGGAGTTGGGGATTATTCTCACCTCTCGTCCCCACGGTCGGGGAGGGAGAGTCCCCTTAGCCGGTGTTCCTTGTCGAGCCGCCGATAGCTATATTTCCCGATTGGTGAAGGCTGGCTACCGGGTGGCAATCTGCGAGCAGGTAGAAAGGCCGAAAAAGAAAGGCCTGGTGAAGAGGGAGGTAGTTGAGGTTATTACCCCGGGCATGATCCTCAGGCCGGAACTGCTGGATGAGGATAAGAATCACTATCTCGCTGCGATTACCATTCGGAATGAAAAGGTAGGGATGGCCGTTGCCGATATTACCAGTGGCACTTTCTATGTTGGAGAGATGATCCTATCGGAGCTGGATGAAGAGCTGAAACGTCTTGGTGTCCGGGAGATCGTTACCGCTGAAAAGATCAATGCCGATATTCCGGTTACCTACCTCGATCCTCACAACTTCAATTACCACATCGCCTATCAGAAACTTAAAGACCATTTTCGAGTCCGGAATCTGGAGGGGTTCGGGATCGAAGATCTCCCCTTGGGGATCGCCGCGGCTGGCGCACTACTCAACTATCTGGCTGACAATCAGCTTGAGGTCGTTCCCCAACTATCCCGAATCCGGAGATACAATCCCAAACAGTTCCTCTATATCGATTCGGTAACCAGAAGAAACCTGGAATTGGTAGAACCGATCGGTCTAAAAGGGGGGCGAACACTTTATGATGTGCTTAACCAATGTCTGACCCCGATGGGAAAAAGGCTGCTCCGGAATTGGATCCTATCCCCCCTGCTCGATATCGAGATGATAAATGAGAGGCTTGATGGTGTTGCCGAAATAGTAGAGAAGACCTATCTTCGAGAAGAACTCTTGGCGGTACTTTCGGAAATCAGAGATGTGGAGCGGATTGCGACTCGGATCGGATGTGGTCGGGCCAACCCCCGTGAGATAAAGGCTCTTGCTGACATGCTCCGTCACTTGCCCCGCCTCCGTAGTTCACTCCAGGTCGAGTCTTCCTATCTCATCAAGATAAGAGAAAGGCTCAAGGAGTTCGATAGGCTGGTTAATCTCATCAATCAGACCTTAGTCGACAATCCTCCCGTGGTGATGAATGAGGGCGGGATGATCCGACCAGGATATTGTCAGGAGCTCGATCAACTCCGTGAGATCGCACAATCCGGCAAGGGGATGATCTTGGAATTTCAGAAGGAGGAACAGCGCAGAACCGGTATCAGCTCCCTACGGATTGGTTATAATAACATTTTTGGCTATTACATTGAGGTGACCAAACCGAATCTCCATCTTGTTCCAGATCACTATCAGCGGCGCCAAACCCTTACCAATGTCGAGCGTTTTACCACTCCAGAATTGAAAGAGCTCGAGGAGAGAATCACAACTGCTGAGCGGAGATCAGTCGAACTTGAATATGAGTTATTTATTACTCTCCGTAAGGATGTGGCCAAAGAGATCGATCAGGTGATTGAGGCCTCACGGGCTATTGCTGAGCTTGATGTCATCGTTGCTTTTGCGGTTTCTGCTCTCCGCTATAACTATGCGCGCCCGGTAGTCGACAAGAGTGGAGAGATCCATATCCGTGAAGGTCGCCATCCAGTAGTAGAACAGAGTATCGAGGAGAGATTTGTCCCCAATCATACCGATCTTACCGAAGACGATCGGATCCTGATTATTACTGGACCCAATATGTCGGGAAAATCCACCTATCTCAGACAGGTTGCCCTAATCACAATCATGGCCCAGATGGGGTCCTTCGTTCCGGCCGAATCGGCCAGGATCGGTGTGGTGGATAAGATCTTCACCCGGATTGGAACCTCTGATGATATCTCCCGGGGCGTCTCCACCTTCTTGGCGGAGATGATGGAGACCGCCAATATCATTAATAATATGAGTGAGGATAGTCTCATCGTCCTCGATGAGATCGGTAGGGGGACCAGCTCCGACGATGGGCTGGCATTGGCCTGGGCGGTGATTGAATACCTAATCGACAACGGTCGGCCGAGAACTCTCTTTGCAACACATTTCCACGAGCTTTGTGAGTTGGCAAGGATTAAAGAGGGGATAAAGAATTACCACTTTGAGGTGAAGGAGATCAAAGGGGAGGTGGGTTTCTTGAGGAGACTCCTCGAAGGTCCTTCCTCGAAGAGCTACGGGATTTCGGTTGCCCAACTGGCTGGGCTGCCAAAGGAAGTAATCGATCGAGCTCGGGAGGTGCTAAACAGTATTTCCCAGGGTGAGGAGTTCTCCTTGCGCAACCTACCCAAGACCGAGTCTCTCCAACTTACCTTCTTCCCTGAAGAATCAGCCCTACTCGATGAATTGAGGCGGATCGATATCGAATCCCTCTCGCCGATCGAAGCCCTCAATATTCTCGCCCGCTGGAAGGAGCAGTATCAACGATAGATGGTGCTCGATTTTCTAATTCTAATTTTTATTATTATCGGTGCTGGTTATGGTCTGATGGTCGGTGGGGTGAAACAGATTTTCTCAATTCTCAGTATAATTGCCGGATTCCTATCCGCCACTATCCTCACCCGACCGGTTGCCGAGATGTTTAAGGTGAAAGGTGGATTCCCTCAAGTAGTCATCTTCCTGATTCTCTTTGTCCTCGGCTGTGCGGTGGTCATTTACATCGGCAAGATGATTCGAAAGATCCTTCACCTTATGCTTCTCGGAATGATTGACAGATTGCTCGGTTTACTCATTGGCCTGGTAAAAGGATACATCGGGGCTTTTATTATATCACTACTATTCCTTGTTTTCAAACCGGAGTTGTTTCATCAATCGAAACTGGCCCCTTACCTCCTCAATTCGGTAAAGATTATTCTCGGTGAAATAATAAAGTAGTAATTATTTCGGTCTCAGCAACATGCGGAGGAACTGCTGGGCCTTGGTATCGGAGGGATGATATCGGAGCCATTCATTCATCACCATCTTAAGCCCAAGGGTGTCACCGTGATAAAGATAGTGTCGGATCATGGCATTATAGGCGTCGGGTGATTTGGGATTCAGTCTGAGGGCGCGACGGAAATACTCCTCGGCCTTCTCCTTGGCTCCAAGGATGCTGTAGACCTCACCGATCTGGAGGAGAAAGCGTGGTTCCTCTGGTTTCAGCTTCTCCAATTGGAGGAAATACCGCAGGGCCGCACCATAATCCTTCTGCCTGGTCTTCATCACACCCAGATTGGCCAGAAATCGGTAAGCTTCCTCTGGACGGAAGAGATAGCCGAAGTTCCAGAATTCCTCAACTTTCTGATAACAGCTATCGATCGCCGGCTTTAGAGACTCATCATTCAGGGCTTCAAGACTCTCCGCCCTACTCAGGTAGTAGTGGCCCAACGCGGCCATTCCTGCAGCATAGTTGGATAAGAGCCTGATGATGTCTTTGGTCCGGTGGACGTGATAATCGGGAAATTCGCCATTTTTCTTCCTGGTTTCAAAATCGGGTAGGACCTTTCTCAAGAAGTCGAAATCTTCGGGAAAGAAGATCCCGGTATACCGGTATTTTTTGTAGAATAGATCGATAGTCCTTTCGACATCGATCTGCTCAACCCCAGAATCTCCGACCAGACGGTAGACCAACCCTTCAAGTCTCAGATAGGGTCGGAAGCCAGCAAAGTTCTCCTCCGAGACAGTAGTTGCAAAGTAGATGTTCATTCTGCCTTTGTAGCCCTTCAGATACCTCCGGGCAAACTCCTCCTGCGGGATTGCGTAGTCCTCCTGACTTAGAGTAATGCCGGCATTTGTGGCGATGATGTGCCGGATCATGATATCCTTAACATAGAGGAATTTCTTCTGGTCGACCAGATAGACAGGACGGAGGCGATCGATCTGCCAGTCACTGAAGGTGATCGGTGCCCCCCAGGCCTTGAGCTGTTTGATATACCAAGAGGTATTTATTAAAGAGAGATTGGCGACGATGACCGACCGTTTGGTGCCCAGGACCTCCTGGGCAAACCAGAGTGGGAAGGTGTCGTTATCACCGTTGGTGAAGAGCACCGAATTGTCGTCGCAGGAGATGAGCATATTGTTGCCGTAGTCCTTTGCTACCCATCGGTGGTGGCGATTGTTCTCGGCGAAATTGAATTTTAGTGGCAGGAGGGAAATGATGATGGTTACGGTGGTAAGCACCGGGACAAGAGTCTTGATCGGGATATGATCTCTGAGGATCTGGGTCAACTTTCCGAGGAGACCGAAGACACCGATCCCAAAGAAGATGGTGAAGAAGGTGAAGCCGGGAGCAAAGAAGTAATCACGATCTCTCACCTCTCGAGGCTGATGGAAAGGATTGGGATCGTAAGGGGAGAATTTCAAGTTGAGATAGGTCATCAGGGCAATTGAGGTCATAAAGAAGATGATAAACAGAAAGAGGAAGGTCCTCCGATCTCGTTCATAGTATTCGAAGAATCCCCAGATTCCAATCAGAGAAGGGATGAGGGTAAACTGCCAGGAGAAGTATTTAAGGTAGAGGCGGATCTGTTCGAAATAGCCTCGCAGTAGTGAGTAACCGGTCTGAAGCTGCGTCTTTCTGGGGATAAGGCCGAAAGGCTCATATTGCTTCCGATGGAGGACATCCCAGAATGCCTGCCAGGTGGAAGGGCAGCACTCGTTGATCCGGATATTGGGGGAGTGGGATCGGAGGAAAAGAAAATACTCGGTTGAGACCGCGATTAAGATGAGAACGACCCCAAGGATAAAGAAGGTCTGGGAGGGTTTCAGTCTGGGATCGGAAAAGTTGTAGAATATTGTTCCCACTACTAATAGCGCGGCAGCATAAAGGGAGGGCTTGAAGAGTGGATCTGGAGAGATGAAGAGAGCAAAGAAGAGCAGAATCTGGAAGATTCCGAGCGACCAGAAACTGATATCCCGCCTCAGGTCGGGTCGGACATAGAAGATGAAGAGATATACGGGAAGAATGAGTAGAAAGGGAAGGAGGTGGATTCCAGTAGCAAGAAACATGAGATAGAAGATGAAGAGGATGAGATAATCCTTTCTCCTCCCTTTCAGCATCTCTTCATACCAGTGGAGGGTGAGCCAGACGATAGTAATTGCAAAGAAGGTTGAGATGGTATAGACTTCCGTTTCCATTGAGTTGAACCAGAAGGTCTTGGCGAAGGCATTGATTAAGGCGGCCCCGGCAGCGGCTACAATACCGAAGAGGCTATCATTCCGTCCTTTGAGTCTTAAGATCTTCAGGACGATGATATATACCAATAGAGAGGTGGCGACACCAGAGAGGGCCGAGGTAAGATTCATGTAGAAGGCGACTTCCTTCGTAATGGGGAAGATTGAAGCGATCGCCTGCCAAAGGAGAATCCAGAAGCGGCCGAAGATGACGAAGAAGGGGGTTCCAGGGGGGTGGGGAACACCCATAATATAGGCGGTAGCAATAAACTCACCACAATCCCAGAAGGAGACGGTTGGAGCGACCGTATAGAGATAGATCATCAGAATGAAGAGACCCAGTCCAATGAGGACATAGTACTTGAGTCTTTTCACTTAGCCTCCTTTTAAGAGGGATTGAAGATTTCTCCTCAAAGTAACTCGATCGAGATTGGTAAGTAGCTTACCCCTTACCGCAAGAGAGATTGCTCCCCTCTCTTCCGAAACGACGATGACTACTGCATCCGATTGTTCTGATAGGCCGACTGCGGCCCGATGTCTCATACCAATCGTGCCCAGGAGATTGGGGTTGTCGCTAACCGGAAGGACACAGCCGGCGGCGAGGATCTGATCGCCACGGATCACCACCGCACCATCGTGAAGGGGAGATTCGGGGGTAAAGATAGTATTTAAGAGCTGGCTTGATACCGAGGCGCCAATCCTGGTTCCAGTGGCAACGATATCCTGGATTCCAATACTCCGCTCGATAGCGATGAGGGCACCATACTTACGCTCAGCGAGATAGAGTGCACTCTCGGTCAATTCTTTGATCAGAGGACTTTCTTCATATTTCAAAAAGAAACGGCCGAATCGCTGTCTTCCGATCCGGGCCAAGGCATTTCTGATTTCGGGCTGGAAGACGATGACGAATGCAACGACCCAGACCGCCCGCACCGAATCGATGATGAGGTTGAACCCTTTCAGGTCCAGCCACCTCCCGATCAGGGATAGAAGGATGAAGACAAGTAAACCGATGAGGATTGATGTCGCCCGGGTCCCCCGAATGAAACGGAGGAAAAGATAGGTAAAAAAGCTTATGATCAGGATGTCAAAGATATCGATCGGACGAATTGGGATTACACCGAGGATTGACACCTTGTGAACTCCTTGATTATCCTTACCACCCGGTTGACCTCTTTGACATCGTGGACCCTTAGTATCTTTGCTCCATTCATGATCGCAATTGTTTCCAGCGCAATGGAGGTGGCAAGCCTCTCTTGGGGTGGGATATTCAGAGGGACACCGGTGAAGGACTTGCGCGATATTCCGACCAGAATTGGACGACCAAGATCAGAGAAGGTGGTGAGATTACGGATCAGGATATAGTTATGTTCGAGCCTCTTGCCGAAACCAAGACCGGGATCGATTACGACCCGATTCAAATCAATCCCAGCAGATCTGAGGTAATCGAGTCTCGACCTTAGATGAGTATAAACTTCCCTCACCACATCCCGATACTCGGGGTTCTTTTGCATATCCTTGGGCTTCCCCCTGATGTGCATGATCACGATCCCGCAGTCATATTTTTTGACCACGGTAACCATCTTCTGGTCAAATCTTAATGCCGAGATATCATTAATAATCTTGGCACCATGATTTAAGGCATACTCGGCGATCCGGGCACGATAGGTGTCAACCGAGATGGGAATTGAGACCATCTCAGCGAGTCGAGGTAAAACGGCACGAATCCGCCGCTTTTCCTCTTCAATCGGTATCTCATCTGCTCCCGGGCGGGTTGACTGGGCACCGATATCGATGATATCGGCGCCGTCTTCTTCCATCTGGAGCGCAACCTCAATTATCCGATCCGGAGCATAATAGGAATTTTGATAGAATGAGTCGGGCGAGAGGTTGATGATCCCCATCACCAAGACCCGATCGGTCAGGTCGAATTTGAAACCATTTCCGCGCCAGATCAATCCTTCCTCTCCTTCTTAAGGAGAGATAGGGCCTCATTTCTGGTTGCGGGATGTCTCATCACCCCCCGGATCGCCGAAGTAACCGTGAGATGTCCCGGTTTCTTCACCCCGGTCATGGAGAGACAGAGCTGTTCCGCTTCGATTACAACTAAGAGCCCCATCGGCTGGAGACGAGCCATGATCAGATCGGCAATCTGAGAGGTGAGCCGTTCCTGAATCTGGGGTCGACGGGCTAAGGTCTCTACGACCTGAACCAGGTTAGAAAAGCCGGTGATTCGATTCTTTTTTGGGATATAGACGATATGGGCCTTACCAAAGAAGGGGAGGAGATGGTGCTCACACATCGAGTAGAATGGGATGTCCTTGATGATGATCATCTCCTCCTGATTCTTAACCCGATAGACCTTCATCACCTTTTTCGGATCGGTATTTATTCCTGAGAAGATCTCTTTATAAAGACGGGCAATACGTCTCGGCGTCTGTTTCAGACCTTCCCGAGTAGGATCCTCACCGATGGCGATGAGGATCTCAACGATCGCCCTTTCGATCCTCTTTAGATCCATTGGCGAGCAG
>QNBE01000063.1 GCA_003645615.1 Caldifarciminota bacterium
GACTCAGCCACCTCATCTCCCATGGGATCAGCTGTCATGCCGCGGTGATGGTTTCATTCTCTAAACCATCGGAGGTCTTCAAATTGAAGAAGAGGCTGGCCAAGATCGACCCTTATCTTTCCCAGAATTTAGAGGAGGAGACGGTTATCCTCTATCCCCATGTTCGACGGCGGCTTGGAGATCTGCGATCCTTCTGAGGATGGAATCGACATGGGCCCGAAAAGTAGGTAGCTCTTTCTTCTTCAATCCCGGCGATCGGGGGACCTTCAGCTTGAGCGGGTTGATCGGTCGGCCATGATAACGGATCTCAAAGTGGAGGTGGGGTCCAGTGGCAAGACCGGTCGCCCCAACATAGCCGATTACCTCCCCCTGTTGCACCCTCCTCCCCCTTCTAATCCCCTTTCTGATCCGGGAGAGATGGCCGTAGCGGGTCCGATAACCTTTGGGATGGCGGATCTCAACCAACTTGCCATACTGTCCCTTCCAGCCAGCAAAGGTGACCACTCCATCACCGAGGGCCGAGACCGGTGTTCCCCTTGGTGCAACATAATCGACCCCCCAGTGGGGACGACGGATCTTCAGAATCGGATGGAATCGGGAATGGGAGAAGTAGGATGAGATCCGGGCAAAAGATAGCGGGGCCTTAAGGAAGAGCTTCTTTAGCGAAGAACCGTCTTTGGTATAATAACCGATCTTACCATCTGAGGTCTGGTAACGAAAGGCGGAGAAGTTCCCGATCTCGCCCCCGTAGTGGAGGTATTCGATCGCTTGATATCCGATCGGTATCGAGTCGACATATTCCCGTCTTAAGAAGACGGTGAAGCTATCCCCAGTCCTGGTTTCGGTGAAGAAGTCGATCTGCCAGGCAAAGATTGAGGCAAAATCGACCACCAATTCAGGAGACTCACCGATCTTGAGCATCGACTCGTAGAGGTTTGAGGTAATCTTCCCGGTAATGAGCTCGTCCCGGTACCGAATATGGTGGTAACCCATGGCCAGACCATTCTCATCGAGGAGATAGGTAAACTTTATCCCCCTCCGGTAGACAATCTTCACCAAGGAGTCGCCTTGGAGATAGCTGGAGATGGTGTCACCGACCCGGCACTGCTTGACGGGAAAGCCGCCCTCTATGGCGATCCTTAGTAGACGGAAACGGAGCGGATTCTTGATCCCGAGACCCTTCAGGGCCAGCTCGAGATTGTCGCCGGATTTGAGGATGTAGCTCCTCTTCTCGATCGGTGGGGAGATTTCCTTTTTGCTACAACCAAAAAGGATGAAGAGAATAAGAAGATATTTTCTTGTCACCTTTTTCGGAACCGATCCAGAACCTCCTCCAGCCTGGTATCATCCTCGATCAAGACATCCCGGGACTTACTACCAACAAAAGGGCCAACAATACCGGCCTTCTCAAGCTGATCGATGATCCTACCCGCCCGGGCATAACCGACATTGAGCCGCCTCTGAAGAAGCGAGACCGAGGCGAGTTTATGGCGGAAGACCAGCCTGGCGGCTTCAAAGAAGAGCGGGTCAACCTCACCGATCTCCCCTTCCTCTTCAGACAGTTCCTCAATCTCCTCATACTCCTCAAGGAGTGGGTAATAACCTTGATTGATGATCTCATTAATATCATCCTCGGAGAGGAGGTTGGCGAGTGCCTTTCTCTTCTCATCAGCACCAACTCCGCTTGGGTCGAAGAGGGGGTCCCATAACCCCTCATCTGATATCTGGTGGAAATACCGATCGATCTCCTTGACCGGGAAGAGATTCTTCAGATAGTGGTAGGCGACCAGGTCCCTGATCCCTCTTATCTCCTGGGATGAGATATAGCCGCCGTGGAGGCGGATTGGTAGACCGGTCCCCGGCGGGAGGAAGAGCATATCGCCTTTGCCGAGGAGGGTCTCGGCACCATTCATATCGAGGATCGTCCTGGAGTCGGTCTTGGAGGCAACCTGGAATGCGATCCGGCAGGGAAAGTTGGCCTTGATGATCCCGGTAATGACATCGACCGAAGGCCGTTGGGTGGCAAGGAGGAGGTGAATGCCAACCGCCCGAGACATCTGGGCCAGTCTGGTAATCCGCTCCTCAATCTCGCTCGGTGCGGTCATCATCAGATCGGCCAGCTCATCGACAATGATCAGGATATAGGGTTTTGGTTGGGAACCGCTCTTCTTTGCCATCCGGTTGTAATCTTCGATGTCCCTCACCCCAATCCGGGCAAAGGCGCGGTAGCGGACATCCATCAGATCGACGATTCGGGAGAGTTCATCGACCGCATCCTTGGGATCGACGACAACCTTCCTCAATAAATGGGGGATTGGATTGTAGACTGGTAGCTCCAGTCGTTTGGGATCGATCATCAGGAAGCGGACCTCCCGATGGCTATGGGTATAAAGGATGCCGGCAATGATATTATTGATACAGACCGACTTTCCGGAACCGGTTGTTCCCGCGATCAAGACATGTGGCATCTCGGTGATATCAAAGAAGACCGGTTTGCCGGTAATATCTTCACCCAAGGGGACATTCAGGATCCCCCGTTTCAGTGCTTCCTCATCCTGGAGGGCCTTCTTCAGATAGACGGTCCTCCGGTTCCGGTTGGGGACCTCGATGCCAACCGCAGACTTGCCCGGGATCGGGGCAACGATTCGGATCCGGACCGCCTTCAGGGCCAAGGCGAGATCCCCGGCCAAGGAGGTGATCCGGGAGAGTTTGATCCCTGGATCGGGTTCAAACTCATAGCGGGTGATGACCGGACCAGAGACGACCCCGGTAATCCGGCCGGTGACATCGAATTCCTTTAGCCGATCGATAATAGTCTGAGCTGCCGATTCATCGATCTCCACCTCTTCATCCTCGGGAGGATCGGCGAGGATGGATAGGAAGTTCTCCTTAAAATCGCCCTTCAGCTCCCGCTTTGGAGGTGGTGTCTTGGCTGGGGGTTTCGGTTTCTCCTTCCGGAGTCGCGGTTTCTTCTTAGTCGGAGCGGTCACAATCTCCTTTTGAGGGATGCGGAACTCGAAAAAGAATAGGAAGAGGATGAGGATGAGGCCGGAAAGGAGGATGGTTGAACCGATCCGACCGAGATAACCGGAGAATACCGAACCGAGCAGTGAGGCGAGATGGCCCGAGAGAGGGGTGGGGAGGAAGAGGCCTAAGATGCCGAGAAGGGGGAGGGTAATACTCAAAAGGAAATAGACCAGTTTCAGGTTCGAATCGCTCCTGAACAGGAAACGATAACCGGTATAGCCGATCAGGAAGACAAAGAGGTAGGCATAAAAGCCGAAGAGAGAGAGGAAGCCCTTGGCCTCGATATGGCCGATGGCCCCGACCAGATTGTCGGCCGGACTCTTCGGCCGGTAAGAGATGAGGGAGAGGAGGAGGAGGAGACTCAGGATGATGAGAAAGATACCGCTAATTCTCAATTTCTGTTCTTCGCTCAGTTTTTTCGAGAAGTAGATGATTACCGTGATCCCCACCCCAAATCCGATAATCGGTATAATGTCGCCAAGGGACATAATCGATTATAGTTTCAAAATGGTAAGGGTCAAGATCTTCAATGTCCGGCTTCTCAGCGCCGGTTTTTCCACTATAATATCTTTATGGAAAGATTATGGGCGCCCTGGCGGATGGAATATATCCGGAAGGTGGATAAGACCGGGTGCATTTTCTGTCGGGCTATAAAGGAGAAGAGGGATCGGAAGAATCTTATCGTCAGGAGGGGAAAGACCGCCTTCATCATCATGAACCGTTTCCCATACAATCCTGGCCATCTCATGGTTGCCCCGAACCGCCACCTTGCCGATTTTGCCGATCTTGATGACGATGAGGTTTTGGAGCTCATGCGACTTACCCAAAAAGGGGTTGCCCTTTTAAGGGAAAGGATGAGACCGGATGGCCTCAATCTTGGGATCAACCTGGGCCGGGTGGCTGGAGCCGGTATTGAGGGCCACCTCCATATCCATATTGTACCCCGCTGGCAGGGGGACACCAACTTCATGCCCATCCTCGGCAATACCAAGGTTATCTCCGAGGCTCTAAAACGGACCTATCGGCTCCTGACCCGATGAGGTTCATCGCCGATGGCATGCTGGGCGGTCTTGGCCGAGTCTTGAGGATGCTCGGTATCGACTGTTCTCACTTCTCCGGCCCAGCGGTTCAGCTACTCCTCATTGCAAAAAGGGAGAATCGGATCATCCTCACCCGTAACACAAGATTGAAGGGAAGGAAGGGGGTGATCTTCATCTCCTCACAACGGATCATCGATCAGCTCAAGGAACTGAACCAGAACTGCGATATCAAGAAGCTGATCCGTCCTCTAACCCGGTGTCTCATCTGTAATGTTGAGATCGTTCCCATCGATAAAGAGGCGGTGAAGGAAAGAATTCCTTATTACACCTATCTCCACTTCGATGAGTTCTATACCTGTCCCTCATGCCATCGGATCTACTGGAATGGTAGTCATCGGAAGGGGATGGAGGAGAGGGTCCAGTCCTATCTCGATGCTCTTACTTAGTCTGATATCACTCCTGATCCGAGTTACCATCCTGGCCGATGTCGATTCGGTGACGGTGAGTGGGGGTTATCTCAAGAGCGGAAATAAGTGGTATCGGGCTGAGGAGGATGTGACGTTCACCACAAAGGGTATCTATTACCGTGGGAAAAGGGTAAGCTTGAGATTGCCGGTGGTGATCCGACCTCTAGATCGATTGGTAAGGGTCAATCAGATCTCCTATCCGGGTGAGATCGGGATCGAGCCGGGAGGGGTGGGACTTGAGGTGATAAACCGGGTTGATCTTGAGGAGTATGTCGCCTCGGTGGTGAGATGGGAAATGGGATCTCTGGGTGAGGATCTGATCGAGGCCTTAAAGGCCCAGGCGGTTGCCGCCCGAACCTATTCTTTGTGCCACCATAAACTCAGTGCCGGGATTGAGGATCAGGTGTATAAGGGTTATGTCGATGATCCGGTGATAAGGAGGGCGGTCAGTGAGACTGAGGGTGAGATACTCGTTTCCGATGGCAGACCGATCGATGCCAAATACCATTCGACCTGTGGTGGAAAGACCGCTCCCCCATCCGAGGTTTGGGGGGTTGATGATCCTCCATATCTCAAGGCAAAAAAGGACCCCTTCTGCCAGGACTCTCCCCATTATCACTGGCAACGAGTCTTCCCGCTTGTTGAGTTCTATCAGAGGTTGGGGTGTGCCCTTGGCCACAAGCTCACCGGTCCGGTTGAATTGGAACTGATCCGGGGTCAGAAGTCGAGACGATTGATAGAGGTTAGAATTGGTGAGGATCGGATTTGTGGCATTCGATTTCGTCGCCTCTTCGGATTGAAGAGTACCTATTTCTGGCTCAGCCTCGGGAGGGATTCGGTCATTATTACGGGAAAGGGATGGGGACATGGGGTCGGGATGTGTCAGTGGGGTGCGATCGGGATGGCGAAGAGAGGATATAGCTACAAGCAGATCCTTGGTTATTATTATCCCGGAGCCAAACTGGCCCGACTTAGATGATCGACACCATCATCTTCGATATCGATGGCGTTCTGATCGATGTCAGCCGGTCGTTTCGGCTCGTCATCGCAATGGTTGTGGCCGATTATTTTAAGACCTTCGAGGGCTATTTTGGCCCTTCAATTATCACCCCCCAGACGACCCAGGTCTTTAAGGATCGGGGCGGTTTTAACAACGACTGGGAATTGACCGAGGCCGCCATCCTGCTCTGTTATTATTATAAGGAAGAGTATGGTAGGTTTCTTCCGATTATCGACCTCCCGGACTGGTATCAGGGTGGTGGACTTGAGGAGCTCTATCAGAAGACCGGACTCCCCCGGCTCAACCAGAACTGGATCAAGAGGCGATTTCAGATCTTCTATGCGGGAAAGAGATACTGTTCTCGACTTTATGGTTTTGAACCCGAGGAGGAGATTACCGGTCTGATCGAGAAGGAGCGGATCGTCCTGAGGAGAGAGTTCCTATCGGAAAGATTCCGCTATGGGATCGCAACCGGACGGACCGAGGCCGAGACCTATCTCGCCCTGGAAAAGATGGGGCTGGAACCTTCCTTCTTTGAGGCGGGTATCGTCTGGGCGGTGAGGAAACCAGACCCAACTTTGCTCTACCAGCTCGTTTTTGATCATGGGGTCTATATCGGCGATACCATCGATGACCTTAGGATGGTGCAGGGGTTTGCCCATCGAAAACGGACCCTCTCCCTGGTGATGGTTAAGCCACCGTTTCGGAAAGAGATCGAGATTGATCAGCCCGACATCCTATTTATTGCCGACAATGTCAATGATGCCTTATTAAGATTGGATAGAGATCGGGGCGAGTGGACTTGAACCACCGACCCCCAGCACCCCAAGCTGGTGCGCTATCCAACCTGCGCTACGCCCCGATCAGCCAATTCTATCCATTGAGTCTTTTCTGTAAATAGTGGAAGATCTTATGATCGGTCAGATCGAGGTTGAGCGGAGTAATTGAGATATAGCCCTCTTTTATCGCCTCAAAATCGGTGCCGGAATCGACCTCGAATGAGAGGGTGCCATCGATCACATAATAGCCGATCCCCCGCTCTTCTTCCCTCTTGATCACCTCATCATTATAGATCCTCCGACCCAATCTGGTGATCCGATAACCCTTGGGCCCCTTGGGGATGTTGACATTGAGCACGTACTTCTCACCCTCCGCGACCGCCATCTCGATGGTGGGAATCAGATGCTCCTGTGCCGATCCGATATCTTCGGTTGAGACCGCCAGGGAGGTGATCCTCAGGATCCCACCCTGGAGTGCAGCAGCAACGGTCCCGGAATAGAAGACATCATAACCCATATTGTAGCCGTGGTTGATACCGGCAACGATCAGATCGATCTTCCCCTTTACAAAATGGTGGTAAGCGAGCAGGACGCAGTCGGTCGGTGTCCCTGAGACAACAAAGATCCGTTCCTTTCTCTCCTCAACCCGAATCGGATGGCGAAGGGTGAGTGACTGGGAGACACCGCTCTGATCGCGGTCTGGGGCAACGATCCAGACCTCACCCAGCTTGAGCAACTCTTCCCTTGCCCGCCAGAGACCATCGGCCTCGATACCATCATCATTGGTGAGGAGGATTCTCATCGCCAGAAGGATCTTAGGATCAGAAGGATGAAGCGGAGGGTGTCGAGGAGGTGGTTGATCTTGCTCTTCTCCCTTCGATAGATGGTGGTGATCGGGACCCAACCGATTCTTTTCCCTTTCTGGGCCAGCTTTATGATTAGCTCCGATTCGGTCTCAAACCGATTTGTCCTCAATCTGACACCATTCAGGGCATCACTCCTGATAAGTCTGAAACCGCACTGAGAATCGAAGATCTGCTGATTGGTGAGAAGGGAGAGGATGAGCGAAGTGAGACGATTGGAGAGGATCCGATCCCAGGGCATCCCTCTCCGGTCGAAACGGTAGCCGATGACAAGATCGTACTTCCCGATCTTGGTGTAGAAGAGAAGAGACTCTTCCGGTTGGTGTTGACCATCGCCATCGATGGTGAGGATATAGCGATGACCTGATCTTTCTCCGAAACCGCTCCTTAAGGCTGCTCCTTTACCGAGATTCTTTTTGTGACGAATCACCCTCACCCCATAATCGGCCGCAATTCGACCGGTATCATCGCTCGATCCATCATCGATCACAAGGATTGAAGAAGGGGGAAAACCGATGGATAGAAAACGGCTGATCACCTCACCAATATATCTTGCCTCATTATAGGCGGGAATGACAATTAGGGTCTGTTGGAGTGGATTCTCGATTGTTATTCGATCCGGATGATCTTATGCAGTTCGGAATGATCAGGACCCTGGATCTGGAGGAAGTAGATACCGCTCGGCAGTCGACTCATATCCCAGCTCAGTCTGCCTTTTCCCTTTAAAGGACCAGAATAGAGGTTGGAAATCCGACGACCGGAGCAATCGTAGAGTATGATATGGAAACTCGCCCGGTGATCAGATCGGTAGTTGATGATCAATCGATCCCGGATGAGGTTTTTAAACCAATAGCTGTCCTTCACACCGGTCTCCTCCTCTTCAATTCCAGCCCAGAGGGAATCGTAGAACCAAATTGCATTCTGGCAGTGGTTGAGATACTGTGAACTGGAAGTGCCACCAACGATCGCAAAGGCGACATGATACTCCTCCCCGGGTGGAAGATCGAAGGGTCCGGCTGAGGCGACTACTGACCAGTCGTAGGGATAAGGGGATTCTGGAATTTGGTAGGTCCCATTCATGTAGAGAAATTTCTGGCTATCCATGGGGGGACCCGGAAAGTAGTAACGGACCATAGAGAGGTTGGCAACCGGAAGTGAGGGTTGGGGTTTGGAACCGAGATAGACGATGCCGACCGTGGGATTCTCATTAGATTGGGAGGGTTGGAGGTAGACGGTCCGAAGGAGGGGGTCGCTCTTACCATAGTTTTCGGTATAGTTGGGTGGGACATCGAAGTCGATGAAGATGGCCGAATACATCCCATTCAGGGCTGAGGAGCCATTATTCTTGTAGATAAACTCGATGATCACAAAGTCATCATAGTCCGGGCTGGCGTCCATAACCGAATACTGGAAGCAGTAGAGATTTTTCGGGGTGGGATGGCCTCTATCATCATACTCGCAGTCATACTCCTGCAGTCCGAACTCGGGAGGGATGTGGTGGTTGAGAGAGTCACCCAGCTCCTTCCAGTCCCGATCGTCCGGCTGGTTCTGCCTATAATAAGAGTCGACTACATAGCCACCTGAATTGCCTGCAGCCATCGAGCCGAAGAAAAGTGTCTGGGTTACCCACTGGGGATACCAGAATCCAGAGCCATGGACCTGGCCAGACTCGTAAAAACCGATTGCCGCATTGGAGCAGACAGATAGGAGACAATTGCCGGTATCATGATCCATAGTGATCCAGCCGTTTAAAATTAGAAGGATTATCATTACGATAGGGCGGCCCGCCATTGGGCGGGCCGCCCAGATGGGACTATTTCACCAAGAGGAACTTATGGGTCTCTGGTCGACCGGGCCGCTCGATTCGGACGAAGTATACTCCGCTCGGTTCGCTACGCATATCCCGAATGATCGACCCTTCCCCTTTCAGTTTTCCTTTATAGAGCTGGGCAATCCGGCGGCCGTTGATGTCGTAGAGTCCGATCTCCACCTCCTCACCAGCGGGAAGGGCATAATTGATGGTGAGGCGGTCACGGGTGATGCCTTTGAGCCAGAACCCCTTTTCTACTATCCCCTGATTTCCTTCTTCAACTTCAGGCCAGTGTTCATCATAGAAGTCGATCGCATTCTGACAGTGGTCGAGATACTCGGAATTGGAGGTGCCACCAACGAGGGCAAAAGCGACATGCTGTTCGGCACCGGGGGCGAGGTCGAAGGGGCCAGCGGAGACGACCACCGACCAGTCATACTGGCGGTTGGACTGAGACTGGGTATAGGTTCCATTCATGAACTTGAACTGGATATCATCGGGTAGGCCCTGATAAGGATAGACATAGATCCCGTGGTCGATCACCGAGAGGTTGGCTACCGGAAGCTGGGATTGGGGTTTGGAGCCGAGATAGACGATACCAACGGTTGGGTTCTCATTATACTGACTGGGCTGCATATAGGCGGTCCTCTTCGACTGATCGGTCTTACCGTAGTTGTCGGTATAGTTGGGTGGGACATCGAAGTCGATGAAGATGGCCGAATACATCCCATTCAGGGCTGAGGAACCATTATTCTTGTAGATGAACTCGATGATCACGAAGTCATCGTAGTCCGGGTTACCGTCCATAACCGAATACTGGAAGCAGTAGAGATTTTTCGGGGAGGGATGGCCACTATCATCGTATTCGCAGTCATACTCCTGCAGTCCGAACTCGGGAGGGATGTGGTAGTTGAGGGAGTCACCCAGCTCCTTCCAGTCCCTGTCATCCTGCTGGCTTCGCTCATAATAAGAGTCGACGACATAGGTTTCGGAATTTCCCGCCGCCATCGAACCGAAGTAAAGGGTCTGGGTTACCCACTGGGGATACCAGAATCCGGAGCCGTGGAGCTGATCGGACTCGTAAAAGCCGATGGCGCCATTCGAGCAGACCGTGATGATCGCATTTCCGGTATCGTGATCCATGGTGATATTACCACCCAGTATGGTTGGCCTTCCCGATCCAGCCCATAGAAGGACCGGTAGGATTGCCAATAGCATTGCCACTCTTCTCATCTTAACCTCCTTCATCGATGGAAATAATAATGATTTTTCCCAGGATGTCAACCGGGCAGGGCAAACGCCCTGCCCGGTTGGAGATTTAATGGATGATGACTACCCTCACCATCCGATTCTCGGGGGCCTGGAAGTGGATGTAGTAGATTCCGGCGGGTAGGGCTTCAACATTCTTGCTGATCGCACCCTCACCTTCGACCATCCCATCGTAGAGGATGGCAACCCGGGAGCCGATCGAATTGTAGAGATGGGCAGAAAGCTCGGTCTTCCTGGCCACCCGGTAGTTGATCCGGATCTGTTTGGTAACTACCGTCGCATCGGTCCAGATCCGATTGATAATTGGACCCTTACCTTCCGCAACACCAACCTGGACGGTGCAGGTATCCTCGACCGGGAGATAGTTGAAGGCGGATGCGGTTACGAACATATCCCCCTCTATGGGATTGATAGAAAGGGTTACCTGTCCAGAGGCATCGGTCCGACCGGTCACATGGATCTGTCCGGGCTGATAGCAGCAGACCAGTGCGTCCTCCACCGGTGCCTTGGAGTCGGTAACGGTGACCGTGAAGTTCTGATTACCGGGTGGGATCGGCTCAGGGAATGAGATGTGAAGTTTGGTAGGATTATAGAGATACATATTCAGTTCCGGATCACCGAAGGGGTTGAGCTCGGTCCCGCAGTAATGCCACAGTCCTTGGGACCAGATCGGGTTACGGAAGTGCTCCTTGCTGATCGCATGGGCAACGCCGAACCAGAGGGTTTCCAGTTTGCAGATCGCGTGGTAGAATAAGGTATCCATCTGCTCAGAGGGCCCCATACTGGGTGGGGTACCGAAACCATAACGGGAGTTGAAGATTGTGCAGACTGCGCCCTTGGGTGAGTTGGCACCCACAATCAGCTCCTCGGCAAAGCAGTCGTCGTATGAATTATCAAACTCACCAGAGTAACAAGCAATTGAGTTACAGATGAAGGGCAGGGTATTACTTAGATAAGGGATATCCGATTCCGTGAATACCCTTGCCCCATACTGGAAGTAGGTTCCGTTACGATCGCCATGGGCAGCAATATGGACGAACTCGGGATTGTTAGAATTGATCGAGTTCCGGGTTGCCGGAGCTGCCTGATCCTCCAATTTGTAGTGGGTCCAGCCGGCTGGGAAGAGGCTGGCGATCGCGTTATTCACTATTCGACCATGATAACCGGAGAAGAGCATAACCGAAGGGAGAACGGTCCGCTGGATGGTGGAAGGGTTGGGGTTCTTTTCAAAGGTTAGGATCTTATCCATGACGCGATTGATATCGGTGGTGTTGTCGATCGGGGCACGGGCACAGTAGACCTCGAAATAGCAGTCGGGTGGAATGACATCGCCGATCTCTCCATAACGAGTGTTACCATTCCGGTTCCAGTTGGAGTCAAGATCGCAATAGTACCAGTCGCAGGCAATGTAGTAAGGTTGATAGTAGGAAGAGTAGATATCACGCTCGGGAACGATGTTCCAATCACCGCCCAGAACAGCCCAGATGAGCCCTTTGTTCTGGTAGTAATCCCTCAGGAAGTAACGGATCTTCTCCTGATTATCCCTGCCGTTATAATTACTATAGATCCAGGTGGTGGAGAAGGTCTTGGCCATCCATCCTTTCTTCGTCTTCCACTCGACTAAGGAGCCCCACTTATCGACATACTGACTTGAGGTGATGATCGCGTAGTTGACATCGTTGATCCCATCGGCACGGAGGTTGGGTCGGAATTGCTCGACATCCTCGGGATTGGCCACCAGATTCTTAACCGCCCGGTGGAAGACATCATACTGGCGCTGGGTGATGGTGGAAACCTGATGGACCCCCTCCCGGTAGTGGATGGTTACCTTCATACGGGAGATGAATTTCAATCGGTTCTGATCGGGGAGATACTGGATGGGGAACAGATCAACGGCACAGATTCGCCAGCCATGCTTGGAGCCGGTTGGATAATACTTATGAGTGATGCCGGGGTAGGGTTCTGAAGAGTAGTAGATTTTGGGATCGGGAGGGGTGAAGGGGGGTTCCCCACGATAAGAGAACGGTCTCGGTTTCTGGGCCGGATAGGCGGTAATCTTTTCGGGGAGATATTCGACCCCTTCAGCAACAACCTCAACTCCGGTAACCTCGGCAGTGGGAGGGATGACGATATGCTCAATAAAATAAGGCAGGATCGGTTTGCCTTCGGAAGCGAGGATATCGGCCCCCTTCATCTCGATGAGCGTATAACCGTGCATCGGGGTCAGAATCAGATCGGTAGGGGAGAAGAGAAACTCCTTGGTTATTGTCCCAGCCCAGATGGGCAGGACCAGGATGAGAAAGATACTAACCTTTCTCATGATACTACCTCCTTCCTGAAATTCTTGACCGGAACATAAATGGCACACCTCCACACTTAAGTATATACATTATAATCAGATTTCCCAATCCGTCAACCTCCCCATCAATCCGGTGCAATCTCGATCTCATAATCCACCCTGACCGATTGCTCAAGGGATGCGGTTACCGGACAATACTTCCCCTGGGAAAGCTCAACCGCATGTCTGATTCGATCAATTGGGAGGTCGGTGCCAAAGAAGCGATAGACTAAGGTAATCGAGGTGAAATATTTTGGATGTTCTTCTCTCTGTTCACCGATGATCTCGATCTCGAAACCCTTAACCCCCACCTTCATCTTTTTCAGAATCGAGATCACATCCATCCCCGTGCAGGCGCCGAGGGAGAGGAGGAGGAGTTCCATCGGTGCTGGTGCGCTCTCAAAGCCACCGAGTTCCTTCTTGGTATCGATGATGATGGCCCGGTCTCTTGCCACCCCCAGAAATCTCAGGCCATCCTGCCAGATGACTTTTGCCTTCATGACTAAAAGCCTAAATCCTTATCGAAGATGAAGACATGGTAGCGGGATCGGAATGGGGGGCGTTCCAAGATCAGGATGGCACGACAGATACGATTGGGACTATTACACTC
>QNBE01000064.1 GCA_003645615.1 Caldifarciminota bacterium
CATTTCCGGCCCTCTCCGACTCCCGGCAGATAAACCGGTCCGGGTATTCGATCTGACCGGGAGAAGGGTCGACCATAACCACTTAAAACCGGGAATCTATTTCGTTGAGATCGGAGGCAGAATCGATCAGAAGGTAGTCAAGGTCAGGTAACCTCACTCGGCTCGGTTATTACACCCATCAGGGCGGAGGCCGCCGCAGTTGCGGGGGAGGCTAGATATACCTTACCCCCCTTCCCCAATTTATCGATAAAGTTACGATTCGAGGTTGAGACCATAACCTCCCCCGGGGCGAGGATGCCTGGGTGGCCAGCAGTGCAGAGGGAACAACCGGGATTCGATATCACCGCTCCGGCCTCAATTAGATCGAGATAGACGCCACTTTTCAGCATCTCAATTAGAACATTTCTTGTGGCCGGGACACAGATGAGGCGGCACTTGACCTTCCTCCCTTTCAGTATGTTGGCAGCAATCTGAAAATCTTCGAATCTCCCATTGGTGCATGAACCGATAAAGACCTGATCGATCCTCTCACCGGCGACCTCCTGGACGGTTCGAACATTAGCAGGAGAATGGGGGCAGGCAATCAGGGGTGGTAACCCATCGACATCGATATCGAGCTCACGCTCATATACGCAATCCTTTGGTTCCCGTTCGGGAATAAAACCGATATCGCCAGATAGTTCGGTAATCATTGAGAGGAAGGTGATCCTTTCGTGAGACTTAAAACTCTGTGGCAGACCATAAAATTCTGCGGCATAGCCAAGTAGACCATCGGTTCCCAATTTCCTTAGAAGATAGAGAATCAGATCCTTAGCGGTTGTCCCTTTTCCGGGAGTGCCGCTGATCTTGATTCTTACAGTGGGTGGAACCTTTATCCAGCACCGACCGGAATAGAGAGCGCCGATGATATCGGTGGTCCCTACCCCTAAGGCATAGCAGCCGAATGCGGAGAGGAGATTCATGTGAGAATCGGTCCCAATGATAATATCGGATGGATGGACCAACCCCTCTTCGAAAAGCCGATGCTGCCCAACGCCATTCTCGATAACCCTTATCCCCCACTTTGCGGCAAAATCCCTTAACAGCTTCTGATTCTGAGCAACCTTTTCATTTCGGGGTGGGGTATGGAGGTCAAATGTGACGGCGATCCGGTCCGGGTCAAAAGGCCGAGTATCACCAAACTCTCGCTCATATCCCAATATCACATTGGGACCGCCGAAGTCACGCATCGTAACCAATGAGAGGTTGACAAATACCCTTTCTTTCGAGCCAACCTCCCGACCAATATTTTTGCTGATGATCTCCTCGGCAATGGTCATAAATATCGGGCAACCTCTTTCGCCATATCTAAGGTCGAAGCATTCCCTCCCAGATCATAGGTCCTCACCTTCCCTTCTTTCAATACCCGGGCCACAGCCTGCTCCACCCGATCCGCCACTTCCTCCTCACCGAGATAATCGAGCATGAGTTTGGCAGCAAGGATCGTGGCGATCGGATTGACCTTATACATACCCGCATATTTGGGGGCCGAGCCATGGGCCGGTTCAAAGAGGCCGTAATTTTCGCCGATGTTGGCGCTGCAGGCGAAACCGAGTCCACCCACAAGCTGAGCACAGAGGTCGGAGATGATATCACCGTATAGGTTGGGAGCGACCAAAACATCATATTCGTGAGGACGTTTTATCAACCACATGCAGAGGGTATCGATGTTGGCATTGTCATACTCGATCTCGGGATATTCCTTGGCGATCTTGCGGGCGATCTCGAGGAAGAGACCATCTGAGACCCTTACCACATTGGCCTTTAGAACGGTGGTAACTCTCTTCCGCTGCTTCTTCCGAGCATATTCGAATGCCGACCGAATGATCCGCTCACACCCACGGGGCGAGTTGACCTTGAGCGAGATCGCGGCATCCTTGGGAACCTTCTCCATCCCCGGAACCTGATAGAAGGCTTTCGGAACGGGCCGAAATTCAACGCCTGAGTAGAGATCCTCGGTATTTTCCCTGAAGATGACGATATCGATGTCGTCACGAAAGTTGAGCGGGTTGCCCGGATAGGAACGGCAGGGTCTGAGACAGGTATAGAGATCGAAGATCTGCCTCAGCTTAACGATTGGACTGTAATACCTATAACCTTTATCCCGAAGTTCAGGATTGAGCTCCTTAACCGCCTCATCCTGTGGTTTAGAGGTTATCGCACCAAACATACAGGCATCGGTTCTCTTCATCATTTCGACTGTCCGCTCGGGCAGGGCGTTCCCCTCTTTTTTCCAGAACTCCCATCCCACATCACCAGGGAGATACTCAAATTCGATTCCGGTGGCATCGAGAACGACCCTCGCCGCATCGAGGACGTCCTTGCCGATGCCATCACCAGGTAACCATGCGATTCGATATCTTGCCATGGGGAATTTTATCAGAAAGAGATGAGCTGTAAAGTGAATCTCGTATATTGACTACCAACCGGTTCGGGATTAAATTAAGATATGTCTGAGTATCGGAACTATCGGCTTGAGAATCTCAAGCGATTGAAGCTGGGAGGGGTTGATCCTTACCCTTACCGATATGAGAGAACTCATACCTGCCGAAAGGTGAAGGAGACCTTTCCCCAATCCGATCCAGTTTCGGTCGCTGGGAGGATCACGGCGATCCGACGTCACGGCAGGACGGTCTTCCTTGATATTATCGATGCCACCGGCAAGATCCAGATCTATCTCAAGAAAGATGCCTTGGGTGATAGATTCGATCTACTTGAGTATTTCGATATCGGGGATATCATCGGGATAAAGGGTAAACCCTTCCGGACCAGATCCGGCGAGATCACCATCAACGCCGATGCGTTCACCCTCCTCTCCAAATCGCTCCAACCCTTGCCCGAGAAGTATCATGGTCTTCGGGACATCGAGACCCGTTATCGAAAGCGGTATCTTGATCTGATCACTAATGAGAAGAGTCGGAGGATATTCCGCCGTCGCTCCGAGATCATCCACGAGATCCGTAAGTTCTTAGACCACCGGGGTTTCATGGAGGTAGAAACACCGATCCTCCAGCCAATCTATGGTGGTGCGGCGGCCATCCCTTTCGAGACCTATTATCGGTCATTGGGAAGCAAGATGTATCTTCGCATTGCCGATGAGCTCTATCTGAAGCGACTCATCGTTGGCGGCTATGAGAAGGTCTATGAGATTGGAAAGGATTTCCGTAATGAGGGGATAGATCGCCTCCACAATCCAGAATTTACTCAGATCGAAATCTATGAGGCCTATAAGGATTATAAGGATATGATGGATCTCACTGAGGAATTACTGGAACATCTTGTTACTCAGTTGTATCAATCGGTAACGATCGAGTATCAGAAGCAGTCAATCTCATTTAAGCGACCATTTAAACGGATCCGTTTCATGGATGCCTTGAAGGAAAAGATAAATTACAATCCCATCAATGCCTCTCTCCCTCAACTGAGGGAGACGGCCAAATGGCGGGGGATCGAACTCAAAGAGCCGACCAGCCGGGGGAGATTGATCGATAAGCTCTTTTCAGAGTTGGTCCAGAAGGAGATCGTTGATCCGACCTTTGTTATCGATTATCCCAAAATAATATCTCCCTTAGCCAAAACCCATCGTGAGAATCCGGATCTGGCCGAACGGTTCGAGCTAATTATCTGCGGAATCGAGATCGCCAATGCCTTCTCTGAACTTAATGATCCTATTGAACAACGCAAGCGTTTCGTCGAACAGCTGGAAGCCAAGGAAGAGGGAATCGGTGAGATCGATGAAGATTTCTTATATGCTTTAGAGGTGGGTATGCCACCAACTGGGGGACTCGGAATCGGTATCGACCGCTTGGTGATGATCCTTCTCAATCAAAGTTCCCTCCGGGATGTGATCCTCTTTCCACAACTAAAGCGATTGGAGTTGAAAGAAGATGTATGAGTTCTTTATTGCTCGTCGTTATCTATCGGCGAAGAAGGGGCGCCTGCTCTCCCTGATTTCATCTATCGCTGTGGGTGGAATTGCAGTTGGGGTCGCTGCTCTCATCATTACCCTCTCCATCCTCAATGGTTTCCATCACGAATTGAAATTGAGAATCCTCTCAGCAACTCCCCATATGGTTATCCAGAAATTCTTTGCCCATCCGATTAGCGAATATGGCGATCTTATCCAAAAACTCCGTTCCTACCCCTTCGTCATCTCGGCCAGCCCGGTTATCTATAGTAAAACTCTGATCCGATCTCGGGATCGAGCTGATGGGGTAATGATTCGAGGTGTCGAGGAGAGTTTTGCCCGCCAACATTTTCCGGTCGAAAAGATATTGAAGGAAGGGAATTTCTATCTCGGTAATGATGGCATCGTCCTTGGCATTGACCTGGCTCGCAATCTAAATGTTGTTGTTGGCGATACCGTCTATATTGCCTCTCCTTTCGTGAGACCATCCCCATTTATGGTCCCCAAGATGAAACGGTTGATCGTCCACGGCATCTTTGACCTGGGTCATTTTGAATACAATTCCAGCCTTGTCTTCGTAAGACTGGATCTCCTTCAGAAGCTCTACGACCTTAAGGACGAAGTGACCGGAATCGAAGTGCGTGTGCAGAACCCTCTCAAGGTTAAAGATTATACCAAGCAGATCGAACGGGATTTAGAATACCCCTACCATATTTACGATTGGATCGATATGAACAAGAATCTCTTTGCCGCGTTGAAACTGGAGAAGACGGTGACCTTTATTGTCCTCACCCTCATCATCATTGTCGCCGCCTTTAATATCATCGGAACCCTCATCATGCTGGTTGTCAGGAAAACGAGGGAGATCGGGATCTTAAAGTCGATCGGTGCCGAACAGTCTGGTGTCTTCCGCATCTTTACCTACACCGGGCTTCTTATCGGCATCATTGGAACAGCAATCGGCACTTTCCTCGGCATCGTCATCTCGCTTTTGATCGGAAAGTATCATTTCATCAAGCTCCCCAGCGATGTCTATTTCATCAGCACCATCCCGGTCATCATCCGCCCCTTAGACCTCACCCTCATCATCTCTGCGGCCCTTCTGATCAGTTATCTTGCCACTATCTACCCCGCTCGTAAGGCCTCGGGACTTACTCCGGTTGAGGCGATCCGATATGAATAGTATTCTGGAAGCAAAAGGGATCAAGAAGGGCTATCAAACTGGGGGGGAATTCTTAGAGGTTTTGAAGGGGGTCGACCTCTCTTTGGTGCGCGGAGAATCGGTGGCGATTCTTGGTCCCTCTGGTGCCGGGAAGAGCACCCTGCTCCATATCTTGGGTGGACTTGACCGCCCCGATGAGGGGAAGGTTTATCTTGAGGGATGCGACCTCACTACTGCGGGTGATGGAAACCTGGCACGGATCCGGAATGAGAAGATTGGCTTCGTTTTCCAGTTCCATCACCTCCTCCCCGACTTTACGGTGGTAGAGAATATCGCTCTCCCGCTTCTCATCAGGGGTCGGCCGAAGAAAGAGGCATTCAGTTTGGCTCAAAAACTTGCCATCCAACTCGGCCTAGGTGCGAGATTGGCCCACAAACCGGAAAACCTTTCGGCGGGAGAAAGGCAACGGGTTGCGGTCGCCCGGGCCGTGATAACTGAGCCGGTAATAATCCTTGCCGATGAACCCACCGGAAACCTCGATTATGACAACAGCATCATGATTCTCGAGCTCTTAAAAAAAATTAATCGGCAACGGATGGTCGGACTCATTATCGTCTCCCATAACCCCTTGATCCAGGAGTATACCGACCGCCGGTTCGCCCTGAAAGGAGGTTATCTCAGTGCTCTGTGATAATTGCAAGAAGAGGGAAGCGAAGATAAAGATCAAAGAGATTGGGCCCGATCACAAGATCGTGGTCCTCAACCTCTGTGAGGAGTGTGCTGAGAAGAAGGGGATCTTGATCAAACAGCAGATCTCACCCTTAGAAAAACTCCAGGAACTCCTCACCAAGACCAAAAAGATCGATCTGATCTGTCCCAATTGCGGACTCAGTTTCACCGATTTCAAAAAAAGGGGACGATTCGGCTGCAGTCAGTGCTATCAGACCTTTCGAAGCGAGATCGAAAGAATAATCGCCAGTATTCATGGTGCCCGAAGCCATACTGGGAAGAGACCTCGCGAGGGAGAGAAGCCACAGAGTCAAAGGATAAAGATGATGCGCCTGCGTGAGGAGTTGAAACGCGCGTTAGAAAGGGAGGAGTATGAACGTGCGGCCGAGATCCGTGACCAGCTGAAGAAACTGGTGAATAATGAATAGATTACCGATCAAGGAGCTCCCCTGGCTTTCGGCAACAGGCCCCTATTCGACCATCGTCATCTCATCGAGAGTGAGGATTGCTCGAAATCTGAAGGCCTTTAAATTCGATGCCAAATTGACCGACAAGGAAGCCGAGAACCTGCTGGCCCTAATCGCCGATGTCCTTAAAACCTCAACCGAAGGTGAATACTTCGACTTTTCTCTCCTCAACCCTATCGAGATCCAGTCGCTTCTCGAATCCCATCTCATCTCACCCGATTTTGCCACCTCCAAGAAAAAGCGGGGACTCTTCTTACTAAAATCGGGAAACTGTGCCATAATGATCAATGAGGAAGATCACCTCCGGATCCAGGCCCTGGTGAGTGGCTTCGATTTTGAGGGAAGCTTTGAGGTGGCGAATCGAATTGAAGAGCTGCTCGATTCCCAGCTTGAGCTCGCTTTTGATGAAACCTTTGGCTACCTCACCTCCTGTCCCACTAATGTCGGAACCGGATTGAGGGTATCGGCCTTCCTCCATCTCCCCGGTCTTGTTCTCACCAAGGAGATCGAGAAGGTGCTCAGGGGGGCGATGACCATTGGTCTCGCCGTTCGGGGGGTCTTCGGTGAAGGCTCTGATATCAGGGGCAACCTTTTCCAGATCTCTAACCAGATTACCTTGGGAAGTTCCGAAGCCGAGATTATTGAAACTTTAAAACGCCCTACTGAGCAGATCATCCAGTATGAACTGAAGGCCCGCGACTCTCTCAGCAAACATGCCCCGATCGAACTTGAGGATAAGATCTTTCGGGCCCTGGCAATCCTGAAATCCGCCCGACTCCTCACCTCGATTGAGGCGACCAATCTCCTCTCGGCGGTGCGACTGGGGGTAGAGATGGGGCTGATCAAGGACTACAGTTTAGCCCTGATCAATCGACTGATGATCCTCCTCCGTCCAGCCAATCTCCAGCTCTATCTTGGTCGTTCTCTTACCCCAAACGACCGCGATATCGAACGGGCCAAACTCTTCCAGAGGATGCTTCGGGATGGCGGATGATGAAATCATCTTCCTCGGAACCGGAGGCGCTCGGGTTGTAATCGCAACACAACTGAGGGCGACCGGCGGGCTCCTCTTTTATCTTAGTGGTAGGTTGATATTGGTTGATCCTGGGCCAGGCTCCTTAATCCGCTTTCTACAATACGCCAAACCATATCGGATCAATAAACTCGATGTCCTCATCCTCACTCATCGGCATATCGACCATACTTCCGATGTCAATGTGATAATCGATGCCCTAACCGAAGGGGGGAAGAAGAGGAAGGGGATACTATTTGCCCCGAAGGATGCGGTAGAAGATGATCCGGTTGTACTGAAATATCATCAGCGGGCCTTAAAGGAGATGATAAAGATAAAGGCCGGACTGGAATACAGAATCGACGCTCTATCAATAAGATTCCCCATCGAGCATCTCCATGGGGTGGAGACCTACGGGGTTGTCTTTGCAACTCCGAATTATTCAATTGGTTATATCACCGACACCAAGTACTTTCCCGAACTCGCCTCCACCTATCGGAACGATATCCTGATCATCAATGTCTTAAGACCGGAACCGATGGATTATCCCCACCTCTATCTTCCCGATGCAGAAAAGGTCATCAAAAAAACAAAGCCATCTCTTGCGGTCATCACCCACTTCGGAATGGTCATGTTGAGGAAGAATCCCTTTCGGATCGCAAAGGAACTGTCTGAAAAGACCAAGGTGAGGGTAATCGCCGCCAAGGATGGGATGCGGATCAGACCCAGCGACTACTTAGATGGCTGAGATAATAACCTTACCCGAAGAGATAGTGGCCAAGATTGCCGCTGGAGAGGTGATCTTCCGTCCCCAATCGGTTGTAAAGGAGTTGATTGAAAATGCAATCGATGCCGGTGCCGACAGGATTGAGGTTGAAATTGCTGGAGGCGGCAGGAGGCTGATACGGGTGTTTGACAACGGTCGGGGTATGGATCGCGAAGACCTCCTCCGTTGCTATCTCAAACATACCACTTCCAAGATAAAATCCTTAAGTGATCTGGATCGAGTTGTAACCCTTGGTTTCCGGGGTGAGGCGCTGGCGGCAATCGCTGCGGTATCGAGACTTAGGATCGCCTCTCGCACCACTGATTCCGAACTCGGCCATGTGATTGAAGTGATGGAGGGGGAGCTTTTGTCCATTACCGAAATCGGGATGGAGAAAGGAACCGAGGTTTCGGTCTACGATCTCTTTTTTAACCTTCCAGCCCGTAGGAAATTCCTCCGGTCGGCGCGGTGGGAGACGAAGCTGGTGGTGGAGAAATTGAAACAGTACGCCTTTGCCTATCCAGAAATAAGGTTTATCCTCCGTATCGATGGCCGGGATGTTATGGATCTATCCAAGAAGGATCTACCGGAAAGGGTCGCAGATCTGAGTGGTTTTGATGACCTCATCATGGTAGAGGGCGGAAGATATCCGGTAAGAATAAAGGCCTATTTGCCTCCTCCCGAAAAGGCCCGTGCCGGCGAGAACCTCATATTCGTTAACAAACGACCGGTGGTCGATCGGAAGATCAATGCGGTAGTGCGGGAACACTATGGGGATAAACCAACTTTCTTCCTCCTCTTCTTAGATGTTGCGCCAGAATTTTATGATGTCAATGTCCATCCCTCCAAATCCGAGGTGAGATTCCACGACCACCGTTACCTCACCGATCTCTTAAACAAGGTAATCGCCACAAAAATTCCAAAGGGAAAAACGGTTGAGCAGGCTACACTTCTCTTGAAGGAGGAATTGCGACCGGACCGTCTCTTTCAGCTCCATAAAAGTTACATCTTGGCTGAAACAGAGGGAGGGCTGATTATTATTGATCAGCACGCTGCCCACGAAAGGATCATTTATGAGCGGATCCTCAACCGTGGTGATGAGGGACAACCACTTCTTTTTCCAATCTCGCTTGAATTGAATGATGAGCAATTGCGGATTTTCGAAGAGGTCAAAGAGATTCTGATCCGTTTTGGAATAAAGACGCGGAGGTTCGGCCCCAAGAGTATTGTTATCGAAACGGTCCCCTCCCTTACCACAATGGATGCCGAAGATGTGATTGCCATGTTTGATGATCTGGCTCAAGTTGGTGTCCGTCGGGAGGAGATTGCCAAGGTAATTGCCTGCCATGCTGCGATAAAGACCAATACCCCACTCACCGATGAAGAGATGCACCTCTTGATCGATCAACTCTTCAACTGTTCTGACCCCTACCACTGTCCTCATGGTCGACCCACCCATATTAAAATTAGCATTGAAGAGATGAATCGCCGTCTCGGTCGGTGATCAAAATACCCGTAATAATTGGTCCTACCGCATCGGGGAAAACAGAGATTGCCCTCTCGATTATCAGCGAAATTGGAGGGGAGATCGTCCTGGCCGATTCCCGAAAGATCTACCGTTATCTTGATATTGGAACCGCTAAGCCTTCTTATTATCAACGGCGATTAGCTCGTTTCCACATGATCGATATCTGCGATCCAGATCACTATTTCTCTGCCGGCGACTATGGCGAAATGGCAATAAGGGTTATCAAGAGAATTCTATCCCGGAATCGTATCCCTCTGATTGTGGGTGGTTCCGGACTTTATATTGAAGCAATCTTCAATCCCCTTCCGCCTCTTCCCAAACCGGATATCAAGATAAGGAAACGGATCGATCGATTGGAGAAGCGACATGGACTATCCTATCTCTATCAACTACTTCTCGATCGGGACCCGGAATGGGCCAAAAGAATCAACCCCAATGATCGCCAGAGGATAAAACGTGGCCTGGAGGTCCTCATCTCCACTGGCCAACCCCTCTCCCAGCAGATCAAAAGAAGACCCGAGCCCCTCTATCATCCTCAATTCATAGGGATCACTATCCCTAAGGAAAGACTAAGACAAAGAATTGAAACCCGAATGGACGGTATGCTTAACGATGGTCTGATAGAGGAAACAAGATGGCTTTTAAGAGTAGGTTTCGATGAAGATCTCAACAGTCTGAAGACTATTGGTTATCAAGAAGCGATAAATTATCTTAAGGGAATCTATAACTATGAGGAAATGAGAACCGCTATATTAAAAAACACCTATAACTATGCCAAAAGGCAACTTACCTGGTTTAAAAGATTTAAAAAGACCCACTGGCTTGCCTGGCCACCTCCTCTTGGGAAAATCCTCTCAATCCTTAGACCCGAACCCGTTTCAGGATCTTAGTGACGAAGCCAATCTCCCGCTTCTGGCCCTGCCAAGCGTAGTAGAACCAGATCACCATGAGGATCACATAGACAAGCAGGGTGAGATTGCCCAAGAGCTTGAAGAAATTACTCACCCCCTCTCCCAAAGGAGAGAAGATGAAAGAGAGAAGGTAGAAGCCGAGAAAGACAATAAACCAGATGACGAACAATGCCAGTCCCTGGCGCATGTGGAAGCGAGTGAACTCATCCTTCTTCTCGGCAATATAAGGGATGAGGCCGAGAATAAAGATATAGGAGAGTGCCGCAATAAGCCGATCTTCCTTCTCTTCACCGCCCTTCTTCTTAGGACTCACCAGACCCCCTTATGAGCCTACGGCAAGGCAGGTGACCGTCCTCGAGATCCCGCTGACCTTACGGAGATTCTTTATAATCACATCGCGGAGGGTATTGAGGTCATCAGATTCGAGATAGGCTACGACATCATGGAGCCCGGTGACAATGTGGGCCTGCTTCACCTCCGGGATACCTTTGAGGGCAGCAACAACATTCTCCTCTGCCCCAGCCTCAACATTAACCAGGATATATGCACCTACCGCCATAATTACCTCCTTTCTCACTCAATTTTATCCAACTGAGAAATTCTCGTCAAGGTCTTGACAGAAATTCTCAAATGTTTAAAATAAAGTATCCTTAGGAAAGGAGGTGAATGGGTAGGTTTAGGAAGGTTGAAAAGGAAGCACACAGAAAGGAGGTAGGATGCGTTACTTAATCATTCTGGCACTTGTTGTGCCGGTGTTTGCCACTCCGGAGATTATCTCTCCGGCTAATCCTTCCGTAATCTCTTTTACTGGTGTTCCCAAAAATCCTTCACCCACTGTCATCGAGACCCTCTTCTACGATGATGGATCGATCTACTCGGCCTGGGCATGGTATTATGGTGGTAATGCCTGGGGATATTACTTCTCCTCCGGTGTAGCTAATACTAAGATTTTAGCCGTCGGCTATCGAATCTACGACACCTGGCCCCAACCCGGCGCTAACAACTTCACCTATCGGGTGACTGATTGGGATGGTTCAGCACCCAGTACTACCCTTGATGAGGGTTCGATCACCAAGACCACCGGTGACTGGACATGGTACGATCTCCCCAGCCCAATCACTGATAGTGATGGTGATTTCTGCATCTTCTGGGTGCAGGAGGGTGACTATCCCAACTGCTGCGGTCTCTGCGAGGATGCGGCTCAGGAAGATCCGACTCCGGACTGGCATTTCTTCAACGGCTCCTACGGACACGGCTTCCCCAGAAACGATTTCTTAATCCGGGTTGTTGTTGATAAGCCTGGTGTTGGTGAAACCCCTTCCTCTCGGCTCTGGTCGGTAGAGTTCCCCACCCTAACCAAAGGCATCATCGATCTCTCCTTCAATCTACCCAAACCGACTGAGGTCGTCTTCTCAACCTATGATCTCACCGGAAAATTGGTGACTCGGACCAAGGCGAGGGTTGAGAATAGTTACTCAGTTGACCTCTCCCATCTGCCCAACGGTATCTACTTCTTGAGAGTCGAGAGTGGTAACGAGGTGAAGACCGGGAAGATCATCCTGGTCCACTGAGGTAGGCAGTCTTTAAGGGGGGGCTTTTGCCCCCCCTTTGGCCCAGCCGGGGGGAGAGGAATGGTAGTATTCCTATTTTTAATTTGTGGACCTAAGATAATTTCACCACAAAAGATATCAAAACCAATAGTCGTTTCCTCTTCACCACAACATCCCAGCCCTTATGTTGGTGAGACCCTTTATTATGACGATGGATCGATCTATTCCGCCTGGGCCTGGTATTATGGTGGTAGAGGCTGGGGATATTACTTCTCCACCGGCACACCTAATACTACGATTTTAGCCGTCGGCTATCGAATCTACGACACCTGGCCTGTTCCTGGCCTCAACACCTTCACCTATCGAGTGACTGATTGGGATGGCTCAGCACCCAGTACCACCCTTGATGAGGGTTCGATCACCAAGACCACCGGTGACTGGACATGGTACGATCTCCCCAGCGCAATCACTGATAGTGATGGCGATTTCTGTGTCTTTTACATTCAAGAAGGAAACTATCCCAACTGCTGTGGGCTCTCTGAGGACCAAGCCCAGGAAGATCCGACTCCGGACTGGTGGACCGATGGTTCATCCTATGGCCATGGTTTCCCCAGAAACGACTTCCTCATCAGAGTCCTAATCGACTCACCGTGAGAGATTAATGAGGCATGTCCGACCAGGTTCTGGTCGGTCCGCTCCCCGGGGATTACCAGTGGAAAACTCAAGCTTTTCTTCAGTTTCGATCATCAGGGAGCGATTATGATTGCTTTATATAATAAACTGGGTCAGAAGATCAAAACCTGGTCTCTGGATCTAAGTCCAACAATCCCTATCGATCTCTCCCCCTTCCCAACTGGTGTCTACTTCCTTAAGATCGAGGGTGGAGATCAGGTGGTGGTGAGAAAGGTAGTGCTGGTGAGATGATCCCGATTATTATCCTGATTACAGTGGTAAGTTCTCCCACTGC
>QNBE01000065.1 GCA_003645615.1 Caldifarciminota bacterium
ACCCTGTGATGTCTTTGATCCTAATGCACCATAGTCTGCTATTATCTGTAATGTTTTATTCAACAAAGCCCATTCATTTTGTGATATATCTCTTAATGGAATGAAGGTAAGGACTATTGATCCATCAGACATAAATCCTGCTACATTTCGTTTTAAGTATCTGTTTCCCCTCTTCCCCCTGGTGCCAATCCAAACTTCTGGAATTGTAATATTAAATTCCACTTCCAACCTAAACTTTCTACTCCAACCCGTACATCCGAATAATTCACAGGCATCACAGTGATTCTTCCCTTCACAGTTTGAGTTAGTCGGATCGCATGCACTCCCACCCAATCCTCTGATTAATGCTTCATACCACCATCTCAAACTTCCGAGTATACCAGTTTCTCGTAAGTATTCGCAACCCCCTTTCTCATTTCCCGTCCAAATAGGAGTCAAAACTTTAAATTTTACACTTGGCATTTCCCCCGTCTATGGTCTCGATAGACATACATGACCAACAATTCATTTCTGGATGTAAAGAGAATAGATAACACACTCTACCTCCTTCTCGTGGTTACCCGAATAAGAAATTTTAAGCATTATATCGGGAGGTGGATTTTCTGTCAATACCCAATTTTCCCCGAAGAATCGTGGTTTTTCTGGGGCTATCTTCCTTCCCTATCTTTTCTCTTCTCCCGCCAAAATTTGCCCCACTTCTCAACCGCTTCTTTCCATACCCTCCTCTGGTATTCCACCGTCTCGGGGGTGCGTAACTTTTTGCTTATTCTTAGTAATGTCTTCGCCACCACCTTCTTTCGCACATGTATCACAACAATACAGAAGGTTATATAGACAATGATCAAGCCCCCCAGGATGGAGAGCCAGCCACCAACTTTGAGAAATGTCAGCAAGGCAAGTAAAATGAGACTGATTAAGACTAGGTTAAATATCTTCCACATATTTTGATTATACTTAAGAGAATGAGTTTGAGAAGATCGCGATGGTGATTATCTGCTGATATCATCCGGATCGAGGCCAAAACCTAAGGTCGATCATCCCCTTCTTCCTCTGGGGTCAGCGCCCTCTTTAACCTCCTCCGCAGCCAGGAAGCGGTCCGGAATACCTCATCTGCTTCGCTGGCCCTGAGATTCCGGGTCTTATGATAAACCTTGAAGGCGGTCAGTAAACCCCTCATCAGATCCCTGGGCAGGAATCTACGGATATAGGTCTTGATCTTTTTCTTTGTCGTCGGCACAATCCCCTTGGTCTCTAAGAAGAGGATGGCGAAGTTGACCGTGGCCCGGGCAAGGTGGTCGCCGATCTGACAACGGCATCGTCTCAAGCAGTATCGCTTATGGAACCTCTTCTGTCTCATCCGATCCAGGACGCCCAGACGATAGAATCTCAGCCAGTGAATGAACCACTGTCTCATCCATTCACGGTTCGGTAGACCAAGGCTCTGACGACTGAGGCGGGTAATAAGTCCGGTCCTATCATAGAGAACCAACCCATTCCGTATCGAGTGTGCCATCGTTGTCGCATTGTGGAAATGATATTCCACCTCCCGGCGGTTAAATGAGATTATCTGGATCCTCTCCCCCATCGTCCGCTCCAGCTCTAATCTCTTTTTCACACTCAGGCGACGACGCTTTACAATGACAATGTCAATATCAGATCCTGCCGTAGCCGAGCCTTCGGCATAACTCCCGATGATCACAATACCGATCAGGTCTTTAAAGGTCCTCAGCAAGAACTCTTTGATTTTCTCCCGTTTATCCGGCGATGACTGCGGAATCATCATCCATGGCGATCGAACAGCTCGCGGCTGAAATTCGAACACATCATGCCACCTCATACGGGTCAAGACCTTCCAGCCTGCCCACAGACAGGCACTTGGGTGCTGCTACTAATATCGGTATCTCCCGACTCACCTGCCGGAGAGTGGTGTAATTCTGGTGCTTTGAAATCGATCTCAGTCAAACATCAAGGCCTTGCCCGTTTCTTTATCGAATAGTCGGATCTTATCCTTGGTGAGGCTAAGCCCGATGACCTGCTTGGGTTGGATCCTGAGATCGGGTCTCGTGGTTACCTTCAGGACATCATCACCAACCTGTAAGGTAAGAAGCTGCTGGGAACCCATGGGCTCAGAGACGATCACCTCAGCGGTCAACTCCCCCTTTTTGGGCTCGGGATGGACCATGATGTTCTCGGCCCGGATCCCAAGAAGAACAACCTTTCCGATCATCCCCTTGAGCCCCTTTCCCCACTCCTCGGGGACCGTAATCGGAAACCCCCTTATCATGAGCCCATCCGCCGCCACGGTGGCCTTGAGAAAGTTCATGGGAGGCGTCCCGATAAAACCACCCACAAAACGATCGGCTGGCCGATCATAGATCTGGGTCGGCGTATTTACCTGGACGATCTCTCCGTTTAGCATTACCGCAATCCGATCACCCAGGGAGAGGGCCTCAATCTGGTCATGGGTAACATAGATGATGGTGGTGCCGATCTCATGATGGAGCCTCTTCAGTTCGGCACGCATCCGGAGTCTGAGCAGGGCATCTAAGTTTGAAAGCGGCTCATCCATAAGCAGCACTGCGGGTCTGGTTACTATCGCCCGGGCAACTGCGACCCGCTGTCTCTGACCTCCTGATAGTTGTGCGGGATATCGATTCAGCAGGTCATCGATCTTAAGAAGCTCAGCTACCTCCTTCACCGCCCTCTCTATCTCCATCTTGGGGATATGCCTCATCCGCAGTCCAAAGCCAATATTCTGAGCGACCGTCATATGGGGGAAGACCGCATAGCTCTGGAAGACCATGGAGATCGCACGCTTTGCTGGTGGGAAATCGGTCACATCACGCCCCGAGATGTAGATCCTTCCCTTATCCACCCGCTCCAAGCCGGCAATGCATCGGAGCACGGTGGTCTTGCCACATCCCGATGGGCCCAGAAGGACCAGGAATTCCCCTTTGTTGACGGTCAGATTCATCTCCTTGACCGCGATTATCCCGCCGAAAGACTTGGTTACCCCCTCAAGTCTGATCTCAGCCGCCATCTCACCTTTCCGCGGTCGCACCCCACATATGGAGTAGATATCGACGGATGAAGAACATGAAGATGAGGGCGGGAATGACCATGAAGAACCCTCCAGCAAAACGGAAGTAGAGTGGTGATGCCTGAAGGGTGGTGAGGATATGGGCCGGGAGGGTCCGATTATGAACCGTGAGGATGCCGGCGGCAAAGACCTCGTTCCAGGAGATCACGAAGGTGAACATGGCAACCGCAGCCAGTCCAGGAAGGGCTAAGGGTAGGGCAACCCGCATAAAAGCACCGAGTCGGCTACACCCCATAACCATCGCAGCCTCTTCCAGCTCCTTGGGAACACCGATAAAGATTCCGGTGGCGATGATCACCGCAAAGGGCAGGGCCATCGCGGTGTGGATAAAGGCCACTCCAAAGAGGGTATCATATAGACCCCAGCGGATAAAGGTTGTTGTGAGGGGAATCGCCAAAAGTGCCGTGGGGAACATCCTGGTCAAAAGGATTCCCAACCGGAAAGATTCCCGCCCCCGGAACAAGAACCGGGCAACCGCATAGCCGGCCGGGGCCCCAATAATCAAGGTGAGCACCAAGGTCAAAAGAGCCACCCAGATACTGTTGAGGAGTGATGGGATGACGCCGTAGGACCTGAGGAAGAACTCCATCGTCTCCAAGGAGAAATGGCTGGGGATGATGGATTTGGGCCAACGGTAGACCTCATCCTTGGGGCTGAAGGCAGCAAGTCCGATAAGGAGGATCGGCACCAGAACCCACAGGGCAACCATCAGGGCTGCGAGATAGATGAGCGCTTTCCTTCTCGATCCCCTTTCGATCATGCCCGCATCTCGGATCTCGTCCTTAGGAACCTGAGGTAGATCCAGGTCATAAGTATCGAGATGACCATCAGGAGTAGAGCATAGGCGGCGGAGATGTGATTGTTTCGATAAATGTAATACCAGAAATATGCCTCTCCGGCCAGAACCGGAATTATCTCACCACCCAGGGCCAGAACCACCGCAAACATCTGCAGGGCAAAGATCGTCCGGATGATCAGAGCCGATTGGAGCGAGGGCTTGAGCAAAGGCAGGATCACATGCCAGAGTTTCTGCCAGGGTTTAGCCCCGAGGACATCTGCAGCCTCTAAGAGATCCTTGGAGATCATCTGGAGGCCCGCCACCAGGATCACCAGCACGATGGCTGTGGCTCGCCAGTGCTCGGCAAGAACAATCGAGAGAAAGACGAATCCCATGTGCTGATAGGAGATGAAATAGAAAGGCTTTTCGATGAATCCCAAGTGGTAAAGGATCGAATTGAGATGACCGTGCTGGGTGAAGATAGAAAGCAAGATGAGTCCGGCGGCAAGGTCGGCTATCCCCAGTGGAAGCGCACAGATATATAGGAAAAGCTGCGATCCCTTAAAGCGGGTGTTGATCAAAAGGGCAATAAGAAGGGCGGTGATCAGCTGGAGCGGGACGATGGTGATCGTCAGGAGAAAGGTATACTTCAGGGCTTCCAGGAAACGGCCGTCGGAGAACATCCGTTCGAAGTAACCCAAGGTAAACCGACCCTCATCGGTGAGGAAGGCGAGACCGACCGCCTTTGAAAGGGGGGCAAAAACGAAGATCAGAAGGTAGATTATGGTAGGTAATATGAGGAAATAAGGGAGCAACCTGTCGGTTTTCACCTCGATTCGTCCGGCGGCGGATAGGGTGCGCCGGTTTCCTGGAAGAGTCTCTTAAGAAGCCTGCCCTGTCGTGATAATACCTCCCTGATCGGTCTTCTTTTAACCACGATCTCGACAAAGGTATCCCGATAGATCTTGGAAAATTCTCCCGAGCGGGTGCCAAGCCCACTGGGGATGAATGCGGTAATCAGGTCCTTGGAGGATGCCTGGGCCATAACGCCATCGGCGAGGACCTTCAGAGGGCCCTCCGGAGCAGTTCCGATGGCCTCTTTTACCACCGGGAAGAAGCCGACCCCCTTAAGGATGATCACCTGGGTCTGGGGGCGGGTGAGGAACTCAATAAGTCGGGTCGCGGCTTCGGGATTGGGAGAGGCCTTCGGGATAGCAAGTCCTGCCAGAACCGTAATTATGCCACGTCCCCTGGGACCCGCCGGGGCCGGGATCGCAATGAAGTCATCCGGTCGCTCGATAATCGCCTGTTTCAACCTGGCACCATGGTCCCAGGCGATCCAGACCTCGCCGGAGAGAAGCGGGGTATCCATCGCATCCCAGGTGGCCACCGCCGGGTTTACATACTGCCAGAGCTCCTTGACAAACCGCCACATCTTAATCGCTTCTGGAGAGTCAAATTTAATCACCTGATAGCCGGTGAAGGATGGATATAGATAACCATGGACAAACCGATGCAAAAGAGATCTGGGCCCGGCCGGGATCCCCAGTTTCTTATCCCCGGTAGCCTCATAAATATTCTTAGCCCAGGCCAAAAGATCATCATAGGTTAAGGCCCGGATGTCGACCCCTTCGGGAAGGTAATCGAGGGCCATCTTGTTGACCACCATAAGATAAGTCCCCTGGGTCCAGGGGATATAGGCCTGGATTTTATTCAACCTCCCCAATTCAACAAAAGCGGGAATAAAAGTCCTGTCGCCCAGGGCCTGAAGATCGGCAAATTCCTTACTTAAATCGGTGAGAGTTCGAACCAAGGGGGTATAGTCGCCGTGAAGGCCACCCGCCAAAGCGATTGTTCCCTTACCCGCTTTATACTCAGCGACAAGCCGGTCAGCGAACTCGCCATACCCGGCCCCGACAAAGACGACATCGATCCCGGTCTCTTTGGTGAAGCGAGGCAGAAGTTCGGAACGGACCCATTCGGCTTCGGCGATCGGCACAAGCTGGGTGGACATAAAGGTAATCTTCTCACTGCCAGATGCGACAACGGTGCACACCAAAAGGGCGATCACCACCTTTTGTCCATTCATTGTCAAAAATTATATCGCTTCGGAGACTTTATTCAAGTAGCCGAAGGGGCTTCGCCTTATCGGTGAGGGAAAATCAGAGGGTGACAATCGCATATTTGGCCGGTTCACCCAGGGCACGCGCCACCCTGGATTCAAAGGGGTCATCTGCTCCGGCTAAGGGTAAAGAAGGCCTGCCCCCCAAGGGTCAAGATTGAATATCGGACCCGATCCCAGACCGGTTCCCGACCCCAATAGTATCCCGGACCAATCTGGATGAGGAGGTTTCTTGACCAGATGGGGTATGAGAATTGTATACCTCCGGAGATACCATAGATGGAGGCGGCAGTATGATCAAGTGTGGTGTAAGGATAGCCAATCCGATAAAATTTTGGGGCAACAAAAGGGATAATGAATCCTTGATAGATCGGAAGAGCAAGGCAGGAGGAGATCCGGACATCGGCAATGGGGCCACACTGTCCAATCCCGGCGCCGGCACCGAAATTGATCACAAGATATGGCGGTATCAACTGGAGCGTTTGGAGATCAAGGCTTAGATAGCCACCTTTCATCCTGCTGGTGGAAGGATAACTGAAGAAGACGCCGAGATCGGTCTTAGCCCCGGCTTTGATCCTGAGGCCAAAGCCAGGTGAGATGGCAGTGATTGTTCCACTATCACTGTAGACCCGGACCATGTGGCTGAAGCCCGATAGAGTAAGAGGGCCATCCACACCACCGACTTGAGAATGGTCGCTCAGATCGAAATAGGGCAGACTCTCGAGAATGCTGAAGCGTTCGTAATAACAGCTACCAAGGAGGATCAGAAGCAAGAAGCAGAAGATCCTCATTCCGGTAGGACCTCAATCATACCAAAGCCCTGACTGTTCTTTGATCCCAGACCACAGTCATAGGCGAGCTCCAGTATCTTCTTCTCTCCTGAAAGCCGGTAGATTCCGGACCAGGCCTTGATTATCGTGCCCCGGAAGGAGGTGATGACGAGATTCCTCCCGTCCACCCGTTCCGGTTTTAAGAGAAAATCCATCCTCACCGGTTCTTTCTCGTGCACAATCTCAAACTTCTTCTTCAGATTCGCACCGATCAGCTCCGAAAATTCCCGCTCAAATGGACTGTAGTAGTAGGTCTTCTTCTTCCCATCCGGCTTCCTCAGGGTGCTGTAGACGGTGATCGGCGAGATCGCCCTGATCTTTATCCCGTTCTCAAACACCGGTCTGGGCAGGATCTCGATCGCTTCGATTCCGACCCAGGAACTGCCCAAGCGTAGCCTCCCCTTCTTAAGAAGGGTTTCCACCAGTGATTCTAAGAAGGCGGTAAAAGGAGAACCGATCCGGATTCGGATCGATCCGCTGAATCTAATCTCCTCTCCAATCCGCTTCCCTTTCTTCAGGATCCGGGAGAAGACGAACATCTTGAGGCGGCGTTTGCCCCAGGAATATCCATGATCATGGATCCGGGTTGCCAGCTCTTCACCCAGATTCCGATAGATGAAACCCTGGAGGGCATGATGGTAGTGGAGGGGAAGGATGATGGCCTCCCCAATCGGGGCGATTGTCAGTTCAAGCTGCATCAGTCACTTTGGCCACGACTGATCCCGACACCTGGTCTCGCTGGGGGGATACTCGATCCTTGATGCCCCCTATCCCCAGAAAAAGCCGCCCGGGTCTTCAATAATCATCTTCAGGCAGTAGTCGAATGTGCCTCGGTAGGTTTCGTCCAGATTTTGCCATTTCAAATCTTTCCCCATCCAGGCAAGTTGCCATTCGTCTCCCTTGCCACGAATTGGTGCAATACGGGCGATGGGATGTTCCACAGGTTTACCAGTAAATGACTGTTTGCCCGTCCGCCATTCAGATACATAGTATCGGCCCCCTTTTTTCGTAACGCGGATAGTGATCCCCAGATGCTCGGGTATCTTCATATTTTTGAGCAGGTATTTTTCAGCCTTTTGTGCCATTGGGTCTGATGAACTATCAGGAACATCAGCAAACTGGTCGTCTTTGTTTTTGCTAAGCATAAATCACCCCCATCAAAATGTATCATTCGCTATTAAATCTTCCGGAGTAATTCGACGCGGTGTTTCCTTGACAGATAAGCGTTTAGAGGCAGAGAGCGCCTCGATTCCGGCAATTTCTCCACCTGCATCATAATCTATACCGATATCCCGATCCAACCCCTTGGTTGTCACGATGGTATCCTTAAATTCGATGTAAGGAACAACCGCTTCCTTATCGTATCTTACCTTCATGCATAAATTATAACAAACCTTTCTGATTCTTCAACCAATAGTGGAAGACCTGTTTGGCTTTATGAAACTTGCCATTCCACTTTTTATTCAATTCTTCTCCATCTTGATGGTTGCATTGCTTCGCCTTCGGCTCGCAATACAAAGAAGGATTTTTGCAGAGGAGAGGCAGGAATTCATCAAAAGTGATAAGAGGAATAGGGTGTAATGGGCGATAAAGGCAAGAGTAGGTATGTATATCTCATCATCCTCTTTATAAAAGGAATTAACCTAACAGAAATGTCTTTCCAAAGTAAGAGCCTTGTCTTGCACCACTCTCAATCTAATTTCTGCAATATATCCGGGGTTTTTAGGACTGATGCGTAAAAGATACTCCCATCTGTGTTAACTTTATAGCGGAGGCTAATTCTCCAAAATCTTTACCAAAAGTCAGAAGGATATTCTCGTTAGCAAGAAAAGCTATCAATCCTTAGTAATAACAGGATATACCTTTTCTGATTTTAGGATCTCGGCAGCATATTCAAGAGCAGCCCGAATATCCTCATAGAAAGCTGAGGATTTTCTCATATAACCATTCGCTAAAAGGTCTAAAAGGAATTCAACCGAAATTCTGATGCCTGGAATGATGGGTTTCCCAGAGCGAATTTTAGGGTCAAGCACAATTCTATTCTTTCTCACCTCATCCCCCAATGCCTTGGATCCTTGAGGGCTAAAACTCCCTTTGTATTCTTATCTTAACCATATCTCTCATTTTGTCGGGGAGGATTGGGGGTAGGAGGAGTCGCTCTAATTGTCATATTAATTCCCGCTCCTTTAATGCTTTAAAGACCTCTTCAGCAAATCTTTTAAACCAGTGAGATTCCTTTATCTTTTTTCTCAGTTCTTCCTCTTCAACCCGCCAATAGTTGTGGACTATTCTGTTACGAAGTTTAACAAATTCATCCATCTTCTCGCTTGTCTGGGGAGTAATAAGGCTGTTATCCTTTAGAATGGTAAATACCTCTCTGTAGGTATCTGCCCTTTTTAAAGCCAAACCTGATATTATGTGGGAACCTAAATTTATACATTCCTCTACTAAGAGTTGAAAGATCCTCTCATATGCATACCTATCTTTCAGAGATAATTCTCCTTCTGTAATGGAACTTTTTATCTCTTCTAATTCATTTAAGAGCTCCTCCATCCTATTGAGTTGGAGATGAATCTTATCCCTTTCTATTCCCAAAGGTTCCATTTACAAGTCTCCTTTTGAGAAAATTGAAATGCGCTCTTCTTAAAGGCTCTGTGTCCCAGTAATGTGATTCCCATCGCATCTCCAGAGCAATTCTTATCTTGAGGTCTCTGGCAAATAGAAGCTTTCCATGTTTTAATATGCTGTGAATGAGAGGCAGTGGGGCTTTTCTTAAATCTACGAGGTCTATAGCCTCCTCTTCAAAAAGGTCCTGAAGTTCCCCAAGAAATTTTAGGACCTCTTTTGGAGTAAAGGGAGAAACTGAATAAAAGGCAATGTCTAAGTCACTGAGATGATAGGCACTGTTTCGGGCGTAGGAGCCAAAGAGATAGAGGAGAGCGATTTGGTGCTTATTACAGACTCTCTTTATCTGAGGATAGAGCTTCTCATATTCTATAGGTTTTCCATCTCTTGATTTAAGGGTATGGATAAACTTCATCGTCTAATCTTAATCTTTTTATCCGTTCTGTCAAAGAAATATTTCAATCATCCCAAAGCCCTGGGAGTTCTTTGATTCCGGACCAGGCCTTGATTACCGTGCCCCGGAAGGAGGTGATGACGAGATTCCTCCTCTCCACCTGTCCCGATAGATGAAACCCTGGAGGGCATGATGGTAGTGGAGGGGAAGGATGATGGCCTCCCCAATTGGGGCGATCGTCAGTTCAAGCTGCATCAGTCACTCCAAGCCCCATCGGATTTTGACTCAAAGCGTTCATTTTTAAAAGAACCTTTTAATCAGAGATTCCAGTTCATCGACAACGACGCAGTATTCCGGTAGCGATGGAATTTGACTTTTTAAGCGCACCTGCCAGAGATGTTCGTAGTTGGGCTTCTTTATAGCTCTGATCAGATCAACGTAGTTAATATCATACCCAACTTTCTCTCTGAATGCCTTCCGAATGAGTTCAGAATTGAGTTTTGACTTCAATAAATACCGCAAATCCCATAGGTCACGAGGCTCATCGACTACATCAATGATGCGCAATATCTTTTCTGCCGCTATAGACTCCAGATTGTAAACATTCAGGTAACGAACCAGATTAACAAAGTCCTTAAAAGTAAAGAGAATCTTACGTAGTCTCGACTCCAGTATGGCACTATCTTTAACGAAATCAAGCTTCAGCTTCTTTATTACTCTTATTTCAGGTACGATATTGTAGGAAATAAATAACTGTAAATGTCCCTCTTGCGGATAGATAATCTCCCCCATCGATAACGCTACCGGCCATTCCTCATTAATTTCATCCACAATTTTATTCAAATGATGTCTAAAAGATATTAAATCCGCACCAGGTTTTACTATAAAATCAAGGTCTTCTGAGTGACGAAAATCAGGAAAGAATATCTTTTTAAGGGCTGTCCCTCCTCTAAATATAAGGTGGTTTTTAAAAAATCTATTATTGGATATATAACTGAGTAGCAACTCGATCAAATAATCCTTCTCAACAGTCTCCTCTGGAACACCCAATTTTTCCTTTAGCCTTATCACATCATTATATTTCACCATGATCACATTGAAATTATTTTGTGAATGCGATCTCTACCTACATTATCAATTAACCGCCACCTATTCTTCCCGATAGATCTTCTCTCAAGGGTAGGGTCAAACAGATCATATCTATTCTTGATATATCGTCTTAACGTTTTGATGGTGCCAGCATCGGCCAACTCCAGCATCTCCAAAATATAGCCCAATCTTTTTGCGACGACATTCTTATTCAGCCTTTTGACATAATTCAGGACCTTGTCCAGATCAATTCTATCCTTGACCAACCATATGCCCTTTGCGATCTCAGTGATACCTCCGCTGTATTCAGGGTGCATTAGCGTATCGATAATGGTTTTTTCGATATCAGACATATTTACCTTTTCGGTTCCTGTTACCCACACCTCCCTTATTCCCCACATATGTTTTTTCTTTACATATACAAACGACACACGATCTGAAAGGGTCTTAGGTGGAGACTGTCTCTTTGGGGTGAGAACAAACACTTTGACAGTCGGTTGAGTGGTCATACCCCAGTATCTCATTGCACTATAGTAGCCAATATAGTATTCCTTGGAATTAACAATTTCCCTTGCCACAACAAACCAGTTGCCGAGATAAGTCTCAGCCGAGCCTAACTCCTGGGGAATTATAATATGCTTCCCTTTCTTAAGAGTAGAAATAATGTGTCTCTTTTTTAGTTCGGATATGAGCCGGCCGGCCGAAAAATAGTCCAGTCCGGTAATCGCCGCGACATCCTGGATTGTGAAGATCACTTTGCCCATGTCATATAAACGGGCAATCAGCTGGGCGCTTCTCTTTCCCAAGGTCTTTCTATATCCGGACATCACCCCACCATTTCTGTAAGAAATTAACGGTCGCATCGTTAATTTTATTCATTAATAGTCGTATGTCAACTGTGTTGGTCTCTCAGAACTCCGCACCGATGCTGATGCCGAGTCGGGCTGAGGTGAGCGGATTGCCATAGGCGCCGAGTTCGGTTCCGATCCCCACTGGCCCGAGTCTGATATTGATGCCGACCAGTCCCCTGATCCCGGGGGTAAGTTGCAGACTTCCGTCTCCAGCTACCGCTTCCGGGACATGGTAGCCATAAATGCCGATACCAGCTGCCCAGTAGGGCCAGAGCCAGCCCCAGATCCTGATGGTCTGACTCAAGTAGCCATCAAGACCCAGGATATGATAGGAGCCACTCCGATCCCGGTGGAGGGCCCAGCGGGCCCGGAGATGGAGCATGGCAAAGGCCAACCTCTCATCAACCCCTCCCTGGATCATTGGGGCATAAAAGCCATCCTCGCTTCCCCAGCCCCCAATTCTTAAGGTCAATCCGGTCCGATCGGAAAGCTGATAGGCTCCACCGACCCCCACTGAACCCTGAAGATAAAGACCGGTGTAGAAACGGAGGTCGGTGGTGAGCCAGACCGCCCCATTGATACAAACGCTCCCCTTCTTCTGTGGCAGGACCGATTGGCCAAGGGGGAAGGTGGTAATCTCACCCAGGACACGCAGAAAATCGGCCGAACCGATGATGATCGGGAACAAAAATCCAATCATGGCGTCCAGGCCGGAAATTCGTCGGTGGCAAAGTGGTCGGTGATCCGAACCGGATCCGAACCATCCCTCCTCATCAGGTAGATATCGGTGTTACCGTTTTCGCTGCTGCAGAAGGCAATGAACTGGCCATCCGGAGAGAAGGATGTATACCAGCAGTAGGATTTGGGATCGGTGAGGATACGCTGATTGTTGCCGGTCGTATCCATGATATAGACCCCGATCGTTCCCGATTCGGTCATCCTTCTGAGATTGGTATGGAGATAGGCGATCTCACCACCATCCGGTGACCAGTCGGGATCGTGATCGGCATCGAGGTCATGGGTGAGTTGCCGAATGATGGTCCCGGTGGTGTCCATGATGAAGATCTCGAGATAGGGGTTGAAGTTCTCATCACCTTCCCAGACCGAATCAGGATAGGCACAGAC
>QNBE01000066.1 GCA_003645615.1 Caldifarciminota bacterium
GGGGATATAAATATTCAAGCGAGGGAATATTGAAGCTGGTTGGGTGCCTTGTATGTATTCTTGCATTTGGATTAGGTTATTCTTCTTTAGAAGCACAAGCCGGATTGGATAGTGTTCCCCAAATAGAAAAGAAATTGTGTGATTTCTTCGTGACCCGAGAGGAAGCTCTTGCAATAGTCCAGTTTATCACCCGATCGGCAACAGATGTGGCGATAGCACTGGCTAAAATAGGGAGGCCATCGGTAAAGCCGTTGCTAAGGGTGCTGAAGTGCAGAAACTGGAAGGCTCGGATGAATGCAGCCTTAGCGCTTGGCTATATTAAAGATACTACTTCCATAAACCCACTGATTAACATCCTATCTAATGATAAATCCTGGGAGGTGAGAACTGCTGCAGCCTGGGCCCTTGGTGAGGTAGGTGACAGTCGTGCTTTAGAACCTCTGGTTACTGCGCTGTCGAAAGAGAGAGTGTGGCAGGTTAGGGCAGCATCAGCTTGGGCATTAGGTGAATTGCAGGACTCAAATGCGTTGGTTCCACTGCTTTCTGCCTTAAGAGATAAGTCTAAGGAGGTGCAGGCTACTGCGATATTATCTCTGGCGAAATCGACTTCATCCATTGTTGTTGATTCCTTAATTGCCAAGTTCAGGGATAAGGATCCTCACATCCGTTCACTTGTTATTTCAGTGTTGCAAAATATTAATGATCCCCGTGTCGTTGCCCTTTTTGTCTCCGAATTGAAAAATAAGGAATCCATCAATAGACATACTGCCATCCTATATTTGGGTAAATCAGAGGCTCCTATTGCTGAAAAAATCTTAGATTCAGCTCTGGCTGATGACGATTGGGAGATCCGGATCAATGCAGCCTTCTTCTTTTTACAGAGGCGCCGGGATCATCGCACATTAAAAGTTTTGCTTAACGCTCTTAAGCATCAGGACCATGTTATCCGGAAAATGGCGGCAGACTTTCTTGGGCGGCTGAAAGATACAGTAGCGATTCTACCCCTTGTCAAGACCTTAAATGATAGAGATCAATCGGTCAGACAAAGCGCAGCGATTGCTCTTGGTAAGATAAGAGATACCAGTGCGGTAGGAGCCCTGATTACGGTATTATTGCGGGATAAGTCTTACCGGGTGAGACTGGCTGCTGCCTGGGCATTGGGTAAAATAAATAGTTTTCAGGCGATAAAACCTCTTATTAAAGCGCTCGATGACAAATCACCGAAGGTTAGAAGACATGCTGCCAGGGCACTGGCTGAAATAGATGTTATCCTCTTGGTCGACACCTTAACTTCGAAATTGAAAAGCAGGGATTGGCGGGAACGGGAAGAAGCGGCCTATCTACTGGGTGAAATCAAAACACCACTTGCGGTTGATCCTTTGATATCCGTATTAAAAGACTCAGACTGGAAGGTCAGGGCGAGTGCCATTAGATCACTTGGCCAAATCGGCAATCCGGAAGTGGCAAAACTTCTGATTGGTGCACTGAGCGACAAGCACGCTGCGGTTCGAGTTATGGCCGCGGAAGCGTTAGGAAAATTGGGAAACCCTCTGGCGACACCGTATCTTTGTGCGTTACTTACCGATAGAGACGAATCGGTCCGGATTGAGTCAATAAAATCGCTTGGGAAAATAAAAGATTCCCAGGCGGTGGAGAGTTTAGTCGTTCTCTTAAAGGATAAAGACTGGCAGGTCAGGGAATACGCTGCTTGGGCGTTAGGCGAAATTAAGAGTCCCAGGGCGGTAGAGGCGCTTATCAATGCGCTAATTGAAAGAAATTAACTAACCATACCAAGAACCTGAGTGAACTAATAACTGAAATGTCACTGTTCCAATTTCGGGGGAGTTATTAAAAAAGTCATCCTGACCTGTGTCCCAGCTTTAAGAGTATCTCGAAAATATAGCGAGTTTGGGGTTAACCCCCATTAGAAACCATCGCTTTGATCATCTGAAGCTATCCCATCCGGGAGCATTGGCCCTTAAATTTCATTCCGTCAATCCGGTAATTACCGGAATGTCGGATTGATGGTTGGAGGCTTGGGGAAGGAAGTGACCTCTCCCCTGAAATTCGAACAATAACACTGAAATTAGGAACTTGACTGGATGAGATTCAAGGGTTAAAATCATTTATACTTTCGGGTAACCACTGGAAGGGATAGATTATGGAGTGTTTCCCCAACACCCACCAATTCACCGGGAAGGAGATAGTGGAAGGAGGTTCATTTGCGGAGTATTTTATGGGATTTGGTCCTGCATGGTGGTATAAGATGGATCCGGTGTTCTTCCCCTCAGGCTGGGATTATGGGACAGATCTCTGGAATTTTCTTAGAAGAAGTGGGTTGGAAGGAGAGGAGTTAAAGAAACAATACGAAGCACTTATTGAGGCAATCAACTTGCTCAGCATATTCCTTGGCGACTGGGAGACTCCTTATGCCCCAGGCGGAGTTGTTAACCTGGGTCAATTTATAATGGCAAACAGGATATGGGTTGTTTTTCAAGATTTTTCAGTAAACCCAGCTCTCAATTAGTATCGTTTTCTGGAAATGGCCTACTTGGATACTTTTGGATCTTCCAGTTTGGTCCGCTCATCAATCAACCACGCCAAAAGCGAGACTATTTTGTCTATCGAGTCGTATCGGCCATGAAGCTGTGCATTCGTTCTTGCTTTTGCAAGGGCGTGATTATGGAGAGGAATGGCAGGAATCTAATGCAAGTGATTTCGAAAGTCAGTTCGAGCTTTGGTTTGATGTGACTACAAGATTGGAGTGGTATCGTATATTGTTCAGATCAAAAAAATATCGACAAGGATGGGGGAATCAATGATTAACTGTGGTGCCCTTATTGATCGAAAGATCAAAGATTACATTCAACAAAACTGGCTTTTGGTGATAACAATATTAAGCTGTTACTCATGCTCCTTATTCTTCCCATCAGGTTATTTTGTGGCTCGAAAGGCGAAAAGGTCCTTATCATCATCAGACGCTGAGATTCTTCGGAATTATAGTTATTTAGGTGAAAGCAAGAGTGAATTTCTTTCGAGTAGGAGGATTTTTCGCTTTATGTTTTCAGGAATTATATATTTTCTGAGGGGTTGTGGAACACATATCTTTTCCATAGCCACAGATCCAACCGGTGGTAGTCCGATACTAATTAAAGACATCAACTCGGTGAATAAACTGGTCCAGCCGGAGGGTATTGAGGTGAAACGGGGGGATTTATTGTCCTACATAAATTTTATCCTTGATATTCTCCCTCATTATCGCATCCACGATGCCCACCACTTGGTTATGATCTCGGATAGATCGATAGGATCACTGACTGAACGGTTGTCAGAGCATATAGTTATTATATCAGAGGGACCGGTCACGAATCATTTTGTTGATGTAACCGACTCAGTGATAAATTCTTTTAAGAAGGAAGGCGTGCCCGATTCTGTAATAAAAAAGGTAATCGTTGGTAATGACCGCTTCTACCGATTAAAATCGGACTTTCAAAAACTGACCGATTTCCTGCCGAAAATTATCACCACAGATTCCGGATATCAAGTTGAATTTTATTGTTGGAATCGGATAATAAATGGATTAGAATACCGGTGCTGGTACATCAAGAGAGACGGCTCGGTCGTAGAGAGAGTTAAGAAGAGGATTCTGATAGAGGGATTTCAGGTAGAAGGGGAAAAGTAATGAGCTATGGGCGGATGGATGGTTCCCTCCATTCAAAGTCTCAAAACATTACTTACGAGAGATCACCGGACAATAAAAAATCGATCCTTGTTTTCAGCAATGAAGGATGGAGCTGTTGAGAGGGGTATAGATCATGACCTTTGCTGACCTGAGAAGGTTGCTTTTGCTCATAGTCTTCCTGATAACCGCTGCCATCTCCTGCTGGTATGCATTTCCGATGGCGGGAGGTCTCGCCCTTGAGCGGGCATCGGAAGAGATATTCGCAGTGGTAATGCAGAGAGATGATGTTAAGAATCTACTCGATCAGGTGAATATCTTTTCGATCAAACTCAAACTAACACCTTACTTTATATTAGGTATCATCTTAGGAATTACCGTTTTCCTCTTAGGAAAAATAAAAGATTTTCGCAATATTCCTGAGGTTATATCGCTAAGCAGGATCTTATCGCTCTATGTTGTCTTGGTGTCTTTGATCTCCATGATTCTGATCTGGTTGGATATTACAATTTGGGGATGGCTCTGGATACGTGTTGGTTATTTCTGGGAAACCTGTTTTCTTTTGCATTCAATGCCCAAATGAGTCACCGGTGGATGGGTAAACTTATCGTTCTTGTTTTTCTGATAATGATCTGGCCATTTGGATGGTTGACCATCCCACTTGCTTTCTTTTATTGTATAATTCCTGCGATAAAAGAAATCGGAGAGGAATCCAGACTTAGTATCCGGATAGCTTTATGGGCGGTGATATTTCTATCGATAGCCGTATCTGTGCCGGGGATGATCGGAATTTCAAAACTCTTTGAATGATACCCGGCGCTTACATTGTTCAATTGACAGCGGGAGTGGGGAAAATATAATTGCCAATGGCTGGGATTTCATATAAGAAAACAATTGTTCTTGATGGTGCCATCGGGACTGAGTTGAAGAAGATCTATCCGGATCTGAGGAGTGAGCAGGTCCTCACCAAGGATCCGGATCTGATCCAGAAGATCCACCAGGGCTATGCCGATGCCGGTGCCGATATCATCCTCACCAATACCTTCGGGGTGAACCCCAGCCGTTATCGGAAAGAGGAAATCGAAAGACTTATCAGACTTGCGGTCCGATTGGTCAGGAAGACCGGCCGGATCGTTGCCGGTGATATCGGCCCTTCGGGCCGGATTCCCGAACCATTCGGCGATTATCACTTTGATGCGATGATCGAGGACTACTCCTTCCTCGCCCGCACCTTAGTCCGGGCCGGAGCCGATATCCTCTACCTTGAGACCTTCACCTCCCTGATCGAAGCACGGGCCGCGGTCCTGGCCGCACGTATGATGAGAAAACCGGTGTTCGTCACCCTCACCTTCGATGACTCCCTGCGCACCCCATTCGGTGATCTGCCCGAGTCCTGCGCCCTCATCCTGAGTGAACTCGGAGCGACGGCGGTCGGCGCCAACTGCGCCACCCCGGAGATCGTGATCGAGGTCTTGAAGCGGATGAGAAAGGTGACCGATCTTCCCCTCATCGCCAAACCGAACCGGGGCGTCCCGACCGAGACCGGCTTCAGCTATACCCCAAGGAAGATGGCCTCCTTCATTCCGGAGCTGGTTGGGGTTGCCGAGCTGGTCGGTGGTTGCTGCGGGACCGATTATCAGTTCATCCGGGCGGTGGCGAAAAAGAGAAGGCGGATCAGAAAGAGGAAGCGGAAGGTAAGGATCCTGGCAACCCCCCAGCGGCTTTTTTCCCTTGATCACACTCTCCTGGTCGGGGAGAGGATTAATCCGACCGGCCGGAAGCGGCTGACCCGGGCGCTCCGCCGGGGTGACCTTAATTATATTGTTGCTGAGGCAAAGGCGCAGGAGAAGGCCGGAGCCGAGGCGATCGACCTCAACCTCTTCCTGCCCGATTTTGATGAGAAGGCAGCAATGGCCAGGATCGCCGCTCCACTCACCAAGGAGATTTCAATACCGGTCTTCGTCGATACCAAGGATCTGAGTGCGGCCGAGGCCTTCATCAAGCGCTATCCCGGGATTGCGGTCATCAACTCCTCACGGGTGGTCAGGGAGGAGCTGATCCGATCGCTCAGGCTCGCCATCCGCTACGGCTCCTATCTGGTCGTCTCCCTTTCGGGCCGGAAATTACCCAAGGATCACCAGGAGCGGATGCGCTACTTCCGTCTGGCCCGAAAGATCGCCCGAAGGGTCGGTTTTCCCAAAGAACACCTCATCTACGATCCCTTAGTATTTCCGGTGGCGAGTGAGCCGGATCAGCTTAAGGAGACGCTCAGGACCGTCCAGGAGCTGAGCCGGAGGGGTGAGCTCACCATCCTGGGCATCTCCAATGTCTCCTACGGTATGCCGGAGCGTTCCCGGCTCAATGCGGCCCTGGTTGCCGCCGCAATCCACTCCGGGGTCAGCTTCATCATCGCCAATCCCATGGATGGTCTGGTCCGGGATGTTGCGGCCGGTGCCGGTATCCTGTTCGAGGGGCGGAGTGCGGCAGGACCGGCAAAGAAGATAGAAACGCTTGAGGATGCGATCGTTGCCGGTGATCCCCGTCAGGCCCTGATCTTAGCCCGGGCCGAATCCCAACCCCTGAAGGCCATCGATGAGAAGGTCATCCCGGCATTGAGAATCGTCGGTAAGCGGTATGAGACCGGCGAGATCTTCCTGCCCCAGCTTCTCGCCTCGGCCCAGGCGGCAAAGGCCGCGATTGATCTTTTGAAGGAAAGGATCCCGAAGAGGCGGACCAGACGCCTGCCCCCGGTCATCCTGGCCACGGTCGAGGGTGACATCCACGATCTTGGTAAGAACATCCTCAAGACCCTTCTCTTAAGCCATGGCATCCCGGTTCTTGATCTCGGCGTCAATGTCAGGACGGATCGAATCGTGAAGACGGTCAGGGAAAAACGGGCCAAGGTGGTTGGCCTCTCCGCCCTCATGACCACAACCATGTCGAGGATGGCCGAGGTTGCCGAGAGGCTGAAGAAAAGGGGGCTTAAGGTCACACTCATCATCGGCGGTGCAGTGGTCGACGAGAGGTTTGCCCGGCGGATCGGTGCCCGCCATGCCCGGGATGCCATCGCCGGAGTCAACCTGATCAAGAAGATCCTCGGTGTTTAGAGAGAAGATCGAATCGGGTCGGTTTGTCCTCACCTGTGAGGTCCTAACCCCGGTCGAGTTCGATCGGGATCGACTGATTGAAGAGTTAAGGCCGCTCAGCGATCTGGTCGACGGCTTCAACCTCCCCTTCTGCCCCCTCGGCCGGCTCCGTCCCCATCCCATTGCCACCGCCCTCCTGATCAAGGATGGGCTGGGATCGGAACCGATCCTCCATCTCGCTGCCCGCCACCAGACCGTCCTCGGTTTTGAGGCCACCCTCCTCTTCTGCCATTCGATCGGGATAAGATCGATCCTTCTGGTGAGTGGTGATCCACCCCGGGAAGGGGAGGGGAACTTTCGGCTCAATTCGATCCACCTGCTCAAGATCGCCTCATCGCTCAATCAGGGGATCAGTATCAGCCGGAGACGGATCCCACCGACCGAGTTTCTACTCAGCGCCGCCTACAATCCCAACCGCCCCAATATCGGGGGTGAGCATCTCAGGCTCCACCGGAAGATCGAGGCCGGGGCAAGGGTCATCTTCACCCAGCCGGTTTTCGATCCAGAGAGTTTCCAGGAGAGGATCAGGGTGATACCGGATCAAATCCGGGTCATTGCCGGACTCTCTTTTCTCTATGAGCCGAAGATCGCCTGGAGGCTGAGGAAATTCCTCGGCATCCCTCACAGCTACATCACCCGGCTCTCGGGGGATGAGACCGGCCTGTTGCTCAAGACCGCTCGCAAGATCAGAAACTCGGTCGATGGCTTCTATATAATCTCGATCGGGAGGTATGATCGGGCCTTGGAACTGATCCGGCGGCTGAAGGCGGAGGGGATCGTATGATCACGGTCGTCCCGATCGGACAACCCGAACTTCGGGTTGATGAACTGAGGAGGCTTCGGGATGAACTGGCCCGGATATTCAATACCGGAGTCGATTTAATCGAACCGATTCCCCTCTCCTTTCAGGCCTATGATCCCATCCGGGATCAGTATCGGGCAAGTCTTCTGATCGACTCCCTTCCGGAGGATGAAATTGTGCTTGGAATCACCGGGGTCGACCTCTTCGCCCCCCACCTCAACTTCGTCTTTGGTGAGGCAAATCCGGTTTTAAAGCGGGCGATCATCTCAACCTTCCGGCTCGATCGAAAAAATCCCCTTTTCTTGGAACGGGTTATAAAAGAGGCGGTCCATGAGATCGGCCATCTATTGGGACTTGGCCACTGTCCTGATCCCCGCTGTATTATGCACTTCTCCAATACGATCCAGGACACCGACCTCAAGGGCCCCGGATTCTGTAAGAACTGTCTACTTTATCTGAAAGAGTGAGAGGACCTGAGGCCAGAGGGTAAAGGCGAGCAGGGTGCCGAGGATGAGCAGACCGGTGATGATCGCCTTGCCGTAGTCCTGGGCCTTGAGCGCTGAGAGGAGGATCGGGTCCTTGGAGAGGTAGGCACTGGCGGCATAGAGCTCCTCACCGATAAGGCAGTAGTCGCAGGCGGTGATGAAGAAGGGGAGCTGGTGGACCGCATCGGTCCCGGCAATCTGGATCGCACCGGTGGCAGCACCGATCTCGGCAAGAAGGAGGGATTCCGCCCAGAAATAGCCGATGAAGAAATTGGTTGAGGGTTTCTCCCTCATCATCAACCCATCTACAGCCGCGGCAAAACCGAACTGATCCTGAGTGAGATAGACGACATACTCATCCTTGAAGAGATCCGGTCGTCCGACCGTGGTATAGGACTCCTTCACCACCTCTTTGGTGATCGTATAGACGACTGGATCCCGGTTGGCAACCTTTATCGGGGTCTCATACTGGGCGGTCCGCTTGGCGATCTCACTCAGGATGTTCATTGAGGCGATTGTGGCGGTGAAGCTGATCGGTGCCAGGCCCGGGATGTAGAGGATCGGCTTACCCATCTCGGTCGCCCGGCCCACCGCATCCTCAACTGCGGAGAGGCCTGAGATCCTCCGGACGAAGAGTTTCTTACCCTTCCGGGCCGCAGCGAGGAAGAAAAGGAGGAGACCGGTAAAGAGGATGACCCCGACCAGGACATTGATCCGACCGGTATGGAACCACTGGGGACGAGAGGTCACCGGAGAAGAGGGCTTCGAGAAGGCGGTATCCGAGCCCAGGATCGCACCGATCACATAGTAGTATCTTATCCCGTCCCTGACATTCTCATCGAGGTAGGAGGTGATATGGGCTGGGATGAGGAAGCCCTGTTTACCCTCACTCAGGTATCTGAGCTCTTTTTTCTCCTCGGATGTGATCGTTCCCGCGACAAGCTTTGCCTTCAGTTCGGCAAGCCGATTCCGATCGGTCTCATCGGCAAGATGGCGGAAGACGAGATAGCCATCGATTCCGGAGACCTTTTCCCAGGTTACGACCACCGCACCACCGGCATCATCCGGGTTGTCCTTCACCTCCACCCATCCCGGCGGCAGGATTAGAAAGGCAAGCAAGATGATCATGATTCTGGACAGCGGCAGGGCCTGGCCCGACACTCGGGACAGCCGGATCTAAATCTCGCCATCGCCCGGTCGAGATCGACACCGGCGAGATTGGCAACCGAGAGGAGCCAGGCCAGGACATCAGCAAACTCCTCACTCAGATTCTTCCTATCCCTAAGGGCCCGGGCCAGCTCGCCGACCTCCTCAACGAACCAGATGAAGGTCCGGTCCAGGCCCCGGCGCCGGTCCCGGTCGAGATAGGTCTCGGCAATCCTTTCCTGATAATCCTTAAGATCCATGGAAGAGGAGGGGGAGGCGAAGCCTCCCCCGATCAAACTTAAAGCCCATACTTCCAGTAGTCGTCATCGAACTCGCCACCGATACCATTATTGTTGGAGTCGAGCTTCAGTCCATCCTCTGAGGTCGCCTCCCTGCTCACGAAGACATCGAGTTTTCCAGTGGCACCCCTCAGGAAGTAGTATTCGATATAGCCGTTGTTGCCATCGTTGTAGGTGACGATCCGGCCGGGGATATAACCGGTCTCGTCATAGACCCGGACCGTAGTAGCTGTGATCGTCGATCCATCCATCCTCTGGTCTAAGGTGATCTTAACGCCACCGGTTATCTTCTGGGCATCGGTGACATGGGGTGGCTCATCATGGCCGGTCGTATCGTCGGTATAGAAATACCAGACCGAATCGGGCTCATCCGCCTCCGGGCCATCCCGATCGCCATCGAGATAGAAGAGGTAGGAAGGGGTATGGGTGGGATAGGATGCCTTGATCTGGGAGGATTTGACAACCACATAGTATTTCCTGAAGTTGTCCAGGGAATCGGTCGGCTGGAAGGTGACCTGGGTTGGAGTGACTGAGACCCTGGTGATGGAGACCGAGTTGGAGTCACTGTTTAGGAGGTTGATGGTGCTGGTGGTCAGGGTGGCGGTGTCCATATTGGTCGAGAAGGTAAGCGTGATCGATGGGAGGTGGCTCTGGTTATTCTTCTGCGGCGGGGTGGCATCAGTAATTGTTGGCTGGTCGGTCGGAACGAGATCGCCGGATCCGGCTCCGGTATAGAAGGTGGTGAGGCCATCATCATAGGGAGAACCATCGTCGATGTTGTCGCCATCACCATCCAAGGGTGAACCGTAGGTATTCTTGATTGCGGTCTTCAAGGTGATAAGATAGGCGGCATCATCGGGCCAGTCCTCGTGTCTGATGTAGAGCTTGCGCCCGGTCTTGTTGTAATTGAGTTCGAAGCCGGTCAGCTTGCTTCCGGTGGTGGTGTTTAAGATCTCGATATTGTCGGTGGTGAGGGTGGTCTCATCCATATAGTCACTGAAGGTGATGGTGACGGTCGCCTGAATTCCAGACTGATTAGGGTTGTCATCCTTGAGTTCGGCACCATTGGCGGGATCGACAGCGGTAATCCGGGGTAGATTGGCCGCACCGGTTTCAGTGAGAGGAAACTTCTCTAAGGGGTTCTCCGGGCAACTTATAAAAAGGATCAGAACCCCGAGGAGTATTACCCATCTCATCATTCCCCCCTTAGAACTTCAAGGTCGCCGAAAGGCGCCAGTTGGCGAGGTTGACCAGGTTGTTGAAATACATCAGATCGAGCTGGAGATTCTTGCCGATCGCAATGCCAAGCCCGTAGTAATAGTCGGTCTTGTGGGTGGTGGGACTATCCTCCTCCCTTGTCCCGGACTGGAGCTTCTCATCATCGATCCACTCGGAGTAGCTGCCATCACCATATTCGACCCTGGTCTTACGGGGATCGAAACCCTTCAGATTTTCAGTGGTGACGACATCGTAATAGGTGGTGGTATGACGGGCGCCGAGTCGGAGGGTGACCGGTTCGATCAGTTTGAACTCCATTCCGACCGGGATTGAGATGGAACGGACAACCGAGGTTGTCTTCTTCTGCCAGTATTCCATCTCGGTGTAGGTGACCGTGGAGTCATTGGCGGTGGAGACACCATCACCATCATCATAGGCATATCTTCCACTCTGGGCGGTGGAATCGAAGAGCTCATCGGTCAGGACCGAGTTGGTGAGGGAGAGACCAAATCCGAAGGCGAACCGCTTGGAAAGGGTAAAGCGCTGACGGGTTGAGAATCTCACCGTATAGCCGCTCCTTTTTCCGGAGTAGGTGGTGGTGATGGAGTCATAACCACTCGCAGTCCCCGGACGGCAGGTGGAATCGACCATTGAGATCGTGTTTCGGGCGCCATCACCGGTGACACCGAGTGACAGGTAGCGGAAGTCGAGGTAATATTCGCTCTCCCAGCCTCCGGTCCTCTTCTTGAGAAGACCGATCCGGGCCGGTATCTCAAAACCGGAATAGGGGATGTGGAAGGTATCTCCGGATGAGATCTTGACATAGTCGAGGGTATCGCCACCTGGATTGCGATCCTCAAAGTAGTAACCATCGGCTTCGGTTAGTGAATCGCTCTGGATCATGCCCAGGCCAAGGGATAGATTGAAAGCGCTCTCCCTTCCAAACCAGCTGCTGAAGATGATCGAATTACGAGCATGGTTGGTCTCATCCATTGTGGTCAGGGTATCGCCCTTAAGATAGGTGAGTCGGGTCTCGATCAGGGTCGACTCCTCCCGCTCAATCTGATAATTGACCTGGGGGTCAAAATTACGGAGTCGGTCATCCTCGTGGATGAAACCGAACCCGAATCGGTTATCTTTTCCGAAGGCGAGACCGAGATAGAAATTGAGTTCCCGATTCCGGTCCCAGGCCGACCGGTGTTCCCGATCGTTGATGATGTAATCAAAACTCCCATCGCCATCGGTGTCCAGCCATTGAGTATTGACCACCTCTCCATCGCCGAAGATCGTATCACCCTCCCGGGTGAAGAGTCCGGTAGGGAGAGGGTCGTTGAGGCTGTAGTTGTCGAAGATGAGGCCGAGGTATCGGTGCTTCATGAATTCACCCGAGCCACCGAGCAAGAAGTAGTTGACACTCTGGTTGACGAAAGGACGCTCCAGACCGGTGACCAGATTAGAGAGGTTGGTATAGAGACGGTAGCCTTCGATCTCGGGGATCCTTCCGGGATCGAGCATCAGATCGTAGTCGTCGTCGAAGACCCCTGCGGTCGATAGATTGCGGAAGGAGCTCGGTAGATAACCTAAGGCGAGGGAGACCGTAAAAAGGATGGCACTAAGGTATTTCATCCACTCCTCCTTTTCGGTTCAACAAACCATCGTCCAATTTTACTACTCTGACTCAGTCTGTCAACTCTGTCGACACCGGATTCCTCTCCGCTTTTTTATTCAGATGTTAAGTGAATATTGATGGCTTGCGGAGAAAAAGATTTACCCCCATCAAGGGGGAGGGGGAGATGTTCTCTCTTATCTTCAGTAACACCCCTTCAATGTTCCTTAATACCTCATTATTCCAGAACCTCAATATCGTAAACCCTCGCTCTCTCAACCATCGATCCCGAATCGTGTCCCTGATATCCTCACAATGCTGCCCACCATCGAGTTCAATTATCAACCTCTTCTCAAAA
>QNBE01000067.1 GCA_003645615.1 Caldifarciminota bacterium
AATTCTCCATCTTCTGATTTCTCTTCCCAGAGAGAAGGTTGTGGTCTTTGAGCTGGAGCCGATCGGTATCGCCGACCATGTTGCCCGGACCGCAACCAAGATCTTGAGATCAGAACTTGGTGAGATCGGTAAATATGAGGTGATCGAATCTGATCTCCAGGTGAAGTCGGTAGAGGAGGCCGACTCAATCGGGAGGGAACTCGGTGGCGACCTTGCTGTTATCGGTTCAATCTCGAGGCTGCGGCGGAAGATTCTGGCCGAGGTGAAGCTGATCCGGGTCGGTCGGGCCCGTGTGATCTTTGAGGATGACCTTACCGGTGAGACAGAGGATGATCTCGACATCGTGATGAGGCGCCTGGCCGATGCTCTTTCCAAGAGGGAGAAGGCGGAAAGGCTGGTCACCACCGAGACGGTCACCGGGGTTGAGGCCAAGGAGAGGAGAAGGAGGACAAGTTACTATACCATCGGGATCAAGCTCGGCTCCGGTTTCCCCCTCTTCGGGACCTATAATGGTGAGGGGAGTCTTATGCGCGGTCTCATGGTGGGATGGTATGAGACCCCCCATCTGATCGGCGAGATCTCTGCGGGCATCCTCTTTCCGATGGGCAATCTGATGGAGGGGTTTGAAGAGGAGAGCGGTGTCCTGGAGCTGCCAATCGACCTCTCCATCCTCTATCTCCCCGGTCTTGGTGACATCACCACCTATCTCGGTGGTGGTCTTGGTATCCATTTCATCTCCACCCCTGAGGAGGCAGCCACCGGTCTCGGCCTGAATACCGGAGGCGGTATCATCTTCTTCCGGACCTACGACTTCCACTTCTTCGTCGATCTGAGATACAATGCCGTCTTTGCCCGGATCGGTGATAAGTTCCCCCAGCAGAGTATCGACTTTACCTTCGGCTTCACCAGGAAGGCGATCCCGGGTAAGGCAAAACGGGGGTGCTGCGGCGAGGGGTTCTCGCTCTTCTGATCACCTCAATTGACAGGAAAGGATGAAGAGAGTAGAATTGAATCTGGAGGTGATATGGAGTGTCCCAACCTGGAGCTGAATCTTAAGCGGTGCAACTGCACCTATGAACCCTGTGATAAGAAGGGGAAGTGTTGTGAATGTCTCCGCTACCATCTCTCTCTCAACGAGTTACCCGCCTGTTTATTCCCGGCAGATGTTGAGAGGACCTATGACCGATCGATCAAGCGATTCATCCAGACCCGAAAGTAGGCTCATCTTCGAGAAGTCGAGACCGGGACGGAAGGGTTACTCCCTGCCCCGGCTCGATGTCCCCCCGGTCGATCCTCTCCAGACCCTGCCCAAAGACCTGGTAAGAACCGATCCTCCCGAGCTCCCCGAACTCTCCGAACCCGAGGTTGTCCGCCACTTCGTCAATCTATCGGTAAAGAATCACCATGTCGATCGCGGCTTCTATCCGCTCGGCTCCTGCACCATGAAATACAACCCCAAGATCGGTGAGGAGCTGGCCCGCCTGCCCGGCTTCACCCAGCTCCACCCCTTCCAGCCAGAGCAGACGGTCCAGGGTGCGCTCCAGCTCATGTGGGAACTCGGCCAGCTACTCCTTGAGATCGTCGGGCTCGATGCCATCACCCTCCAGCCGGCTGCCGGTGCCCATGGTGAATTCACCGGCATATCGATCATCCGTGCCTACCACGAATCGCAGGGGAGGAAGCGACGCAAGATCCTGATCCCGGACTCGGCCCATGGCACCAATCCCGCCTCAACCACCCTCTCCGGTTACCTCTCGGTAAAGGTCCCTTCCAACCGCTCGGGAACCATCGATCTCTATCGGCTCAAGGATCTGGTCGATGATGATGTTGCCGGGATCATGATCACCAACCCCAATACCCTCGGCATCTTTGAGAAGGAGATCGACCAGGTGATCGAGATCATCCATGATAAAGGGGGACTGGTCTATCTCGATGGTGCCAATCTCAATGCCCTGATCGGGATCTCAAGACCGGGTGATTGCGGATTCGACATTGTCCACTTTAATCTCCACAAGACCTTCTCCACCCCCCACGGAGGAGGTGGACCGGGCTCTGGTCCGATTGCGGTGACCGAGAGGCTGGCCCGATTCCTTCCGGTCCCGGTGATCGAAAAGGGTGATGGCTACCACCTGAACTATGATCGATCCGATTCGATCGGCAAGGTCCACTCCTTCTATGGTAACTTCCTGGTGATGGTCAAGGCCTATGCCTACCTCCGGATGCTCGGTCCAGAAGGTCTCTATGATGTGGCCAAGGCCTCGATCCTCAATGCCAACTATCTCATCCAGTCTCTGAAAGATGATTATAAACTCCCCTATCCCTGCTTCTGCATGCATGAAGGGGTCCTGTCCGGGAGCGGGCTGAAGGCATTCGGGGTGAGGACGCTCGATGTCGCCAAAAGGCTCTTAGACTTCGGCTTCCATGCCCCGACCATCTACTTCCCCCTGATCGTCTCCGAGGCCCTGATGATTGAACCAACCGAGACCGAATCGATCGAGACCTTAGAGGATTTCATAACTGCGATGAAAAGGATCAGGAAAGAGGCGGAGACAGATCCGGAGCGGTTGAAAAAGGCCCCGACACAGACTCCGGTCCGGAGACTCGATGAGGTGAAAGCAGCGAGGGAGCTGAATGTCCGATATCAGGGATAGAAGAGAGGAACTCATCGACCGGATCGCAAGGAGGGTGGTGGAGATGAGACTGGGGATGGTGGCGATCGTCATGCTCGAATCGGCCAAGCCGATCTCCTTTCTCGGTAATCAGGCGATGATCTTCTTCCAGCCCTTCTATCGCACCTTCTTCACCTCCCCCCTTTATGATGAATTTGCCAGTCTGCTTGAGGATCGGGAGAACATCGAGCTTCTGATCCAGAGAATTGAGAAGTATGAGGAGGAGTATGAGCGAAAAGAAAGAGCTCAAGACGATCCTGGCCACTGATTGTGGCTCAACCACAACCAAGGCGATCCTGATCGAGAAGAAACCGGAGGGTTACCGGCTGATCGTCCGGGGTGAGGCCCCGACCACGGTTGAGGCGCCCTTCGAGGATGTGACCAAAGGGGTTCTCAATGCGGTCCGGGAGGTTGAGGAGCTGACCGGCAAGAAGTTATTGGAGGGTGGTGAGATCCTAAAAGAACGCCGCTCCGATGAGGAGGGGTGTGACATCTACATCTCAACCTCATCAGCCGGTGGTGGTCTCCAGATGATGGTGGCGGGTGTGGTTCTGACCATGACCGCGGAGAGTGCGGCCCGGGCAGCCCTTGGGGCTGGTGCGATCGTGATGGATGTGATCGCCTCCAACGATGGCCGTCTCCCCCATGAGAAGATCGAAAGGATAAGGACCTTACGTCCGGATATGATCCTCCTCTCCGGTGGCGTCGATGGCGGGACGATCTCCCATGTCGTCGAGCTGGCCGAGCTGATCAAGGCCGCTGATCCGAGACCGAGGTTCGGGGTCGGCTATTCGCTCCCGGTCATCTATGCCGGCAATAAGGATGCCCGGAAGCACATCCTCAACATCCTCAAGGAGTCCACTTCACTCGTCATCGTTGAGAACATCCGCCCGGTTCTGGAACGGGAGAACCTCCAGCCTGCCCGCCACAAGATCCATGACCTGTTTATGGAGCATGTGATGGCCCATGCACCCGGTTATAAGAAGCTGATGTCCTGGACCGATGTCCCGATCATGCCCACCCCTGGTGCGGTTGGACTTCTGATCGAGACGATCGGAAAGAAGCAGAAGATCGATGTGCTCGGTGTCGACATCGGTGGTGCCACCACCGATGTCTTCTCGGTCTTCAGCGGTGTCTTCAACCGGACCGTCTCCGCCAATCTCGGGATGAGCTATTCGATCTCCAATGTCTTAGCCGAGGCCGGGGTCGAGAACATCCTCCGCTGGATCCCCTTCGAGGTCGACCCTTCTGATCTGAGGAATCGTATCCGGAACAAGATGATCCGTCCCACCACAATCCCCCAGTCGCTCTTCGAACTAAAAATCGAACAGGCGGTGGCAAGGGAGGCGCTCCGGCTTGCTTTTGAACAGCACAAGACGATGGCGGTAGGTCTGAAAGGGATCCAGCAGGAGAGGACGATCTCCGATGCCTTTGATCAGACGATGACCGGTGAGAGTCTGGTCGATATGATGTCACTCAGGCTGATCGTTGGCTCCGGTGGTGCCCTCTCCCATGCTCCCAGAAGGTCCCAGGCGGCGATGATGCTTATCGACTCCTTCCTCCCCGAAGGGGTAACCCAGCTGGCGGTCGATTCCATCTTCATGATGCCCCACCTTGGTGTCCTTGCCACCGTCCATGAGACTGCAGCAACCCAGGTCTTTGATCGGGACTGCCTCATCCGGCTCGGCACCTGTATCGCACCCAGAGGGACCGGCAAACCAGGGGGCCGATGTCTCAAACTCACCCTGAAGAAGGATGGTCAGGAGATCCTGAGCAGGGAGTTCCGATTTGGTGAGCTCTTCGTCTTCCCCCTACCGGTGGGTGAGAAGGCAACCGCAATCATCCATCCGGAGCGGGGATTTGACTGTGGCTCTGGTAGTGGTAAACTCCATGAGTGTGAGGTCGAGGGTGGGGTGGTCGGAATCATCGTCGATACCAGGGGGAGACCATTCATCCTCCCGGAGGAGGAGTCGAAACGGATCAGCGCCCTCAGGGGATGGGCCGAGGCGATGAAGGCCTATCCAGAATAATGGAGACGATCAAGACCGACCACCTGATCATCGGATCAGGGATCGCCGGTCTCACTTATGCAATCAATCTAAAAAGGGGAAGGATCATAATCCTTACTAAGAAGCGGCCTTCCGATTCCAACACCAACTATGCCCAGGGTGGGATTGCTGCAGCCTTAGACAGGGATGACTCTTTTGTCTCCCATCTCCAGGACACCCTGATGACCGGTGATGGTCTCTCCAAGCCAGAGGTGGTTGAACTGATGGTGAAAGAGGCGCCCAAGGTGATTACCGAACTGGAGGAGCTGGGAGTCCGGTTCACCAAGGTTATGACCGATGGCAAAGTATCCTTTGCCCTGGGAAAGGAAGGGGGACATTCCCACCGAAGGATAGTCTTTGCCCAGGACCGGACCGGGGCTGAGATCGAGACCACCCTTCTCAATCGGGTGAAGGATCGGCTCACCATTATTGAGGGTGGTCTTGCTCTCGATCTCATCGTTGAGGATGGGGAATGTTTTGGCGCCTATTATCTCGACACCATCAGCGGTGAGATTGGGGCGATCGTTGCCCGTTCCACCCTGATCGCAACCGGCGGGATCGGTCAGGTCTACCGTTTGACCACCAATCCCAGGATTGCAACCGGGGATGGGATCGGGATGGCCTTCCGGGCCGGTGCCCGGATCGCCAATATGGAATTTATCCAGTTCCATCCGACCGGGGTATACAATATGATGATCGACGGGAGGGTCTTCCTCATCTCCGAGGCGGTCCGGGGTGAGGGCGGGATCCTGAAGACGGTTGATGGTGAACCATTCATGCTCAAGTACGATCCCCGCGGCTGCCTGGCCCCCAGAGACATTGTCGCCCGGGCGATCGAGAAGGAGATGGTTAGATCTGGCCGACCCTTCGTCTACCTCGACCTCACCCATCTCGATCCCGACTGGATCAGACGCCGTTTTCCAACCATCTATAAGACCTGCCTGGATTTTGGCCTCGACATCACCCGGTCGCCGATCCCGGTTGCACCAGCAGCCCATTACCTCTGTGGCGGGATTGTTGTCGATATCGATGGAAGGACAAACATTAAAAGGCTCTATGCTGCCGGTGAGGTGGCGATGACCGGTGTCCATGGTGCCAACCGTCTCGCCTCCAACTCACTCTTGGAGGCGGTCGTCTTCGCCAAGCGGGCTGCCGTTGATGCCGGCGAGAGTGGTGAAGTCGATTTCACACCACCCCCTTTAAAACTGAGTGGAGATTTCCCTGAAAAGCAGACCGAGACCTACATCCAGTCACTCAAGGATCTGATGACCAGAAAGGCAGGGATTGTCCGGAGGCTGGATGAGCTAAAGGAAGGAAAGAAGCGGGTGAGAGAGATGCTCTCCGAGGTGATCGGGGTCATCAACCGTTCACCTCGACTCTGGCAGCTCAAGAATATGCTCACCTCAGCCTATCTCATCCTCCACTCGGCACTGATGAGGCGGGAGTCGCGCGGACTCCACTACTTAGAGGACTTCCCCCATAAAGATGACCACTACCTTAAGGACACCGTAGTCGATCCCGAACCGCTCTACCATGAAATTGTTTCTCACCGGTAGACCGAGGTGTGGCAAGACCACCCTATTTTTAAGGATTATCAGAAAACTTGACATCACCCCAGCGGGCTTTTATACTGAGGAGATCAGGGAGAAGGGGATGAGGACCGGTTTTCGAATCCGGACCTTCGATGGTCGTCAGGGCATCCTGGCGACGATCCATGATGTGAAGGAACACAAAGTGGGCAAATACTATGTTGATCTTGATGTCCTGGAAAGGGTTGCCATCCCGGCTCTTGCAGTCGATGCTCAACTCTATGCGATCGATGAGATCGGCAAGATGGAGATGCTTTCCGAGCGATTCCGGAACGAGATCAACCGACTCCTCAACTCGGATAAGAAGATACTGGCCACCGTTGGTAGAAACTATCTTCAGATCCTTCCGAAGGACGGGATGGTTTTTGAGGTGACACCAGCGAAGCGATCCGAAATCGAGGATAGGGTCTTATCACTCTTAAGGTAAGGAGATGGAGGAGAGGGAGTTAGATGTTCTCTTAGAGCTCGGTCAGAGCTATCTGCTCAACCGCCAATACTCCGAAGCAATAAATAAATTTAAGGAGGCCTTAAAGATCAATCCCAGGGATCCCGAACTCTACTACCACCTCGGACTTGCCTATGAGGGTGCGGGGGAGTTCGAGGAGGCGAAGAAGATGTATCTCAATGTCTTGGAGCTGGACAAGAATAATGATGCTGCCGAACGGAGATTAAGGCAGATCACCAGTCGAAAGACGAAAGCACCGAAGCAACCCTCTCAACCTCCCGGGGGGTAAGTTCCGGAAAGATCGGTAGCGAGAGCACTTCTGAGCAGGCCCTTTCTGCTTCAGGGAAATCACCGGGTTTATAGCCGAGATCCTTGCAGACCGGCTGGAGATGTAAGGGGGTAGGATAATAGACAGTTGAACCGATCCCATTCTCGGCAAGATGTCGCTTGAGCTCATCCCGCCGGGGAGATCGGATGGTAAACTGGTGGTAGACATGGTAATAGCCTTCTGGTTCTACCGGAAGGGAGATGGGCAGACCTTTGAGCAGCTTCCGGTAATGGTCGGCAATCTCCCGCCGTCGCCTGATCCATTCATCCACAAAATTAAGTTTGTAGAGTAGAATCCGGGCCTGGAGTGCATCGAGCCGTGAGTTGACCCCGATCTCCTCATGATAATATTTCTTCCTGGACCCATGGACCCGGAGGGATCTGATCCGTTCGGCCCGATCCGGATCCCTTACTATAACCATCCCCCCATCACCAAAGCAGGAGAGGATCTTGGTCGGGAAGAAGCTGAAACAGCCGGCATCACCAAAACCACCAACCGGTTGGTCACCAATCCTGGCTCCAAAGGCCTGGGCGCAGTCCTCGATCACCACTAAGTTGTGCTGACGGGCAATCGAGACGATCGGTTCCATCGCGGCCGGAAGGCCGAAGAGATGGATCGGGAGGATCGCCCTGGTCCTTTCGGTTATCCTCTCCTCGATGAGATCGGGGTTGAGGTTGAAGGTGATGGGATCGATATCGACGAATACCGGCCTTGCTCCCAGAGCGAGGATCGTCTCAATCGGGGCGATAAAGGTGAAGGGGGAGGTGATCACCTCATCCCCTGCTCCGATATCCAGTGCCTTGATGGTAAGATAGAGGGCATCGGTGCCCGATCCAACCCCGATCGCCCTCCCTCCGATCATCTCTCCCAGTCTCTCCTCCAGCTCGGCCACGGCCTCACCGAGGATGAACCGGCCGGAGAGGACCACCTTTCGGATCTCATTTAATATCCCATCGATCAGCTTCTCATTCTGCCTGCCGAGATCGAAGATCGGGATCTCAATGGGCCTGCTGCCAGTCATCACCAACTCCGATATTAACCTTAAGATCGACCTTGAGTGGATAGACCCCTTCCATCTCTTCCCTCACAATCGCCACGACCTGATCAACCTTATCCGCCTCAATCTCGAGGAGGAGTTCATCATGGACCTGGATGATGATCCCCAGACCGATCCCGTTCAGCCTCTCCTCAATCCTCACCATTGCCATCTTGATCAGATCGGCCGCCGATCCCTGGATCGGAGAGTTTATTGCCGCCCGGATCTTGGCCTCGGTCAGTGGTGGGGTAAACACCCTCCTTCTTCCCAGGATAGTCCTGGTCTCATTGGTCTCGGCCACCCTTTCGATATGGGCCTCAATCCATTTTCTGGCCTCGGGATAGAGGGAGCGGTGGCGGGCAACAATTGACTGGGCCTCAGCCTTACTGATACCGAGGCTCTCGGAAAGACCATATTCTGATAATCCATAGATGACACCGTAGTTGACCATCTTGGCAATCCTCCGGTGGTGCTCCTGGACCTCAGCCTCGGGAAGATTGAATAGTTCGCCCGCAGTCCGACGGTGGATGTCGATCCCGGCCTTAAAGGCCTCGATCAACCGGGAATCACCACTCAGGTGGGCAAGGATCCTCAGTTCGATCTGGGAGTAGTCGGCCGAGATGAAACGATAACCCTTCCGGGCGACAAAAATCCCCCTCAAAAGATGGGGGATGTTCTGGAGGTTGGGATCGGCCGAAGAGAGGCGGCCGGTAGCGGCACCGAGCTGATGGAAGGTGGTGTGGAGGCGACCATCTTTATCGATTTTCTGAGCGATCGGATCGAGATAGGTTGAGAGCAGTTTTGCCTTCTCCCGATAGCGGAGGACCTTGCCCGGCAATTCGTGGTGCTGACTCAGCTCGATCAGGACCGAGCTGTCAGTTGAGTAGCCGGTCTTGGTCCTCTTCTTTGGCTTGAGACCGAGCACTTTAAAAAGGATGTGGGCGAGCTGACGGGGTGAGTTGATGTTGAAGGGCTGGCCGGCGAGCTGATAGATCTCAAACTCTAAGGCGGCCAGTTCCTTCTCTACCTCATTGCGGATCTCCATTATCCGCTCCCGATCCACCCCCACCCCCCGCAGTTCCATCTTAGCAATCACAGGGATCAGCTTCTCTTCTAACTCAAAGACCTGATCGAGCTCAAGATCCTCAATCCGTCTGCTCATCACCGGTCCCAGCCGGAGGGCATAATCGGCCCGCTTGAAACCATCGAGGGATTCTACTGGAATACCGAGGAACTCAAGGACAACATTCTCATCCTTCAGCTTCTGATCGGGATTGATGAGCTGAGCTGCAATCCCGATATCGAGGTATTCCTCCGGGACGATCTTCGTCTGCCTAATCAGATCCTTGATCGAAAATGAGAAGATCTGGGACCGGGAGAGGGAATCGAGATTCTCCTTATTGATAGGATAGGAGCGCGCCCGGTTCGGTTCCTTTGAGATATAGATCTGATCTTCAACCGCCACCCCATATCGGCCCAACGGTATCTGACCTCTCCCCTTTCGATAATCGCCCTCCTCTCCCTGAGGCAGGAGCTCCCTCAGGAGTTGATAGAACTCCATCTCTCTCAAGATCCGGACCAGCCTTTCGATATCCGCTCTGCTCCGTTTCAACTCCTCCGGGGCAACCTCAATCGGGACCTCCTGATCGACGGTGAGGAGCGACTTATAGAGGTTGATATCCTCCTCATGCCCCTTCAGTTTGGGATCGGATCGGACCGCTGCCTCAGCACTCCCATATTTAATGATTACCGCCCGGGCCCGCTTCATACCAAAACCAGGTATCCCGGGCACATTATCACTGGCATCACCGGCAATGGCGAGAAGATCGACAATCCGCTTCGGCTCAACACCGAATCGATCCCGAACCTGGGCTTCATCATAGACGATCTCACGATAGGGATCGAAGACATAGACATTTCCTCCAACCAGCTGGAGAAGATCCTTATCAGCGGTGACGATATAGACCTCACCTCTTGAAGCAAACTTCCGACTGAGTGTTGCCAAGAGATCATCGGCCTCATATCCCTCAAGTTCAAACCTTCTGATCCCGAGTGCATCGATCAGATCTTTAATAATCGGGATCTGGGGCGATAGCTCCTCCGGGGGAGGCTTTCGGGTTGCCTTATAGGATTCAAACCTCTCATGGCGGAAGGTCTTCTCCCCGGTATCAAAAAGGACCGCAATATACTCGGGCTGGAACCGCTTCTCGATCTTTCTTAATGTATTGAGAAAGCCGAAGACTGCCGAGGTGTTAAAGCCCTTCGAGTTGCGCAGGGGGTTGCGGATGAAGGCATAAAAGGAACGGAAGATGATCGAATGGCCGTCGATCAGGATGTAGCGGTTCATTGGTAGAGCTTCTTCTTTTCGATATATTCAGCGACCGGAGGTGGGACGAGGTAGCGAATGGAACGGCCCTGCTTCACAAGCTCCCGGATCCGGGTGGATGAGATATCGATCAGTGGGGCATTGACCCGGATGATCTGCTGGTAGAAGGGGAGCTCGGGGGTGAGTTCGTAACCCGGTCTGGGCACCACGATAACCTTCACCAATTTAAAGATCGCCTCAGGCTCATACCAGGTATCGATCTCGAGATACTGATCAGCACCAATGATGAGATTATACTCTCCAGGCTTTTTTTGGATCAGCGATTCAATCACCACCTTGGTGTAGGTAATCCCGGAGATCTCCCTTTCGATGTCAGAGATAATAAATTTAGGGTTTCCCTGGATCGCAAGAGCGGTCATCTCATAACGCAGTTCATAGGGGGTGGTCGGCTTCTTATGGGGTGGATTGAGGGCGGGAATGAAGATGATTTGATCAAGCTTTAGCTCCTCAAGGACAAATTGACCGATGATGAGATGGCCATTATGGATGGGATCGAAGGCACCCCCAATGATGCCGAGCCTATTTTTCAATTCTTTCCAAGCGCTCCTTTGCCTTCTTCCCCCACTCATCCAAGGAGTCGGCGAGCTCGGTATAGTGGCGCCGGGCCTCATCGATTCTCAGTCGCTTCTCCATGATCCGGGCGAGGTTGTAGCGTGCCTCACGGGCTGAAGGGGTTTCTGGATAGCGGTCGATGACGAGCTGAAAATAGATGATCGCCGCATCGAGGTCGCCCCGTTTCTTATAAAAGAGGCCATTGGTTAGGGCCTTCCGAGCAACCCGGGATCGGCAGTGGTATAGAATCTCTCTTGCCTCACCAAGAAATTTAGAGCTGGGATAGGCCTCGATAAACCGCTCGAGTAATTTGATCGTCTCCTCAGTCCTGGACTGGTCCCGTTTATAGGAAGGGAGGGTGGCGTAAAGGGCCCTGGCCCTGATGATATAGGCCTCCTCAACATATTCACTCCGGGGGAAGTTCTCGATCAGAAACTGGGCCTCAAGATCTGCCTGATCATAATGTTTTAATAGTAGATGGGACTTGGCGACATAGAGCTGGGCATCATCGACCAGCTTGGAACCGGGGAAGTTGAAGATGAGTGACTCGAAAGACTTTATCGCCCGCTTATAATCCTTCTTATCAAAATAGGCCTTGCCCCGTTTGAACTCCAGCTCCGGTGTCCCCATCGGAGTGAAGGTGGCACGATGGCAGAAGCCGATAAGAAGTATAAGGAAAGCAAATCTTCTCATTGGAGAAGTTTATCCCGAAAGGCACGGCTGTCAACCAGCCTCCTCCCATGAGGAGGTGGTCTCCGGTCAATTGACTAAATGATAAAAGTGGGCGATTTTGGGCTTGACCTCCGGGGATTGTCTGGATAGACTATAGGGTAGGAAGGAGGTAGAAACGGTAATGCTACTTTTACCTCTGGCCACATGGATGTTCACACCTAAATTTTTCCACTCAGAGGTGTTAAAACAATTCCCTTACCACCAAACCAGACAAGCCAAATGGACCAGAGGAACCGGATAAACCAGAGAGATTGGCCCACCTTCCATCATGATCCAGCCAGGACTGGCTACTACCAGGAGCCATGATCCTGCTACTGCTCCTTCTCTACCCACCGGGCTGGAGTGATGACCATTTAGTAGGTCTTGATACCGTGGGTCTACAAGGAATGTCAGATATTGTGGTTGACTCCACTAATGCTTCCTGGATCGTCTGGGTAGACTCAGCTTCAATTAGCACCGGTGTCCTCTTCTATTCAAGGCGGGATGAGGCGGGTAACATCCTCATCCCGCCGACCCACTTGGCTTACAATAATATCAAAGTCTGTGAACCCCGAGTCGGGATCGATTCCAGTCATAAGGTCCACATCATCTGGGAGGACTATGGATCATCCCCGGGG
>QNBE01000068.1 GCA_003645615.1 Caldifarciminota bacterium
GTATCTTCTCGTCTCAACCACAAGCTGATTGAGCCGGTCGGCGGGGATGAGATCGATCTTGTTGGGCACCACCACCAGCCCCTTTCCCCGAAGCAGTACAAGTTCGGCCAGCCTCAGATCCTGCCGTACCGGTCCTTCGACCGAGTCGAAGAGGAGGAAGGAAATATCGCTTTGGGGGATCAGTTTCAGAGCTCGTAGTACCGAATAGAACTCGATCGCACCCCTTATCCTCGATCGCCTCCTTATCCCAGCCGTATCGATCAACTCGATCTTCTCTCCCCGAAATTCGAAAAAATCGGAGAGCGGATCCCGGGTTGTCCCGGGTGTGGGTTCTACCACCGCCCGTTTCCGGCCCAGGAGCCGGTTGAGGAGGGTAGACTTGCCGACATTGGGACGCCCCAAGATGAGAAGTCTCAAATGCTCGGGTTTCTCCTCCTTCTTAACCTCGATCCCCTTGGTCATCTCCTCCAAGAGTTCGTAGAAGCCATGGCCGTGGATTGCCGATACCATGAAGCTCGGCTCTGGAAAGGGGAGATCATAGATAACCTCACCGGGACGGTCGAGCTTATTCACCACAATGATAATCCGCTTCCCCATCCGGCGTAAGAAGCGATAGAGTTCCTGATCGAGGGGGGTGGCTCCAATCTTCCCATCGATCACGAGAAGAACGAGATCCGATTCCTCCACCGCCCGTCGGATCGAGTCAACAACCTCCTCGAACAGGATCTTCTTATCGGGCCAGAAACCACCGGTATCGAAGAGACCAAAGATCTTACCCCGCCACTCGGCATAGGCAAAGACGCGATCCCTGGTCACTCCCGGGGTGGGATGGACGATCGAGAGTCTCCTTCCAACCAGTCGATTGAAGATTGTCGACTTGCCCACATTGGGTCTGCCTACGATTGCTACCGTCATAGTTGATTAACCAGCTCGATAAGGTCTGGGATTGAGGCGGGGGCGAGGAGAAAGCTGGGGTAGCTATCAACCGGAACCCCATCGATGAACTCTCCATCAGCCACCGCATCGGTCGGGATGAGGAATCGGCCGCTTCTCCCCTTTATCTGGTTCAGGAGATCGGTTCCCGGGATGAGACCGGAAACCCAGACGGTTGGCCCAAAAAGTCGATTTTCGATTCGGATCACCCGGTCTTCGGGAAGATTCAATTTTGCCAAAAGTGGCGCTAAGAAGTCCCGGGGCGAAGAGCCGGTAATGAGATAGAGATCGACTGGGGCCGATGCCATCCCGGTCAAATTGGAGAGCTCCTGATAGAGCTTTGCCACCATCCCACAGCCATTCTCGAGCTGGGGGAACTCCCCATAGGCTGAGGCCGGAGGAACCGGAAGTCCAGCCAGGAGATAATACTCATCGGCAAGCTGGATGAGATCACCATACCTTCTCCACTCCGATTCGAACTGTCCGATCAGTTTTTGGGCATAAGTTGGAGTTGTCGCCGGGATCCGGTCGAGATTGTATCTGGTTCGACCGGCAGGGACTATGGCTACCGATCTCAATGAAGGGGAGAAGGGAATGAGGTCATCGATCGTCCGTCTGAGAAGATCTCCATCATTATAGCCGGGGATAACCACAATCTGGGTATGGAAGGCGATACCATTCTCGGCCAGGATCCTCAACTGATCCATAATCTCACCCGCCCGCACATTACCGAAGAGCTTCTGCCTCAGATAAGGATCGGTGGTATGGACCGATATATAGAGGGGAGAAAGGGAGAGGGAGATGATCCGATCCAGATCAGAAGGGGTGAGGTTGGTCATCGAGATATAATTCCCGAAGAGGAAAGAGAGGCGATAATCATCATCTTTAAAATAGAGTGATTTCCTGAGACCCTTAGGAAGTCCATCGACGAAACAGAAGAAGCATCGATTCTGACAACTCCGGTACTCACCCCTCACCCGAATGCCGGAGAGATGGGGTAGGAAGAAACGCCTGCGGCTGCCATTTCTTAGCACCTCGATCTCCACCGGTTCTTCCCGATAAAGGTAGATATCGAGAAAATCGGGATTACTCCTGCCATCGATCCGGACGATCCGATCTCCGATTCGGATACCCGCCTCATATGAAGGAGAATTCTTTTCAATCTCAATTATTTCCAAGGTCGGTGGGAAAAGAAGCTAATCAGAAGCCTCACTGTCCGATCAATATCTCGCAGTGAGACCACCTCCACCGGACTGTGCATGTAGTTGAGTGGGATACTGAGTAGCGCGGTTGGAATACCCTCCCGATTGAAGGCGATGCTGTCCGCATCGGTTCCGGTATTCCTCGGCAATGGTTCTATCTGATAGGGGATCTCCAACTCCTTGGCGATCGCTTTCAGCCTCTCGTAGAGATCACGATTTAAGGTTGGTCCAACCCCGATTACTGGCCCTTTATTAAGGGGAAAGGCCCGATATTCAGGCTGGTCCGGATGGGGGGCATGGGTGACATCGATGACTAAGGCAAGATCGGGATTGATCCGATAGGAGGCAATCGTTGCCCCCAGTCCTGAAAACTCCTCTTGGGCGGAGAGGATGAGATAGAGGTCATAATAGGGGTCAACCTGGCGAAATACCTCCAACGCACTGACCACCCCGGCCCGGTCATCAAATGCCTTACCGGTTCGGAGTTCACCCTGGAGCTTTTGATAAGGGGCATGGAAACATACCGAGTCACCGACTTTGACCCGGCGCTTAAGCTCCTCTTCGCTGAGACCGGTATCAATGAAGAGGTCTTTGATCGGTATCACCTTATCTCTCTCCTCCTTGGTTGTAAGATGGGGCGGTTTGATTCCGATGACCCCATGGATCGGAGGTTCGACCAAGATTTTTACCACCTGACCGGGTAGGATCCTCACATCGATCCCAGTAGCAACCACCCGGATGTATCCCCCCTCCACTTCTCTCACCATCAGACCCACCTCATCGAGATGGGCACAGAGGAGAGCACTCCCCTTTTCCCGGCCCGGTTTATGGGCGATGATATCACCAAATGGGTCGGAATCGATCCGATCGGCAAAACCGGAGAGCTCACCCCTGATTATCTCATGGATCCTCGCCTCTGTCCCGGTCACGGCATCGGCCTCAGAGAGTTTTTTTAGAAGTTTATCGATTCTTTCCATAGCGGGTGAAAAGATCGATGATTCGATCGAGGTCCTCTTCACCATAGAGTTCAATAATTATCCGGCCCCGCCTGCCCCGCCAACGGATCATGACCTTAAGGCCGAGATGTTTGGAAAGTCTCTCAGCGAGATCAGAATAGGGCTCTCTCTTTCCTGTCTTCCTTTTTCTCAACCGTTCGATACTGCGGACCGAAAGTCCCTCATTTTTTATCCTTTGGCAGAGCTTTACCAGATCGAATCCCGGACCTAAGGATAGGAGGGCACGGGCATGGCCCTCGGTTATCGCACCGCTTCTCAGATACCGCTTCACTGTATCGGGAAGTTTCAAGAGCCTGAGCTTATTGGAAATAGTGGGCCTTTTCTTCCCAACCAGCTCAGCAACTTCCTTCTCACTCAGACCAAATTGGGTAATCAAACGTTGATACCCTTCTGCTTCATCGATCGGGTTGAGATCCTCCCGCTGGAGATTCTCGATTAGAGAAAGAATGAGAAGCTCTTGATCTGAAAAATCTTTGAGGATCGCAGGGATCTCATCCAGGCCTGCCAGTTTTGCAGCCCGCCACCTCCTCTCCCCCACGACCAGCTCATAACGATCACCTTTGCGCCGGACGACGACTGGTTGGAGCAGACCCCGCTTTCGGATCGAATCGGCGAGTTGCTGAATCCCCTCCGGAGAGAAATCCCGTCTTGGCTGGTATGGATTGGGTGAGATCTGATCCACTGGGATGAGGATGGGACGGCTGGTTATCGCCTCTTTGATCCCCTTCGATATCAGGGCATCAAGGCCTTTACCGAGTCGGTCCATGGTTGAGGAACTCCTGGGCCAAGAGGAGATAGGCCTTCGCCCCCACTGCATTACGATCGTACTCGAAGATGCTCTTACCAAAACCAGGTGCTTCCGCAATCCGGACATTTCGGGGGATAATAATATTATAGACCAGGGAGCCAAAGAACTCCTTGACCGATCTCACCACCTCCTGGGCCAACCTGAGCCTCCTATCGTACATCGTTAATACCACACCTTCGATCTCCAGCGCTGGATTGGTCTTTCGCTTTACCGTCTTGATGGTGTTAATCAGCTTCTCGATGCCCTCCAGGGCATAATACTCACACTGGATCGGTATCAATACCGAATCGGCCGCGGTGAGGGCGTTGATGGTGAGAATATCCAGAGCGGGTGGGCAGTCGATGAAGCAGAAGGTGAATTCTTCCAGCGGAGCTAAAAGCCGCTTCAAGATAAATTCTGGCCTCTCCTTTTCATACAACTCCACCTGAGCGCCGACCAGATCGGGATGGGAAGGTAATAAGAAGAGGTTTTCAATCTCGGTCGGTCGTAAGGATTCCAGATCTAACCGCTCAGAAATGAGGAGATCATAGATGGAATGGGTCAGCCCCTTCCATTCCACCCCAACCCCTCGTGTCGCATTGGCCTGAGGATCGATATCGACCAGAAGTACTTTCTTGCCGAGATGAGCCAGTGCCGAAGAGAGATTGACAGCCGTGGCGGTCTTACCCACACCCCCTTTCTGATTACATACCGCCACCTTTCTCATAGCTTATTCTAAATATCCTTCTACTGGTGTCAATGTCGGTTGTAAACCTGGACAACCTGGGATTGGTGAGTATACTTCACCGTGAAGGCCAGATTTATTCTATCCCTTTTACTATTATCTCTCCCCCTCTCGGCCAAAACTATATTCTTTGTCGTTGACATCTCAGCCAGTATGAAACGGGGGTTTCTCTTCGACCGGGTCCGTGATAGTCTCATCGCTTATATCGGTCGGTATACCGAGATCGGCGATCGGGTGATCGTCGTCGGTTTCGGCTCCGATGTCCGAATCCATGAGGAGGCAATGATCCGATCAAGCACCGATCGGATCCGCCTTATCACCAAGCTCCACAGAATAGAAGCCCAGGATCGATTCACCTGGATGACTAAGGCATTCGCCCTGGTGGGGTCGAAGCTGAGAGCGCTGAACCGCACTGAGCCGAAATCGCTAAAAGAGATCTATATCCTCACCGATGGGATCAATGAACCACCACCGGATAAAGAAGACTCCTTAAGCTTTGATGAGATCCTCAAAAAATATGTCGGTGAATATCGGAGGAGGAATGTCTTCACCTATTACATCTCATTCGGGGTTGAGCCCCCGGCGGAGATAAAAAGATTTCTCAAAGAGCTATCGATAAAACCAGTTGTTAAGGCTCGTAAAGAAATCCCGATATTCCAACCCTCGGTGAAATTGGAATTTCCGGATACGGTGACGATTACCAAAAAGAGGATCGCACTTATTTGCATAAGGGTGAAGGAGATCCTCAAGGGGGAAGGAAAACGATTAAGGTTTAGGATACTGAGTCAACCAGATGATATCGGAGTCAAAATTCATCCCGCCATAATTGAAATCGGCGCGCTCGGAACCGTGGACACCATCCAGTTGCTAACCAATGTAATAAGAAATTTTAAATTCCGAATCGGGATCGAGCCAGAGGATACCACCCTTTTTGTTGAGCCCACTACCGCAGAGATAACGGTCAAGATTACACCCCATCGGAGAACCGCATTCCTCTGGCCCATCTTAGGGGTAATCCTAATTATCATCCTCTACTTTATCATTCGTCGGACCCCGAAAGTTGACAGGCCCTCCTGATAGATTATAATCGACCATGCTCCGGCGGATAATATTCCTGATCGTGCTGATCGCATCCATCCTCCTCACCTATCATGGTATCAAGCTTGATGATCCGGCTGAGGTAATGAACAACGGCAACCTCCTCTGCCTCTCCTGTATGGGGATTGAATGAGAAGATGGATTATCCAGACGATCGCCTTCTTTGCCGGCAATCACTATTTTCAATCGATCATAAGAAACGAGGGCTTCTATCAGGGGCCGCTGAAGCGATTCTGTTTTCCTTATTTCACCTGTTACTCCTGCCCGCTTGCGGTAGCATCGTGCCCCCTGGGATCGATCCAGCATTTCCTATCCCTCCAGCTCATTCCATTTTATGTCATCGGCTTCTTAGGTCTTATCGGGGTATTCATCGGCCGGATGGTCTGTGGTTATCTCTGCCCGATCGGTTTTCTCCAGGACATCCTCTACCGCATTAAGAGTTTCAAATTCAAGATCCCTAACTGGCTGGCCAATCTGAAATATGTCTTCCTTTTCGGCCTTGTCGTCATCGGGGCCTACCTGACTGCCGAACCGGCCTTCTGTAAGATCTGTCCGGTTGGTTCGACCCAGGCCGGGATCCCCTTGGTCCTCTGGGATCCTTTCCAGTCTTCCCTCCGTCCTCTAATCGGCTGGCACTATTATTTTAAGGTATCAATCTTCGCCCTCTTTTTATTGCTTATCATCTCATCACGGCGGTTCTTCTGCCGGGTAATGTGCCCACTCGGTGCCATCTATTCACTCTTCAATCGCTTCAGTATCTTACAACTAAGGGTGAATAAAGATAAATGTATCGAGTGCAACTCCTGTGAATTGTTGTGTCCGATGGGGATAAAGGTCTATCAGCAGCCCAATCAGGCCGACTGTATCCGTTGTTTCGAGTGTGTTAAGAAGTGTCCAACCAAGGCGGTCTATGTCGGATGGTAAAAATAAAATCAGCACCATTATCTCGGTATTTCTGGTCGGTGGTGGCCAGATTTACTCAGGGAGAATCTGGGCCGGGATTGCTTTTGCCCTCACCTTTTATGGGACAATTGCTCTAATTAAGATCATCTGGACGGGCTTCAACTTCGGCTTCTATCCCCTCCTTGTGGTATGGATTATCATCTGGCTCTACAACATCCTTGATGCCTATAAGGGCTACTGTTATGAACCTCCGCCATGTGAGAGGAACTGTCCTGCCGGCATCCGTCCCTGGATCTATCTCAACTATCTGGCTCAGGATAAACCCGCTCCACTAAGCTACATCCCGTTCTTTGAGATCCTGGGCATGGTATGTCCGGCACCATGTGAAGACCACTGCACCAGGAGGGCATATGACGATCCCGTGGCAATAAAGCACTTAAAGCTCGGTGTGAAGAAGGTATGGATCAGGCCCAAGGCAAGGAAGAGCAACGCCAGCGTTGGAATTGTTGGTGCTGGTCCCTGTGGACTCTCACTGGCTGCTTCCCTTAAACTCCGTGGCTATCAGGTAACCGTTATGGAACGGGAGGGGTATCCCGGTGGTATGCCAGCCATCGCCATCCCCGAGTTCCGACTGCCTACTTCCGTTCTGAAGAAAGAGGTCGATGAGATCCTCTCCTTGGGAATCGAATTGAGGACCGGAGTTGAGGTGGGGAGGGATATCTCAATTGATGAACTGCTCGATAGGTTCGATCTCATTACCATTGCGGTTGGAGCGATGAAACCACTCCGATTGGACATCCCTGGTGAGGAGAGAGTCTGCTACGGTATCGACATCCTGAGGCGGGCCAAGAAGGGAGAAAGGTTTGAGTTCGGCCGGGTTGGGGTCATTGGTGGTGGAAATACCGCAATCGATGTCGCCCGCACACTGGTCCGGTTTGGTAATGAGGTGAAGATTTATTATCGGAGGAGGGCTGAGGACATGCCGGCCGAGCCTGAGGACCGTGAGGAGGCGGTAGAGGAAGGGATTGAGATTATCCCTTTGGTGTTACCAATCGGGATTGAAGGAAAACGCCATCACTTCATACGGACCCGGATTGTCGATGGTCGACCAGAGATAGTTGAAAACAGTGAGTTTGAGGTGGAACTGGATCAGCTGGTGATTGCGATCGGCCAGGAGCCGGATATCGATTTTCTTAAGGATAAATTGCTAACCGATCAACGTGGGTTTATCGTGGTGAAGAATGGCCGATCTTCCCATCCGAAGATCTATGCTGGTGGGGATGTTGTTGCCGGTCCCAAGACCATCGCCCACGCCGTTGGCCACGGCCTCAGGATTGCCCAGAGGATAGATCAAAACTTAAGGAAAATTCCCGGATTCTTTGCCTGGTTGGGAAAGAGAGAATATCCTTTCGAGCTCAAACTCCTCCCATTCACTGAACGGAGAAGGATGATGATCCCCCACCGGAATTCGGAGTCGAGGATAAAGGATTTCGAACCGGTGGAGTTGATACCGTCTCCGGATGAGATGAAGAGAGAGGCGGAGCGCTGCTTAGTCTGCCCACTCCGCTACAGGCCTTGACGTCCGGCCAATTCCGAAGCGACAAAATTCTTGATTTTCTTCTCCGAAGGATAATGCTTAAATGTCTTCTTGCCCTGTTTTAGATAAAGCCTGATCAGTTGATTCATCCTCTTCTTGCAGTAACATCTCTGGATGGTCCCGAAAGGAGCAACCTTGCTCATCCCACAGATCTTACAGTAGTAGATCCCCTTCTTGCCCGAACGCTTGCCTCGCTTGGCCACCGGTCTGCCTCCGATCTCAACGATATCCATAGCGAAATCGATGACCCGGGCATTGGAGAGTACCGTCCCAATACCATAACCGTCACAGACCGGGTTCAACTCCCGAATCGTCTCCTCATCAATCCCACCCGAGGCAAAGATCTTGACCCAGTTATAGCCACGGATATCGAGCTCCCACCTCACTTCCTTTATAATGGAAAGGAGATCTCCCCGCCGCGATCTTGGTGTATCGAATCTTATTCCGTAGAGCTTCCGACCCAAGGTCTCGGCCGCTGCGATCGCCTCAAACTTCTCATCGCCAAAGGTGTCGATCAGGGCGATCCTCTTCACCCCCTTCTCGATCTTGCGATCGAAGGCCTTCAGGGCATCGGGGAGGGAACCGGTGATCAGGATGAGGGAGTGGGGGATGGTGCCGGAAGGTTTTATCTTCAAGCGCTCGGCAGCCAGGATGGTCGAAACACCATCACAACCTCCAATATAGGCGTTCCGTTCGATCATCGGTGAGAGGACCGGATGCATCCGCCTTGCCCCAAAGGAGAGGAGGAGTTTGCCTCCGGCTGCAATCCGGCACCGGGCTGCCTTGGTTGCAATACCGGAGGCCTGACAGATAAGACCCAGAACCGCAGTCTCTAAGATCCCGAATTCAGAATACCTCCCCTCAATCATCATCACCGGTTCATCCTTATAGAAGATCGAACCCTCGGGTAGAGAATAGAGATTTATCCTGAGACCCTGCAGGAGCTCGATCACATCGTTGAGCCCGGTGAAGATCCCCCATTCATAGCCATAGGGAAGGGTCTTGGCCGAAAACTCGGCGACAACGACCGGATCCTTCCTTAACGATTTCAGGACCTTCTGCGTCCTTTCAAAATAGACATCGGTCGTCTTCCCCTTCCTGATCTCATCGAATCGGGCTATCCATCTCATCTCGGTTTTAATACCTCCTTCAACTGTCTTAAGGCGAAACGATGATCCTCATCGGTCAGGGCTGCCACAGCATCCGGATCGACCTCAACTTCATAACCTCTCATCAGAGCATCGACTCCGGTATAGAGGACACAGATGTTGGTGAGAACACCGGTCAGGATCAGCCGCTTCACCCCATGCTCCCTCAGTCTCCTCTCGAGCTCGGTGCGGAAGAAACCAGAATATGAGACCTTCTTGATGATATACTCACCCTCCTGGGGCCTCAGTTCCTTTATGATCGCTGCCCCTTTCTCACCGTCGATCGCATGGCGGGGCCAGTAGCGGAATTCCGGATCATCCGGTTTGTGGGCATCACAGATGAAGAAGACCGGTATCCCCTTTTTTCTCGCCTCATCCAGTTTCTTTTTGATAGCGGGGATGATCCTCTTCGCCTGAGGGACATAGAGGGCTCCCCACTCCTCAACAAAGTCATTCAACATATCGATGATGAGCAGGGCATCCATATCCGATTATAGCCGATCGCTATCTGATCACAACCACTTTCTTGATCAGTGAGAAATCACCACCTCTTACCGCAACAAAATATACCCCTGCCTTTGAAGGGGCCTGGATCTGGAGGTATCTCCGGCAGCAGACCGATCTTCTCATTGGCCCGAAGACGACCCGCCCTGAAGCATCCAGGATGGTGATCTTCAGTTCCTTCGGGGTATAGGAGTAAAACCGGATGCGGATATGGCCCTGGATCGGATTGGGAGAGATCTCAAGGCCAGATCTGCCTTCTTCTCTCCCTTCCGCGATTCCAGACCAGAGGGGATAGAGATAGACCCGGTAGGGGTTATCGGTCTCGGTCCCTTCCTGCATCGGCAAACCACCTGCATCCTTATCCTCAACATAGCTGATGATAAGTCGGTACTCATCCTCGATCTTCTCAACATAGGGATGCATTGAGGGATAATCATCATCACAACACTTTTCTGGAGCACAGCCCGGGGTTGCGGTATGGGTGATGTTGACCCCGGTATCCCCGATAGCCCATGAGAGCCAGGTCTTACCATTATCGGTGGAAGCCTTCCAGAAGATGTCGCCGTTGGGGTAACCACCGGCTGAGAGGTCGCAATCCCGATTGAGGACATAGATACAATAGATCCAGCCGTTGTCCCTTCTCAAGGCAAGGGTGGGAAAATCGCAGGGTAGTCGCCAGCCTCCCGGATCATTACTCATCGAATGAGGGCCGGTCACGACTGAGAAGCCGGTAGTTGGAGACCAGTGGATGATCCAGGATCTCCAATAGGCCGTCTGATTGAGGAAATAATTAACCGGAAAGGCAATGTGGGGATCACCATTCTTATCGAAGATCGCCTTCACATGGCAGAAGGCCCGGAACGTATCTGAGGGTTGATAGTTGGTGAGGTTGATCTTTGGCCCCCAGGTCTCACCATAGTCGGTCGAGATCTGATACCAGACATCCTGGGCATGCTCGGCATTACCACCAGTCCCTTCACCGGTCCACTCGGTCCAGTAACGGATAATCTTTCCCGGTGAATTGAACCGGTCAGCAAAGACGCCGCCGTCAAGATTCCGGTACATGTTGGCTTGGGATTCTTCATAAATAAGCTCCTTATCCGACCAGGTAACACCATCATCGGTCGAGCGAGTATAGTAGATCCGCTCATAGTCATAGGAGTGGAGCATCAGATGGAAGTTGTCCTGATCATCGACCGCCAGTCTCGGCCAGATGAGCTGCTCGGTAGTCTCTTGGGGTAGGACCTTACGCACACTAAAATTATAGTAGCCCTGACCTTCATCAACTGAGATCCAGGATCGGTAGATATCGCCCTGGGCCTGATGGTGATAGGCACAGACCCCAGCATTATTAGATGCCTTCACCCCAAGGGCAACATAGCCGGAGTAGCCTGGAGTGACATCAACATCACCGAACCATTTGCCACTCTCCCAGAAGTTATAGGCGCAGCACCGATCAGGCCAAGGTTGAGACTCATGTGCTCTCATAAAGTCGACATGGATGCAGGAACCATCATACCAGACCTGCCAAGCGGTCTGGCCATTACGCTGATAATCATACCTTGTATATCCTACCGAGTCCCCGGGTGAGGAGATCTGGAAAATGAGAACCATGATCATCCCCATGATCCCTCCTTTAAACTATTCTCCTTAATTATCACCATTTGTCCAGACTCCTTTCCACTTTTTATTCAGATGTTAAGTGAATGTGGAGAAAAAGATTTACTCCATCAAGGGGTTGGGAAATTAAACCCTTCATCTTACCAAAACAAAAGGATAGATCCGCTGGTCGAGTTTGATGAAGTAGATACCAGAGGGGATGGGGGGTGACCAGATGAAGAGGGGAGGATGAGCAGTGGTCTTTATGAGCTTTCGACCCATGACATCAAAGATCTCAATCTTTGTCTCCTCGCTGAGCTTAAGCTCCAGCCTTGAGGCCGAACTGGGAAAGATAAATTGAGTCTGTGATTGATTGGATCCTCCCGACACCTCGGGATCCCAGAGCTGCCACTTGTAGTAGACATCCCAAGAGGTGCCCCTGGCGTCATCCCAACAAACTCGAGCAAGATTCGAATCATCGATTGCTATTCGTGGATATTCTGCACCACCTGAAGGTGGTTTGCAAACAATCTTCATCGTATCGACTAAGAAATTGCCGGCAGTATCGAGCATGGCATAGTAAATCTCCCAGCCCGGAGCAGTGGTCATCCACACCAAGTGCAACCGCTGCTTCTGATCAATGGCGATGTCACCAGGATAGGCAGCCCAGGAGGAGTTGACATAGACGGTGTCGTCCCGGAGGATATTGGCATCTTTATCCAGTTTCATAAGATAGACTGATGGTTCGTAAGGATTAGGCAAGTTACGGGTGTAGGCGATATAAAGGTGATCAGAACGA
>QNBE01000069.1 GCA_003645615.1 Caldifarciminota bacterium
GGGGGTTGATCCTTATGAGGCGGCCAAAGCCGGGGTCTATCTCCATGGTCTGGCCGCTGATCTTGCCCTTGAGGAAGAGAACGAATACAGCTTAATCGCCGGCGATCTCCTCCGTTTTATCGGACCGGCGATCGACAAGATTTTTGCCGAACCTGAAGAGTGAAATCAGGGCCTTAAGAAGGCTTCTCCACCAGCATCCCGAACCGGGGTTTGGTGAGTTTGAAACCGCCCGGATCCTGAGACAATTCCTGACCGATCATGGAATCAGGTTCCGCAGTTTAAAAACCGGAACGGTGGTCGATCTCGGAAGACCAAGGGTTGCAATCCGATCAGACATCGATGGCCTACCGATTCTGGAACGGACCGGTCTCAGCTATCGATCCCAAAATAAAGGCTGGATGCATGCCTGTGGCCATGACTTCCATATGGCGATTGCAATGATGACTCTAATGAGGCTGAAGGAGGCAAAGATAAAAGGGGTGAGAATCATCTTCCAGCCGAGCGAGGAAGGGCCAGAAAGCGGGGCAAAGTTTCTGATTGAGAAAGGGGTCCTGAATGGGATCAGGGCCATCTTTGCCCTCCACTTAGAGCCCGGGATCAGGTTCGGTCGAATCGGGATCAGATCCGGTCCGTTCATGGCCGCGGCCAACCATTTTCGGATCGTCATCCGGGGAAAGGCCTCCCATGCCGCCCTCCCCCATCTCGGTCAGGATACGATCCGAATCGGCGCCCGACTGATTCAGGACATCCAGGCCCTGATTGCCCGGAGTAAGAATCCGATCAAACCCGGTCTGATCACAATTGGAAGGATTACCGGCGGCGAGCGGTTCAATGTCCTGGCCAAGGAAACGATAATGGAGGGAACGATCCGGGCCTTGGAGCTCGGGATGCTTAAAAAACTTAAGCGGAGGTTGACCAGACTTGCCCAGGGGCTGAAACATGACTATGGTGTCGAGGTCGAGACCGAATTCTCCGAGGACCATCCACCGGTCGTGAACGATGATCAGCTGGTTGAGATGGTGATAAAAGGTGCTATCGAGGTTCTGGGTGAGGAAGGCGTGGTTGGTGTTCCACCCACCATGGGTAGTGAGGACTTCTCCTATTATCAGCAGAAGATTCCCGGGGTAATGTTTATGCTCGGCTGTCGGGATGAAAAACTTGGTGCGATCTATCCTCTCCATCACGATCGTTTTAGGGCCAGCGACTCGGTAATCGAGCCGGGCTCGGAGATCCTCTACCGATGTGTCCAATCCTACTTATCCTGAGGTTTGGGGTTGACTTCTTCCCCACCGGTCCGATCCAATCGATTGATGTCTATTACAACCGGATCTATATCCTTCGGGAGGATGGTCTGGTGGTTCTTAATAAGACCAGCCATGAACGGATCTTCTCAACCCCAATTGATAAAGGCAAGCTCCTCATCTATGACCCGGAGTTTGGTGATCTCTACATCTTAACCGAGCGGGAACTATTACGCTATCTGGAGGGGAGTGATCATCTCACCCGCATCCCCTTAAGAGGGGTAAGACCGAGGCGGATTGGGGTCGGAAAGGGCTATATCTATCTTGAGACTCCAGCGGGATACTACCGACTGCGCAAAGGCTCCTTCTTCTTTGAGAAGACGGGATCGGTTGAGGTCAAGAGGTGGCAGGGAGGTTTGAGCGAGGAGAGACTCCACTCCTATCCCATCCTCACCCCTTACTATTACACCGACAACCTCCTGAACAAGTATCCGATCACCGCCCTCTGCCAGAGTGGGCGTTATCTCTATATCGGTTCTCGGCTCGGGGTTGAGATCGTGAACCTCCCTTCGGCCCACCGTCGACGCCTCACCCTCGGTCCGATCGATAGGGTGGTCCGGATCACCGATCTCGATACCCTGATCGCCTTCATCAGTCAGAACCAGATCTCATTCTATTCTCCCACCGCCGACACCTGGTTCTACCGGAGCTACCTCCATGATATCGTCGACATCACCAACTTCCGAAATCGGATCTATCTCGGAACCAAAAACGGCCTCTTCACGATCCAGTCCGGAGTTACTCTACCGATCTTGAGAAATCCGGTCATTACCATTACCCGGATCGGTGATCTCCTTTACTTATATGCGGGATCCAAACTCTCGGTGATTACCCCATCAACCGATCTGCCCCAGGAGATCCTTACCTTTACCGGAACGATCCGGAAGATCGCCATCTACAATAACCGGCTCTATCTTGGATCCGACCGGGGCCTCTTCCGCCTCGACACCACCGAATATCAAGAGTTGATCGATCCCCGCGGCTACCTCAGGTTTGGAGTTGATGACATCATTGCGGGAGATAAACTATATCTGATCGCCTCCGGTCATCTTATCACCTACCAGGACTCCTTCTCCTATCTCCCGATCGGCGATGGCACCGCCCTTGCCCTCGGTTCGGATCGGATCTGGGTGGGAACGAGGTCCGGACTCTGGTATTATCGGGAGGGTATGGTGGAGAGGAGCTATCTCTTACCAGCGATCGAAATCTACAGCATCCTCTCCAAGGGTCGCTATCTCTGGGTGGCAACTGAAAAAGGCCTCTATCGGCTCCGGATTGGATGACCGAGGATGAGAGATATCTCACCTTTGTCGAACACTTGGAGGAGCTGAGATGGCGGATCATCAGGGTGATCGTCTTTTTGATCATCGCCTCCATCATCGGCTACATCTTTACCGATCCGATCATCAGGGCGATTGCCCGACCAATCGGTGGTAAGCTCTACTTCTTTACCCCGACCGAGGCCTTCTTTGCCAAGATTAAGATCGCCTTCTATATCGGCGGCTTTGCCACCATCCCCTTCTTCATCTATCAGGCGGCTGCCTTCGTCTTTCCTGCCCTCACCCATAAGGAGCGGAAGTATACTGCACCATTCGTCATCTTCTCCACCATCCTCTTCTTTATCGGTTTCCTCTTCGCCTATTTTGTCGTCCTCCCCTTGGGGCTCAAATTCCTCCTCAGTTTTGGTGGCGAGGCGATGACTCCACTCATCAATATCAACAGGTATCTAAGCTTTCTCTTCTGGTTTACCATCGCCATCGGCATCCTCTTCGAACTCCCTCTCCTCGCCTTCTTCCTCACCCGGATGGGGGTGATATCACCCGAGCTCCTCTCTCAGCGGCGACGGGAGGCGATCGTTGTCCTCCTTTTTATCGTTGCGATAATCACCCCCACGGTCGACTTCGCCACCCTCCTCATCGTCTCCCTTCCCCTCATCATCCTTTATGAGGTCGGCATCCTCCTTTCTCGCCTTGCAGTAAGGTTGCGTTGACGAAAGAGTTGGAGCGACTACAATAATCCATGGAGAAAAGTTTAGAAAGGTTGATCGAACGGCTCCAGATTCTCCCCGGAGTTGGAAGGAAGACCGCCCAGAGGCTGGCCTTCTTTCTTCTACGGATACCGGAAGAGGAAGTGAGGGGCCTGGTTGAGGCCATCCTCGATGCCAAGACCAACCTGAATCTCTGTGAGATATGTTTCAACTACACCAAGAGACAACCGTGTTCGATCTGTGGGGATGAGGACCGGGATCACTCCCTTATCTGTGTCGTAGAAACTCCGGCCGAGATTCTCCCCATCGAGCGGAGCGGAAGGTATCGTGGGGTCTACCATGTCCTCCACGGTGTCCTCTCACCTATGGATGGGATCGGTCCCGAGGATCTGAGAATCAAGGAACTGGTGAAGAGGCTCAAAGACACATCGGTAAATGAGGTGATTATCGCCACCAATCCTACCAGTGAGGGTGAGGCGACCGCAATCTATCTCGCCCGAACTTTGAAGCCCCTTGGAGTAAAGGTCACCAGATTGGCCCGGGGGTTGCCAATGGGTGCCGATCTCGACCTTGCCGATGATCAGACGATCTGGAATGCGATTGAAGGGAGGAGGGAATTGTGAAGCCACTTTATATCGCCCTTATTATCGTCGGTGTGGTGGTGATCTCAATTATTGCGATCTCGCCCACCCAAATGGGCGGTTCAATCGGGGTGGTGGAGATCAAAGGGATTATCAGCTCAAGCAAGAAGGTTGTTAAGGATCTGGAAAGGTTTGATGATAATCCATCAATCAAGGGGATTCTGATTAGGGTCGATTCACCCGGTGGTGGGGTTGCCGCCTCTCAGGAGATCTATCAGGCAGTAAAGAGGGTGAAGAAGAAGGTGGTCGTCTCAATGGGTGCGGTTGCCGCCTCAGGCGGCTATTATGTCTCCCTTCCTGCCGATCTCATTGTCGCCAATCCCGGAACCATGACCGGTTCGATCGGGGTAATCATGGAGTTCCCGATCGTCAACCGTCTGCTCGACAAACTCGGGATCAGGTTTGAGACGATAAAGTCGAAGGAGTTTAAGGATATCGGTTCCCCCTTCCGGGAGATGAGTGAATCGGAACGTAGATTATTAAAGGAGGTGGTTCTCGATGTCTACGATCAGTTTGTCACTGCGGTCATCCAAAATCGGGGACTGGATCGGGAGAAGGTGCTCAGCCTTGCGGATGGGCGGATCATGTCCGGACGCCAGGCCTACCAGGCAGGACTGATCGATACCCTCGGTAGTTTCACCGAGGCGGTGGAAATCCTGAAGGAGATGGTGGGGATCAAGGAAAAACCTAAGCTCGTCTATCCGCCCAAACGGCTCAATCTCCTCGATCTTATTCTCGGTGAATTTGAAGAGCGCATCTCCATTCCCAAGCTCCAGTATCTGATGAGATGTGGCGATTAGTCCCGCTCATCTTCCTCTCCTGTTCCCATCCCGAGGTCGATCGAGTTGTTAAGTATCTCAGGAACTACCGGAGGCTCAAGATGAGGATCACCGACTCCCGCCAGCTTGAGGATTCTCTATCGGCTCTCAATCGACGCTATGGCTGGGATCTCGATTCGGTGAAAAATCTCATCCGATCCTGGGAGGACCCCCGGCAGTGGGAAAAATTGATGGAAGGATTGAGGGAGGAGAAATGATCGCTTTTGTCTTCCCCGGACAGGGTTCACAGTTCGTCGGGATGGCCGATGAGTTACCCCGATCACTCCGGGACCGGTTCATGCTCCGGGCAAGCCAGATCCTGGGCTATAATCTGGAAGAACTATGCCACCATGGGCCAGAAGAGAAATTGAAGATGACCATTTATACCCAGCCCGCAATTGTGACCACCTCCATAATCGCCTACGAGATGGTGAAGGAGAACGGGGTTGTCCCCAGTTTTGTTGCCGGCCACTCGGTCGGAGAATATTCTGCCCTCTATGCTGCAGGTGTCCTCAATTTTGACTCAGTGATTCGTCTGGTCGCCAAAAGGGCCAAGCTGATGGAAGAGTACGGAAGGGGGACGATGGCTGCGGTAATCGGCCTCTCCCTCGATGAGGTAACAGCTGTAGTTAATGGCATCGATGGGGTAGTGGTTGCCAATATCAATTCTCCGACCCAGATCGTCATCTCCGGTGAGACCGAGTCAGTAGAACGGGCCGAAGCGGAATTGAAAGAGAAAGGGGCCAAACGGGTTATCCAGCTCAAAGTGGGTGGAGCCTTCCATTCCTTTATCTATGAAGAAGCTTCGGAGATCTTTGCCGAATATATCGACTCCTTCCAATTCCAGAAACCCAGCTGTCCCGTCCTGCCCAATGTCACCGGTGAGCCAACCACCGATCCGGTAAGGATTAAGGAATGCTTGAAGAAGCAGATCATCTCTCCGGTTCGCTGGTCGGAGACGGTAATCAATCTGGGTGAGGCCGGGGTAAAACTGTTTGTTGAAGTTGGCCCGGGAAAAGTCCTCTCCGGCCTCATCAAGCGGACAATTTATGATGCCCGAACCTTTACCATCTGCTCTCCCCAGGAATTGAGCCAATTTTTGGAGGAGCTGAAGGGTTCGAGCTAATCGATTATCATCACCTCTTTTATCCTCCCCCTTAACCCCTTCACAATCCTCAGTTTTGTCTTCGGGATCTTAAAATAACCGGCAAGAATTGCAATCAGCCGCTGATTGGCCTTTCCCTTTTTTGGTGGTGCATCGACCCGAACAAGATAATACCCTTCTCTCCGCTCGACCAGAGGCCGCGACGCATTCGGGATCACCTTCACCCTGATGATCACTCGGTTCTGATCCTGATCCCCCGGATCCGGTTGATGACCGCAGCAAGATCGATACCACGGAAATGGGCCAGGTCCGGGGGATGATCAACCTCGGTAACTATATCGAGGCCACCGCTTTCGATCTCGGTAATGAGCCGATCGACCATCTCCCTTAAACTCAACCCCTTATCCAGATATCTCCGCCAGATATAGAGGAGGGCCTGAGCGAGCCCGTTGGTCTGGCCGGGCTCAACGATCTGACCCACATAGCGGAGGTCGATAGTTCTTGTTCCGAAGATTATCTGCTCTCGACCTCTGGCCCGGGCCTTAACCTTTCCGGATCGGGTGAGTGGTGAGAAACCATCCCTCTTGAGAAATCTCTTTCGGATCGGCCCAAAGCTACCCTCTCTCTTTCTTCTTTTAACCGCGGAGCTGAGATCCCTCGGCAGATAATTGAACATCCCGATGACGGTATCCGCCACCTTAAGATACTCACCCGACCCCCCGGTGACGATGATCGATGAGATTCCATACTCATGGTAGAGCGGTTGGACCCGATCTAAAAAAGGGGTAATTGGCTCCAGTTCATCAGGTATAAGCCTCCTCATCTCCCCATCCCTGATCATGAAGTTTGTTGCCGAGGTATCCTCATCGATGAGCAGGAGCTTGGCCCCGGCCTCAATCGCTTCAACAATATTGGCCGCCTGAGAAGTGGAACCCGAGGCATTCTCGGTTGTAAATCGGCTGGTATCGATCCTCTGGGGTAGATTCTTGATGAAGGGGGAGATGTCAACAGATTGGACCGAACGTCCATCCTCGGCCCTTATCCTCACCGCCTCCGGTATTGTCACCACCAGCTCTCTTCCATCGCCCGGGATATGATTGTAGATCCCATGCTCGATCGCCCGGAGCAGGGTCGACTTACCATGGAATCCACCCCCCACGATCAGGGTGACCCCTTCCCGAATCCCCAGTCCAGTAACCCGACCGAGATGGGGAAGGTTAAGCTCAACCCGGAGACTATCTGGGCTCCGAAAGGGGATGGCCTCTTTTCCCATCGGACGATCATCAACCCCGCTACGACGAGGCAGGATCGCACCATCACCGATGAAAGCAACCAACCCGAGCTTCTTCAATTGAGTGCGGAGATAATCGGCTGCCACACAGATATTTATGTGATTCGTTAGCTGATCCCTATTTATCTTTGAGAAATTGAGGGAATTTTCAAAAATTTTTGGGAGATCACCAAAGACCATCTCCTCGAATTCTCTCGCCAAGATCCTCCTTCCCCGGGAGGGGAGGCCGAGATAGAATCTAACCTCAATCCGATCCCTGGTGATCCGAACCGCCGATCTTTTCAGGATCTTCTGAGATGGCTGATAGGCATAGATTAAACCGCTCTTTCCCTCACCCCTCCGGCGGGAGTTCTCCCGGGCTGCGGTCGAGAATCTCCTGAGGAGGAAATCTTCCAAGGCGGTGAGTTTGGAATCATTCTCATAGGCCCACTCGGGAATACGGTTCTCGGTTACCAATCTCACCCGTGTCCCTGGTGCAAAGGGGTCCTTCTGGATATGATCGAAGATGAGTTCAAAACCGGGGAAAGAGAACCTCCTCCGATTTAACCCTTGATAGGCACCATAGCCCCTTCCCCGGATCTGACTGATAATCCGCTTGAGATGATTCATTTATCTGCAATCAAGAGCATCGCCATCGGCATCACCAAGAGGTGCTTCTTGGTTACTCTCCGAAACCCACTCTTGGTAAGCCATTCCCGGACCCGTGCTTCAGGATAAGCCCTTGTCCCATTGATCACGAAGAAAAGAAGCTCATTAAGACCTGAGGTGAGGGAGAGATCCTTATCGCCACCGGTATGTTCGGAATCGAGAATGACCAGGCGGCCGGATTCATTCAAGGCCTGATAGGCATTCTCAATCAACCCCTCTGCATCATCAATCGGGACCGCATGGATGACATTAAAAAGGAGGACAAGATCATAACCGCTCCCCCAGTCACCAACCCTCATATCCTGAGCCCGGAACCTTATCCGATCGGAAAGGCCTGCCTCAACAATCATCTTCCGGCCAACCTCGATTGCAGGTGGGAGGTCGAGGATCACAGCGGTAAGAGAAGGATAACGTTTAAGAAACTCGATGGTGTAGACTCCGTGTCCCCCTCCAACATCGAGCATCCGTTGGGGTGGTCGATCAAACCTCACCTTTCTCACGATCTCCCGGGAGCCAAAACGGGCAAAGGTCCCCAGTCCCCTCAGGTATGAATTCCAGAACTCCTCGGGTCTTTTCAGATCATGGAAGTGGGGTGGTCGGCCACTTCTTACGACATCTTCTAACCGCTCAAACTCCCGACAGACCTCACCAATGAAAAGAACCGAATCCTTCATCGTCGTGGCCGAGTTCTGGGTCAGCCATTTCCGGGCAGCAGTGGTTAGGGAGTATCTCCCCTTCTTTCGTTTAATCAGACCGAAGCCGTTTAAGGCATTGAGCAGGGTCTCGGTCGCATCCGGATCAGTCTTTATTATCCGAGCTACTTCTGAGGCTGACTTCGGACCGGAGTCGAGGGCATCAAATACCCCCAATCGAACTCCAGCCAAAACAGTCCTCCCCATTGCATAACCCCAAAAAGACTTCACCACCGGAAGTGGCATCCGGCCAGAGAGGAGAGCGATGAGATCGATAATCCCTTCCGGTATTACCCCCAGTCTCATCGGATCAGGATAAATTTCTGGGGTGGGCCTTCCCTCCGGGCAAAATAGATTCCGGAGGGGGCCACATCCCCGGCTTCCTGGCTGCTGAGCCCAGCAGGAATAAATGTTGCGGTCACCTTCTTGTCGTAGTCCATCAGCAGGGTCTCGGGATTGTCGCATTCCAAAAATTGATAGCCCGGATCCGGGATCGCGGTCAGGGTATCAAAGGTGCCGTAATAGCCCGGTGGGTCTGGATTGATCTCAACTGAGCCATTGCCGATGATGGTAATCTCCAATTGGCTGTTAAACTCATACCGCCAGATCTCACCAGCATCCTCAGCAATAAAGATCTTACCTTTACCAGCACTATCGCCATCCCAGAGGGCAACCCCTTCTTGACTGTCGCCCACCAGATCCCATTCAACGATATTGGTCCCATCCGGCCGCATCGCCCGTATCTTATGAACGCCATAGCTCCAGATCGCATAGAGGATGTTATTCGCAGCTTCATAGTGGAGACCGGAATTCGGGTTCTGGTTCTGCATCCATCTCTCATCTCTGTAGGCATTTTGCCCGGGGTAGGAACTTTCAGAAATTTTTCCCATATGCCGTCTGCTTATGATAAGGGTCAGACCTCGGTTGTCAAGTCTCCTGACCATTTACACTGAACCGATCTTAGCTATAATTCAGTATGCAATTACTGATCCTCCCCATCCTTCTCTTTGGAGATCCACCCTGGATACCAAACGTGATGGTGAGTGATGATCCAGCTGGAGCCAATCAGGATGAAGTCTGTATTGCGGTCTGGAAAAACTATCTCTTCGCCTATTTTAACGATTACCGTGTCCCCTGGGTCCATGCTTTCTTTGCCCGGTCAACCAATGGTGGCCTTTCCTGGGAACCGAATTATCAGATGCCCCAGGATTCGGTGAGTAGTTTTATGGGCGACCCATCTGTGGCCGTGGACGATACCGGTTTCGTCTACCTCTGCTGTTGCGATTTTGCCCGGAATCGGGTTTACCTTACCAGATCCACCGATTTGGGGAACAGTTGGGAGCCAACCAAATATGTGAGTCCGGGCATCTCCAAGATAGATAAATCGTGGGTGGCGACAAAAGGGAGAAATGTCTATGTCACCTGGGACCTCGGTCCTGATCCGGTTCGACATATCTATTTCCGAAAATCGACCGATCGGGGGGAGACATTCGGTCCGGTCATCATTGTTGACCATGCGACATCCGGGGCCGCCCGCTGGGGGCCAATCCCCCGGGAGCTGGCCGATGGCACCATCTTGGTGAGTTGGGGCTGTGATACTCGATCCGGTATCGACACCGTGAATGGTATCTACTGTGCTCGATCTACCGATGGTGGAAATACATTCACCGAATACCTGATCACCAATACCAAGTTCCGGTATAATAGTTCAAATCCACGCCTTTTCGTTCTCCCACCCCTTGAGACCAGTCCCGAGTATCCCCAGGATGTTTATACTGTCTTTAATGATGGCCCAGCCCGAACCTCCACCGATCGCCTCAATCTCAACATCTATTTTTCTCGTTCCACTGATGGTGGAATTACCTGGTCACCAAGAATTAAGATCAATGATGATTCGATATCAGCGAGTGACACGATGCAGCAGTTTATGCCCTGGATGGCAGTAGACTACCGGGGCTGGATCCATGTGGTCTGGTATGATGGGAGGAGGCACCCCCCTCGCAGTAATCGCTATGATCTCTTCTACTGTTACTCCTCTGATCGTGGTCTCACCTGGAGCGAAAATGAACGGGTCACCGATACCTCATTCGTGATGAATGCCTTCTGCGGCGACTATATTGGTATCGCTGTTGACTCCCAGTATGTCTATGCCGCCTGGTGTGATACTCGACTTCAATCTACTGCACCGGACATCTATTTCTCCCGCCGTCCCCTTCCCGGTGTCGAGATCGCTGAGGAGACCACAACCTCATCCTATGCCCTCATCTCCCCCAACCCTATGTATGCTCATGCTAAGATCATGATTCCACATCCTCATCAGGAAGCCGAGGTGAGAATCTATACCTCAGAGGGAAGGTTGATTAGAAGGATAAGGGAGAAAGGAAGATATATTGTTTGGGATGGAAGTGATAATCGAGGTAGAGCAGCCCCGGGTGGAATCTATTTCTGTGAATTAAGAAACGGGGATGCCATTTATCATACCAAGATTGTAAAGTTAAGATAACCATTGACGGATCGGGCCCCACCAGCTAAAATTGGACAGTCCTGAATTTTGAATTTGGGAAACTAATTCTCAGGTTCAAACAGGAAGCTGAAAGGAGGAACGATGCCAACCTATGGTGTGGTAAAATGGTTTGATGGCCGGAAGGGCTTCGGCTTCATCACAAAGGAAGACGGCAGTGGCGATGTCTTCGTCCACTATTCCGACGTTCTTGGTGATGGCTATCGGACTCTTCGTGAAGGCGATCGAGTGAAGTTTGAGATCGTCAACTCCCCCAAAGGGGAGAAGGCCGTCAGCGTCGAGTTGGCGTAAACCAAAAAAAGAGGCCCGCCTGAAGGCGGGCCTCTTTTTTACACAGTCCGACCTCAGCGGATCAAGGCTCGATCTTCAGCAGATAGACATCGGCCCCGCCGGAGCCATAAGAGGTCGTGTATCCAACGACGAGATAGCCGTCTCCGGCCTTAGCGACATCATGTCCTCGCTCACCCCCTTCACCACCATAATATTCATCCCATAACTCCCCGCCATCTTCGCCGACTTCGACCACGATAATGTTTTCGTTACTTTGGCCATAGCGCCCGACAAGGATATAACCCTCTTCACTCTTAGCCATAGCGTATCCCTTGCTGTCGGTGTAGTCGCTGCCATAAAGATTAAGCCAGGACGAGTTACCGCTACCGTCGGTTTTGAGAAGGCATAACCTTTTGGTCGTGGGCCAGAGCTCTCCCCGGGTATCCTTACCAACTACCAGATAGCCGTCCTGGGTCGAAACGACATCCCGGCCTTCATCAGACCAGCCACCGCCATAGTGCTGGGACCAGATCCGTCCACCCGAACCGTCAACCCGGAGGAGATAGATGTCCCCATCGCTCTTCCCGGTGACAATGAAACCGCCATCCGGTGTTGTGGCGATACCATAGGCCTTGTCCTCGTCCGACTCATTATAGGTTCTCGTCCAGACCGTATCACCGCACGATTTTACCTTCAGGAGATAGATGTCCTTCCCATCGCTGAAAGATTCGGTGTATCCGGCAATCACCGCAGAACCATCATCTAAGGTGACGATCGAACATCCGACATCATTCCTGGCACCTCCGTATCTCCGCGTCCAGACCGTGTCCCCGCTGCTGGTCAACCGGGCAACGAAGACATCCTGGTGGGGAACGGAATCGAAGACGGTGATGGCCCCGGTGATGAAATATCCACCACCTGGTCTCCGATCGATCGCATAGCCATAATCA
>QNBE01000070.1 GCA_003645615.1 Caldifarciminota bacterium
CCCCCCATCTCCAGCTCACCCTGCCCCCTGGCATCTACTTCCTCAAGATCAAAACCCAATCTGAGACAAAGACCGAGAAGCTGGTAGTATTGCGATGAAGTCCTTCCCCCTCACCCTTTCCCTCTCCCACCAGGGGAGAGGGAAAATATCGGTGGTGCGGTGAGGTATTCTCTTTTGATCTTCATCATCGGTTCCCTCTCCGGGATCACCTTTGAGCGGACCTATGGCAAGGCAGGAATCACCGATATCGGTTACTCGGTCTGGCCCACTGCAGATGGTGGCTATATCATTGGGGGGACGACGGAGCCGGGTGACTATTTCCGATCCTATCTCATCAAGGCCGACTCTGTAGGGGATACGATCTGGTCGACCGTTTCCAGCACCTACAATGGGATCATCGTCTCGGTGCTCCAGACTGATGATCATGGCTATTTCTCACTGGATAAGAATATCTACTCCGGCTCCTTTAACTTCCAGTTCGCCCGCTATGATTCTTCCGGTAAGAATCTCTGGCGCAAATCCTATGGTGGGGATAAGGATGAGGAACCCCATGCCCTGAAGGCAACCAAAGATGGCAACTATATCGCGATCGGCGGGACCAAATCCTATGGCTGGCTCAATTGGGAGGTATGGCTCGTAAAGGTCGACACCTCGGGCAATCTGCTCTGGTCCCGGACCTACTGGGGGGCTAAGGACGAGATCGGTTATGACATTGATCTGGTCGGTGATGGATATATCATCGTCGGTTTCACCAACTCTCTTGGTGCCGGGGATCGGGATGTCCTTTTGATCCGGACCGATTCCATTGGTGATTCGCTCTGGATGAGGGTCTATGGAGGTCCTGATGATGACATCGGGATGGCGGTAAGGGCGACCCCGGATGGTGGCTTCATCATTGCCGGGGCAACCTACTCCTTCGGGGCCGGTGGTTATGATGTCTATCTCATAAAGACCGACTCCTTGGGTGATACCCTCTGGATGAGGACCTATGGTGGTCCGGACTGGGATGGTGGTTTCGGGCTCTGCCTCTCGGCTGACTCCTGCTATGTTGTTGTTGGTGAGACCAGATCCTATGGTTTTGGGCTGAGCGATCTCTATCTCTTGAAGGTGGATCGGGATGGCAATCTCATCTGGGAGAAGACCTATGGGTTTGCCGATGAGGATCGGGGCTATGAGGTCCATCTCACCCCTGATCATGGGTTCATCATTGTTGGAGCCACCCGGGGTGAGCATGGCAATGACTGGCAGGTCTATCTCCTGAAGGTTGACAGTCTGGGTAACATCGGGGTCTCGGAGTCACCGGGGTATGATTTGCCGATTCGGATCTATCCCAACCCATCGTCGGGCTGGCTCTTCATTGATGGGGATGGGGTGAGTAGTGTTACCCTCTTTGATGTTTCGGGTCGGGAGTTGAGGAGGCTTTCTGTAGGTCGGAGGGTGAAGCTCAATCTCCCTGCTGGCATCTACTTCCTCCGGATCGAGACCAAGGCCGGGCCCAGCCACGAAAAAATCCTCATTTTGGAGTAATCAGATCCATTTCGGCTGTCCACTACAGGTATCGCGGCTATTGATTCCGTTTCTCTCCCTACTATAATTTGAGGATGAACGGGATCAAGAAGATTGAGCTTCCCCTGGAATTGGTTAAGAAGGGGAAGGTTCGGGAGATCTATAAGTTCCAGGATAAACTCCTCATCGCCTGTACCGATCGGATCTCCGCCTTTGATGTTGTTATGGCCGAACCGATCCCGGATAAGGGTCGAGTTCTCAACCTCCTCTCCGCCTACTTCTTCAGACTGGGTAAGGATCTGATCAAGAACCATCTCATCACCACTGAAGTTCCCCAAGAACTAATGGAGTTTGAATCGATCCTCAAAGATCGTATCATGATCGTCCAACCAACCCAACCGTTAAAGGTCGAGTGCGTCGTAAGGGGCTATTTAGCCGGATCGGCCTGGGCTGAGTATAAAAAGACCGGCCTCGTCTTCGGTCGTAATTTTGGATCATTGGTCGAAGCCCAGCGCTTTCCCGAGCCAATCTTTACCCCATCAACCAAGGCCGAGGTTGGCCATGATCAGCCCCTGGATCGAAAAGGGCTCATCGATCTGGTGGGTAGAGAGATGGCAGAAAGGTTAGAGGAGATCAGTATCAAGCTCTACCGATGGGGACATGACTACCTGGAAAGAAGGGGAGTAATTATTGCCGATACCAAGTTTGAGTTTGGCCTCGATGATGGCGGGCTCATCCTGATCGATGAGATCTTTACTCCGGATTCGAGCCGATTCTGGCTCAAGTCTGAATACAAACCTGGGCAACATATCGATCCTCTGGATAAACAGTTCCTCCGTGATTATCTCCTATCCTTAGACTGGGATCGCTCGCCGCCGCCACCACCACTCCCGGATCATGTCATCGAAGCAACTCGGGAGCGGTATCTGAAGATCTATCATCTCATTACTGGCCAAGAGCTTGATCACAACTGACCGTCAACTCCTCAAGGATTATCTCCCCCCTTTCCTCTTCTCCCTCTTTGCACTTACCTTCATCCTCTTCTTGCAACAACTATTCAAACTCATCGATCTTCTGGTGAGTAAAGGGGTTGGCCTTGATCTGGTTAGTGGTGTCTTCATCAACTCCCTCCCCTTCATAATCTCGTCAACCGTCCCGATGGCAATCCTTGTCGCAACCCTCATGACCTTTGGCCGGATGGCTCAGGATAATGAGATGGTCGTTATCTTCACCTCAGGGGTGAGGATCGGAAGGCTTATCCTCCCCATCCTCATCATCAATCTTTTCATAACAATTGGGCTTATCATCTTTAACAATCTTGTGGTTCCCGAAGCCAATCATCGGGTCCGGAGATTGATGGTAGAAATCCTCCGAAAACGTCCCGCAATCAAACTCCGTTCCGGAGTCTTTATTGATGAATTTCCCGGCTATACCATCTATATCGGTAGCATCGATACCCGGGCTGCTAAGATCCATCATCTCACCATCTATGAAAAAAGTAGTCGCACGATCATCACGGCACCGGAAGGAATCGCACGCACCACCGATGGTGGTGCCACCTACATCTTCGATTTAAGCAATGGAGAGATGCACGAACCGCTTCCCCAAGGTGGCTATCGAAGAGTCCGATTTGAATCCCAGCGTCTCATCATCAAGGCGAAAGAAGAGCATAGATCACATCGGGGTAAGTACCGAGGCGATCGGGAAATGACCATCGGAATGTTGGATAAGGCCATCAGGAGAGAGAAGAAGAACCTGACTACCACCAGAAGTGAGCTGATCGGAACAATGACCACGGCAATTGACCGTTATCTCCAATATGGACCGGGTGCTCTCAACTTCATCACCACCAAAGTGAAATCACAGCTTCGGAAGTTGAGATTTATAAAGAAAAAGATTGCCCGTTACAAGGTTGAGATTGAGAAGAAGATTGCCATCCCCTTTGCTGCCATCATCTTCCTATTCCTTGGTGCTCCCTTAGGCTATCTTGTTCGCCGGGGTGGAGTTCTGGGCGGGATCCTTGCTATCGGTTTCTTCTCATTATACTACATCCTCCTGATCTCCGGGGAGGAGCTCGCCGACCGAGCCTTACTTCCACCCGAACTTGCAATCTGGCTCCCCAACATTGTCCTTGGGATAATCGCCACTCATTTCTACCTTTTGGTTGATCGTGGTCGGGGACTTCTATGATCCTAAGGCGTTACCTATTGATTGAATTCTTTAAAGGTCTTGCGGTCGCACTTTTTGTCTTTGTCTTCATTTATATCATCATCGATCTTTTTGAAGATCTGGGAAAGTATTTAGAACACCATGCCACAATCACCACCATCATCGAATTTTATCTCTATCAGTCGATCCCTTATGCGGTTCTCCTTCTTCCGGTGGGGGCGATGATGGGAACTTTCTATTCCCTCGGGATGATGGCCCGTCACAATGAACTTATCTCAATTCGAACCTCTGGAGTAAGGATGGTGAAAATCTTAAGCATCTTCCCTATCCTCGCCTTACTTCTCATCCTCTCCTCCTTCCTCATAAATGAGTATATCGCAACCTGGGCAAATCATAACCTGAGAAGGGTGAGGGAGGAGAAGATATTCAAAAGGAAGAGGAGGAGTTTTAGAATGCGCAATTTTTTCTACCTCTCCCCCCATCACTATCTCTATCGAATCCGCCATCTGGATGTTACCAACCAGAAGATTCAGGGCCTTTATCTCTGGGAATTTGATGACGCCCTTAAGATCAAAAGGACAATTGTGGCCCGCTCTGGTAAATATGATCAAGGTTGGGTCTTCTTCGATGTTACCGAGAGGATCTTTCAGCCCGAAGGGGAGAGACTTTCCCATTACGACAGTCTTGGTGGTATTGTTCCCGAGTCACCTCAGGAGCTGGCCAAAAGTCCAAAGCCGATCGAGGAGATGCGATTCGATGAGCTTATCAAGGAGATTACACGCCGTCGGCTTACTGGGGCCGACATTAAAGAAGAGGCGGTGGAACTCAACTACCGCTTCTCGGCACCCTTCATCAACCTCATTCTCATTCTCCTCGCCATACCTTTCGCTCTGAGGTTGAAACGTGGTGGTCTTGCCCTCGGGATTGGTATCAGCATCATCGTTGCATTCATCTACTGGGGTCTTATTCAGACCTTTCGGGCCTACGGTATCGGAGGAAAACTTTCCCCTTTCCTTTCGGCCTGGTTACCCAATTTCATCTTTGGGGTTGCAGTAGTTATCTCCTATCTGGGAGTAGAACGGTGATTCTGGTCTCCGCCTGTCTGGCTGGAATCAGATGCCGATATGATGGCGATTCGGCCTTGGATGAGCGGGTAGTAGAACTGGTGAAAAAGGGGGAAGCACTACCCCTCTGTCCTGAGCAACTCGGTGGCCTTACTACCCCACGTTCTCCTTGCCAACTGAAAGGAGATGCCGAATTAGTCTGGATTGGGAAACTACGTATCTTCGACCAGGAGGGAAGAGATCGGACCGATGCCTTTCTGCTTGGAGCCCGTGAGGTATTAAGGGTTATGAACTACTACAATATCCAGGAGGCGATCCTTAAGGAAAAAAGTCCCTCCTGCGGCCGGAATGGGGTGACCGCCTACCTCTTAAAAAAATCGGGGATCAAGGTGACTTGGCTTCCGTAGTAACCTTGGCAATATCATCGGGGCCAACGCCAGGAGATTCGATCCTCTCTCTTTCATAGGTTTCAGCCACCGCCTTCTTTATCACCTCAGCATCGAGATCTTTCTTCTCAATTGCACGTTCAATCCGTTCTAAGCCTTCCTTAGGAAAGAGGTTGAAGTCTCCGGAAAGAGATACCGTCTCGATCTTCTTTTCAGCGATCTCCTCACACGCTCGAATCAAACCACCCTTGGCCTTATGGATACCAAATCTGATCTCCACCCCTTCCCTTATCTTCACCCCTTCATAGACCCGGGGTGTCTTCTTAAATAGGACCTCTTCAGAAGTGAGATAGCTTTCCACCTCGGCCATCTTCTTAAGTAGCTCCGGGGTCAACTCAGCTTGCTCTAAGTGTCCCGTGATTCGCTCAAATGATTCGATCAGGACCTGAACGATGTCCTTCCGCGGTGGGATACTCCCCAGCTCCCGCTTCATCGTCGTCAGATTCTCCCGCATCGATTTGTAGATCTTATCCCGGAATTTCTCCTCAGGAACTTTCAAGACATTGGTCATAGTTTCGTAATCGAAATCCATAAGGATACCGCCAACAAACACCATCGAGTCACCGATGTCACCACCACCTTCTCCAGCAATCTTCTTCCCTGCTTCGGTCACAATATCATTGGTAGGACGAAATCTCGCCTTAATCCCAAACTCTTCGTAGGTTTGGCAGGCCGGAATCGAGAGAAGTTCAAAGATCTCTTCAATCCGTTTGGGGAAACGTTTATTGTTTCGATTCCAGATCAGTTGATAGAAGACCTGATTGTGATCAAGATAGGTTGCGCCACCACCCACCTCACGCCTCATGATTCCCAGTTTCTTCTTTTCGATGTAGTCGAGATCAACCTCAGCTTTTGTGTCCTGAAAATAGCCGACCGAGATGATCGGTTCCTTGGGTGAGACAATAACCAAGGCCTCGACCCCCATTCGGGCCAGGGCATGAAAGATGGTCATCGATTGCTGACCTGGTAGATGTCCTAATCGAAAAAGATACATGGGAAACTATAACGATAAGGGGGTTGAGGTCAAGCTCTTATTGACGGATCTTTTGTCACCATTACAATTGGCGGTGAAACTTGTTCTCCCTTTCTCAATCGGAGGTTCAGTCGACCTCTATCGATTCCGGGAGTACATCAGCGATCGTTACCCAAATGGGGTATTTGAAATCGTTGAAGATTTTCTAATTCTTAAACTCCCCATTGCCGGAGGTGAGATTGTTGCCAAAGCTGAGTTTGACATCTCTCTCTGGTTACTCTCCAGCGGAATGGGCCTTTTTATAATCAACCTCAGCTCAAACATCGATGAGGCCCTAACGCAAAGAAAACGCTTCCTCTACCAGGAATGGGAGATGGCGGTTAATAATCAAAAAATGAAACGTTCAATCTATTCCCTCGCAATCGACTTTCTCCTCGCCGTCTTCCATCTCCGCCGTCTTGAAGATGCCCGTATGCTCTACCACCGATCCCGCCTCAAAGATGAAGTCTCTTCCTCAGGCATCGATTTCCTGCTTACTGGAAAGGAAGAACTATTTCTTGGCTTCAGCTATCAGGTCTATCTCATTCTCAGGGATAAAATAGCAGAAGGGAGGTATATTTTTTTTGCCAGCTCTGACGAAGAAGAACGAAGGATACTTTTCTTCCTTCTCCTCACCACTTTCTACAACAGGCTGGTCTTCTTCACGATCGCCTGGGTAAGAGGTCTGAAGAAAGATATTCTCAATCTGCGCGAGGGTTTGAAAGTTAAAGGGACAATCGGCTGGGAATGGGCAAGAGATGAACTTGAGGCCAAAAGACTTAACTTCCTCGACTTTCTCTCCTATTACCGGTATCACGACTGTCACTATTCAACCCAGGACATCCCTTCCTCAATAATGGAACAGCTCAACCTCAAAACCTATATCAAAAAGATTGAAGAAAATATTGCTACTGCTCAATTCCTGATCGAAGAGATCGCAAGACTGGTAGCTGAAAAACAGGGGCAGACCTTCACCCATCATACCCGGAGGCTGGAGTATCTCATTACCATCCTTGGGGCATTGGGGGGAATTGCAGCAATCCTGGCAGCAATATTTGGTGGAAACATCAGCTTTCCACTCCGCTTTCTCGCCATCGGCCTCATCATCTTTATCCCATTTTCAATCGGGTTATTCGAATATCTCATTCGAAAACGGACCAAGACAAGGAGTTTTAGGGCCTATATCAATGCCCGGATCCAGAATTTGATAAAGGAAAAAGAGGAGTTTGAGCGACACCTCCGCGGGATTGAGCGGGAGCAATTGAGTGGCGCAACTGCATCAGCGATCGTCGATCTCTACCGGACTATGATCGCTGACAAGGAGATCGAAATCGAGAACTTAAGAAAAGAGATCAAGAATCGCTAAGGGATATCTCAATCAATCTGCTCAAGAACCTCCTTCAGTTTTTCCCGATATTTCTTGACCAGTTCAAAGTTCTCCGGTGGGATTTTCTGCATCATCGTATCGATATTGGCCTTTATCTCCTGGTATAGCTTAAGCTGCTCAGTTAGCGTCTCCCTTCGCTCCTCAGGAAGATTGGGATTCTTAAGTTGTTCCTCGATTGAGCTGATCGCCTGATCGTATGTCTCCATACCTTTCTTCGCCTCAAGCATACCGAAGGTAATTACCGTCTTAATATAGGTGGCTATAACATCCTCGACTCCCACACCGGTCTTTGCTCGAACCGTAGCATCTAAGGCCTTGAAGCGACCCATGAACTCACCGTAGGCACCGGCAAAGGCCAAAGGGTTCTTCTTGCTTTCCCACTTTTCAAGTGCCTTGCCATGTTTCTTGGCCTCCTCAATAAAGATTGGAAAGGCCTTGATAAACCTGGAAATTTCACCCTCGGTGAGTTTGGCATAGGGATCAAACTTGGCTGACTTCGCAGCCGGCTCCCGCTCCTTGGGAGCCCCACAGCTGATGACGATCGCCACGATCGCCATAATCGACAACCATCTCATCATACCTCCTATAAAATCTAAGCATAGTTAGAATCCTGTTATGGTCAATGGGTATGATTGCAAGTCCGAGATGATCTTGACCTGTCAGGATAGATAATTAAACTAAGACGATGATCAGAATCGTAACTCTTATTCTTGCCCTGGCCACGTTATTATGGTGTGGGGAGTGGGATCTGATTAGAGTCGAGAGTTGCGATCCTCAACTGGTTAAGTGGCTGGACAAAAATGGCATTGTAATAAATGAGATCTCGCCAAACTACACTATTGCCGAAGTGAGAAAGACCCAATATCCACTGGTAATCCAAACGGGTATCCCTTTTCAGGTCCTCCAGACCGATATTGATGATATCTACCGAAGCAATTTCTTGAAGAGAAGCGGAAAGAGTTATTATCTCACCTACCAAGAATATTGCGATTCAATGATCAAGATCGTTCAATACCATCCTGAGATATGCCACCTGGAGACGCTTGGTTATAGCCATCAGAATCGGTTGCTTCTTGCCATGAAGCTTTCTGATAATCCCGATAAGAATGAATCAGAGCCGGAAGTTATCTTTGAGGCAAATATGCATGGGAATGAAAAGATCACCTTCGCGGTCAACTTCTGTCTCTTGAACTATCTTGTTGAGAACTACCCTACGGATACCTTGGTAAAACACTTTATTGAAAATCGGGAGATCTGGATTATTCCCATGGTCAATCCGGATGGATATGTTGCTTCAAGCCGGTATAATGCCCGAAGGGTCGATCTAAACCGAAACTGGGGGTGGGCCTGGGGGAATGAGTATGGTTGCGGTAGTGATTTCTTCAGTGAGTATGAGTCTTGGAAACTAGTCGAGTTCTACTGGTCACACCCTGCGGTGATCTACGCCTCTTACCACTCTGGCACCCTCTATCTTTCGGAGCCATGGGCATACATCATGGAGATGGTTCCTCCGGAAAGATATATAATCCAGCACCTATCCCGTGGTTACTCATCCTTCACCGGTTATCCTTGGGGTGGTAGTATGTATCAGATCTACGGCTGTTCCAAAGACCACGGCTATGGTGTCTACGGTGAACCGGGTTGGGCCATCGAGATCTGCCGGATTAAAACCCCTCCTCCCGAATCAATCGATGCGATCTTTAATGGCAGAGAGCGAGCAGCGATGTTCTATCTCCTCCGTAAGGCCGGCCAAGGTATTCACGGACGGATAATCGATTCGATCACTCAGCAACCTCTGCGTGCGTTGATCTATGTGACCAAGGATACCCTCACCTGGCATAGCTATTCTTGCGGTATCAATGGCGATTTTCACCGTTTCTATATCCCCGGGACTTACAATATTGAGATCCTCTCCCCCGGCTATGATCCGAAGACCCTTACCGGTGTTGTAGTCCCCTCTTCTCCAGACTCTATGGTATGGCTCGACATCAAACTCCATCCCAACCCCAACTTACCCGTATATGCTACCGGAATGAGAGGGACAAAATGGATCAATCAGTCCAACCATACCTATCCTACCAAGTCACTCGGTCCACACGATGGAGAGGCCTTCCAGCTCGACAGCGATAAGTGGATCGTGTTAGAATTCGACTCCCCAATCCAGAATGGCCCTGGTAACGATGTGACGGTCTACCGTTCCTCGGGAACTGGTTCAGCAGTTGTCAAGGTCAGCAATAATTGGCGGGGCCCGTGGAATTACCTCGGAATCGCCAATAGCCCACAAAGTAGCTTTGACCTCGGTTCGGTTGGACTGGATTCTGCTCGATACGTAAGGGTCGAGGCCCAGAGCACTTTTAACTTAGACGCGGTTGAGGGAACCCGAGGACCTTCGATCTCAGACTTAAAGAGGGTACCCTCTATGGAGTGGTTCAAAGTCTGGCCCAGAATTACGACAACCAATTCTGTCCTTAATATCTCCATTTCCCAAAACCGCGCCAGATTGAGAATCTTTGATTCTCTGGGTCGAGTAGTTAAGCGTATCGAGATCCGGAGAGGTAATACGCAGCTGAAACTACGCAATCTATCTTCAGGGGTCTATTTCATCAATTTAGAAGGTTCAAAATCGACCATTAGTTTTGTCCTGATCAAAGAATAGAACCTTGCCCGGATTGAGGATGCCTTTTGGATCTAAGGCCTCTTTGATTACCCGCATGGTTTCGATCACCTCGGGATCTAAGCAATAATTTAGATAGTCTCTCTTAATAAGTCCAATCCCATGTTCACCAGAGATCCTACCACCCAGTTCCTTTGCCCTTCGATAGAGATCGCATCGGAAGAGAGAAAGCCTTTCCGGATCGGGCTCAATGAGATTGATATGGATGTTACCGTCACCGAGATGGCCATAGAGGATGACTTCAAGATTATAATTTTGTCCGAGCTCATGGATTGAAGGGACAAAATCGGGAATCCTTCCCCTGGGAACAACAATATCCTCATGATAGAGCTTCCCTTTCGATTTCAGGGCATCGGAGATCGCCCGTCGTGCTTCCCAGACCCTGCGCTGCTCGGAAGGGCTCTGGGCAACGAAGCAATCGATCGCCCCTTCAGCCAGATCGGAAATCCGCTCCGCCTTCTCCATCAGGGCTTTCTCATCATCGCCATCAACCCGGATCAGGAGCAGGACCGGTGCTTTGGGAAATGGAAACTTCTTCTTAAGATAGGTCTCGACATAGCTAATTGCCCGTTCCTCCATCATCTCCAAGGCGGTTGGGACGATGTCCGCTCTTAGGATGGATACCGCACATCCAACGGCGAGATGGAGATCGGGAAAGGGAAGGAGGAGATCGATCCTCTTCCTGGGCAGGGGCAGCAGCCTGAGTATCGCCTCAGTGATAATCCCCAATGTCCCTTCTGATCCGCAGAAGAGCGGGATGAGCTTATAGCCGGTGGCATCCTTGACATTCTTGCCCCCGAGTCTCAAAACCCTGCCATCGGCCAGGACCGTAGTGAGACCGAGGAGATAGTCCTTGGTCGTCCCGAACCTTAAGGTGTTGGCCCCACCGGCGCCGGTGGCGATGTTACCGCCGATGGTGCAGGCGTCCAGCGAGGCGGGATCCGGCGGGTAGAAGAGGCCCTCCTTCTCCACCGCTTCAGCCAGTTTTCCGGTAATCACACCGGCCTGGACAACTGCAACCATATTGACCGGGTCGATCTCCATGATTCTGTCCATCCGCTCCGTGGAGATGACAATCGACCCCTCGGGAGGGACCGCACCACCGGCCAGACCGGTCCCTCCCCCTCTGGGGACAACCGGTATCCCTTCTCGATTAGCAAAGGCCATAATACTTGAGATCTCCCCGGTTGTCTTCGGTCTTACCACCAGCAGCGGTTCCCGATAAAGATCTGGTGTCTCATCATGACCGTATTTCTCCAGGAGATCTGGATCTGATACAATCGCCTCCTTGGGGATGACCCTCTCCAGTTCCCCCACGAGCTGATCACGATCCATGGGAAATTATAGCCAAAGATTCTGAAAAAACCATTCCCTTTTGATTGCAACACCTCGGGGGTGTAGAACCCGTGGTGTCGGCAAAAACCTCGAAGCTTCAATAGATTTCTTTCCATCGTTTTAAAATCTTCGAAAAACAAGAAGGTATCCTCCGGCTTCAATAAATTTTGATGAATTCGTAGAGGAGATAAAGATTCACCCCCACCCAGCCTCCCCCATCAAGGGGGAGGAGATGGAGAGGTAGTCCCCCATCAAGGGGGAGGAGACCTCTTACCCCCTCTCCCCTTAGTGGGAGAGGGGTGGGGTGAGGGGGAAATACTTTCCCTTATCTCCAGTAACACCCCTTCAATGTTCCTTAACACATCATTATTCCAGAACCTCAATATCGTAAACCCTCG
>QNBE01000071.1 GCA_003645615.1 Caldifarciminota bacterium
CTCAATGTGAGTTATCTCTATGAACTGATTTTTGATGAAAGCTACAGCTCTTACTGTCTCGATCTCGTTCTCGACTACAATCCTATCACAAGGATGGATATTCTAATCGGCCTCTGCGATTTCAATCCCGGTATCCGTCAGGATACCAACCGCTACTATCCACCGGTCTCAATTACTGGCGGGATTGATTATGCCATCGGATCGCTCGTGTTCGGCGGAGAGCTCAGTTACCTTATCCACTCTGACGATTTTACTGCCTCTGGTGGGGTTGAATATACCTATCGGAGGGTGCTATCAATCCGCATCGGTGTTTTCTGTTTGGATAAGGTTACTCCTACCGTTGGCCTTGGTTACCACTATCACGGTCTTACGATCGATCTTGGCTTTGCCCAACATCCATACGGTCTCGGCATATCCAAACATATCGGGATTGGATTCAATTTCTGATTATGGATGGGATCTGGCTTGACTTCGAACGTCCACTACTGGAGCTGGAAAAAAAGATTGAGGAGTTGAAGGCAACCAGCCACAATGGGATCGGTCCGGAGTTGGATAGGCTCACCCGGGAGGCAGAGAAGCTTAAGAAAAAGATCTTCTCCAATCTCAATCGTTGGCAGAGAGTTCAACTTGCCCGCCATCCTCAGCGTCCTTACTCGATGGATATCATCGAAAGGATTGCCGAGGATTTTATTGAGCTCCATGGTGATCGTTACTTCCGCGGTGATCCCGCAATTATTGCTGGGATTGGAATTATTGGTCCCCATCGAATCGCGATCGTTGCTCAGCAGAAGGGACGGACGACCAAGGAACGAATCTACCGAAATTTCGGTCAGCCCCATCCGGAAGGGTATCGTAAGGCATTGCGGATCATGAAACTGGGTGCCAAATTTGGCCTTCCGGTTCTTTCGCTCGTTGATACTCCTGGTGCCTATCCCGGTGTTGGGGCTGAAGAGAGGGGCCAGGCGGAGGCGATTGCCCGGAATCTTAAGGAGATGGCGGTTCTTCCGGTTCCGATTGTGATTGTTGTCCTCGGTGAGGGTGGCTCAGGTGGTGCCTTGGCGATTGCCGTTGGGGATCGGATCTATATGCTTGAGTATGCGATCTATTCGGTGATCTCACCCGAAGGTTGTGCCTCAATCCTGTGGCGGGATTCCAGCAAGGCTCCCGAGGCGGCAGAGGCTCTTAAGCTAACTGCTGAAGATCTTCTCCACTTTGGTGTCATTGACGACATCATTAAGGAACCAGAGGGTGGGGCGCATCGAGACTGGGATGCTACGGCAGCCCGGATTAAGACGAAGGTTATTGAGGCCTTTGATGAACTCAAACGGTTACCTATTGATGAACTTATCCAGAAGCGGGTTGAGAAGTTTAGGCAGATGACTCCGAAGTCTGATTGATATGGCGCTGATCGGTAGACTGGAGGAGTTCGAGATTGCCGATATCCTCCAGTTGATCCAATTCTCTCAGAAAGATGGTTGTCTTACTATAAAGGGTAAGGGGAAGGGTAAGATCTTTTTTGAGGGTGGGCTTGTTACCCATGCCATTTGTGGCGATCGGAAAGGAGAACGGGCCATAGAGGAGATCCTCCGCTGGAAGGAGGGTGAGTTTAATTTTGAGATTGGGCAACTCGCCGATGAACATACCATCGATCTTCCGATTCAACATATCATATTGGAGAGCGCCCGCAAGATCGATGAATGGCATAAGATCAGTCGTCTTATCCCCTCGGTCGATGTTGTGGTCAAGATTGTTGAGGTGCCCGACTCCACGGTGGAGAATATCAGACTGACCCCAAATGAGTGGCGGGTGCTCTCTTTTGTCGATGGGAAATCTACAATAAAAGAGATTGCGAAGAAGGCCAATCTCGAAGAGTTTGAGACTGCCAAAATCTTCTTCGGTCTTGCCTCATCAGGACTGGTGATGATAATCAAATAGGGGGATTTATGGATCCCGAAATCATTACCCGTGATTTCGATCTTCCGGTAGAGTTTGAAGCTATAATCAAAAAGAAGTATCAACGGCTCTTCCACTATTCCAATCGCATCATGTCTGGGCGTATGATTATCGGTAGTGATGGATCCAATTATCAACTTGAATTTCTCCTCAAGTTGCGCGGTGGTCAGCTCAGTGTCCATACCAAAAGACCAAATCTATTGGTCGGGATAAATAATCTTTTCGATAAGCTGAGGCGAAGATTGAAGCGGGAAGAGGAGAAGCTCAAAGAGCACCGTCCCCGATCATGAAGGTAAAAGAGCTTTACGAAGAGAAGAGTCGCGAATTTAAATTAAAGATTGTTGCCGGCAAAGATGGGCTAAAGAGGAACAACATAACTTCGGTCGATATCTTCCGACCGGGTCTGGTCCTGGCCGGCTTTACGGAATATTATCTAAGTGAGAGAATTCAGATCATCGGCAAGACTGAGGTTACCTATATCAAGACCTTGAATCGGAAAGGGCGGAATGAGGCGATTGACCGACTTCTCGCTCCGAAGCCACCCTGCTTTATTATCAGTAAATCCTTGCGCATGCCCTCCTATTTCTATAAAAAATGCGAGGAGAAGAATATCCCGGTCTTCTCTACCTCGATCTCAACCACCCCATTCATTCATCTCCTCACCCGTTATCTCGAGGAGAAGCTTGCTCCCACCAAGATCATTCAGGGAACCCTCCTCGACATCTATGGGGTTGGTGTCCTCCTCTTAGGTAAACCAGGTATCGGTAAGAGCGAGCTTGCCCTTGATCTGGTCCACCGGGGACACCGTCTTGTTGCAGACGATCTGGTGATGTTGAAGAATTTGAGAGATGAGATCTTCGGTAGTGGCTGTGAGAAGTCGGATAAGCTCCGTCACCATATCGAGATCAGAGGAGTTGGAATCATCGATATCCTACGCATCTACGGAGTTAGTGCCGTTCGACTCAATAAGAAGGTTGAGGTTGTGGTTGAGATGATTCTCTGGGATGAGGCAAAAGGAGATTATGAGAGGATCGGGGTAGAGGAGAAGTATTATGACATTCTCGGTGTGAAGCTACCCTATCTCAAGATTCCGCTTGTTCCCGGTAAAAACGTATCGGTAATAATAGAGGTCATTGCTAAGAATTATCTCCTGAAGCTGAGGGGGATCTACTCTGCCCGGGAGTATGCTGAAGAGCTGAAGCGGGTTACGATGAGGAGGCGGAGGGGTTGATCGGAGCAGTCGTTATCGGCCATGGTGATCTTCCGCTTGCTTTAGTTGATGCGGTTTTCACCATCGTCGGGAAACAGGAGAAGGTTGTCGCCATTTCCAATCGTGCCCTCTCGATGGACGAGTTGAAAAAGAGGATCCAATCGGCGATAAAGGAGATGGATGATGTTGTTGTTTTCACCGACCTTCCCGGTGGTAGCTGCACTATTGCTTGCAAGGCATTGCAGATACCCGTAATAACTGGAGTTAATCTCCCCATGCTACTTGAGTTTATGCTTTCTCGAGAGAAGACCACAGTGGAGGAGATGGTTAAAAAGTTGACCGAAGTGGGACGCGAGGGGATCAGGAGGCTTTAGTGTTTCCAATTCGAGAGGGTAAGGAGCTTGTGCCACTCGGGATGATTCTCAAACGCTCAGCCGAAGAGACCCCTGATCAGCTGGCGCTTAAGAAGGAAGATGTCGAGCTCACTTATGGGGAGCTCGATCGGATTTCGAGTGAGCTCGCCCTCGGCCTTTTGGCCAAGGGGTTGAGACCCCATGAACGGATCGCCCTTATCGGAGGGAATTCTCCTCAGTGGTGCCTAATTTATTTCGCCATCCTTAAAGCGGGGATGACGGTTGTTCCCATTGATCCGTTGCTGTCGTTGAGTGATATCCATCATATTATCACCGATGCCAAAGCCAAGGTCGTTTTCGCCGATCCCAAATGGTATGATGAAATTGCGGAGTTGAAGATTGCCCGAACCGTTGGTTTCGAAATGATCGACGACCTCCGTCGTGGTGAGGGGGATCTTCCCGAGGTTGATCTCGATTCCCTAGCAATCCTCATCTACACCTCTGGGACAACTGGGTTCTCTAAAGGGGTTATGCTTTCCCACCGGAATGTTGTCAACAATGTTGATTCCCTTTACCGCTCGATCGACTACGATAAGAATGATCGATTCCTGTCCCTCCTTCCCCTGCATCATACCTTTGCGGCCACCTGCGGTTTGCTTACCGCAATCTATAATCAGGCTCAGATCTTCTTTCCCAGATCGCTCAAGTCTAAGGATATCATCACCGCACTCAGGAACTATCAGATCACCGTCCTTCTTGTTGTCCCCCTCATCCTGGAGAAGTTTGTTGAAGGATTTAAGAGGAAGCTCCGTCATGCCGGGGTTTCTAAGAGGATCATTTTTGGTTTCTGCTCATCGATTACCAAACTTCTGCCTCAGACAAGGGGCTTCCTCTTCAAAGGAGTGAGAGAAGGACTGGGTATGAGTCACATCCGGTATATCATCTCTGGTGGGGCAGCTCTGCCTCGATGGGTAGCCAGGCAGATTGAATCTCTCGGCCTTCCACTCATTCAGGGATACGGATTGACTGAGGCTTCTCCGGTTGTTACCGTTAATCCACCAGATCGTCCGAAGAACGAATCGGTCGGCCTCCCGATCCCCGGGGTTAAGGTAAGGATTGTCGATCCCAATCCCGATGGGGTGGGAGAGATTATCGTTCAGGGTGAGAATGTTATGGAGGGTTATTACAATAATGATGAGGCTACCCGGGAGGCAATTAAGCATGGCTGGCTCTATACGGGTGATCTGGGCTATTTTGATGATGATGGTTATCTATACATCGTTGGGAGGAAGAAATATATCATTGTTACCCCAGGTGGCAAGAATGTTTATCCGGAGGCGATCGAAGCGAAGCTACTTCAAAGTGATTATATCAAGGAAGCTCTGGTTATCCCGGAAAGAAGCGAGGGAAAGGAAGAAGTGGTTGCCATCATCTACCCTGATTTCGAGAAATTGGAGGAGAATTTCAAAGATCTCAATCGAGAAAGGGTTGAAGAGATCATAAGAAATGAGATAATTAAACATGGTGCTGAGATTCCAGAGTATGGGCGGATCCGAAGGTTCACCATCCGCGATGAGGAGTTTCCCAAGACGACGACAAGGAAGATTAAGCGCCATCTCTTCCTCGGGAAGAGGATCGAGGTCTAATGGCTCGGCTTGATCCAGATTATATCCGCGGCATCCTGAGATCTTCCTTCCGCCATCGTTTCTATCTCATTTTTGGACTGGTGCTCTTCTATTTCCTTCTCAAGAGTTGGGGGATTGAACTACCAGCAAGATCGATCCTCTACGCGGTCGGCCTTCTCCTCATAACCAACCTTATCGTTAGATTCCTTCCACTCCATTATACTATTATCGCGATCCTGGACACGATTGCGCTTTTACTCTTCCTGTATTTCACCCCCAATCTCTTGGGTAGTCTATTGCTCATCTTCCTCGTTCCGGCGGTCTATTATGGCCAACGCTTTGGGATTTTCCTCCAGTCCTTTATAGTGGTTATTCCGATTGTCGTTCTTATGCCCATGGTCCAGAACAATCTTCTCTATCTTGAATTTGCTGTCCTTTTCCTGGTCAACTTCATCCTCGGTCTCGTCTTCGAACAACAGTTGGAAGGTTTAAGACGGATCAGGGATGGTCTGGGTTCGGTCCTCGAGGGCGATCTTACCGTCAGGATTGGCGGCGATCTCGATTTCTATCACCACCTTGGGGAAATCGTTGACCAGGTTGTCTCCAGCTTTGCTGATATCGCTCTCAACACCAAATCACTCTCTAAGGAATTGGCGACGCTTTCTCAGGAGCTGGCTTCCAGTGCTCAAGAATTATCGGCGGCAAGCCAGGAGATCACCGGCTCGGTTCAGGGTATTTCTCAGGCTGCGGGTAGAGAAGCTGAGCTGGTCGGGAACGTCTTTCAGATCTCAAAGGATGCGGCAAGGCAGGGCTTGGAGTCCGACCGGTTCGCCGATTCTGCACTCGCCTTCGCTTCTGAGATGGCCAAGACCGCTCAGAGAGGTGGAGAGGGATCGCGGAAGATTATGGAGGGGATAGAGCTCATATCTAGGAAGACAAAGGAACAGGGGGAGTTGATTGAAACCTTACGAGCCTCATCACTTGAGATCGGAAAAATCCTGGAGACCATTAGTATGATTGGTAAAAGGACCAATATCCTGGCACTTAATGCCTCCATCGAAGCAGCAAGAGCGGGGGAGCGGGGGAGGGGGTTTGCCGTTGTGGCCCAAGAGGTTCGACGTTTGGCTCAGCATTCCCATCAGGCGGTCCGTGACATTTATCGTATTATCGATCAGATGCAGAACGCAATTGAATATATCATCATAGGCTTTGATGAGGTCGCCAATGCGGTCCAATCCGGGTCTGAAGCAATCACAACCTCGATTACCGACATCGCCGAGCTTGTGACCAGCGCTGCCAAGATCAAGGAAAAACTGGAACATATGAAGCAGGGGATCTCTGCTCAGCGGGAAGAGCTGGAGAAGATCGCTGCCTCAATGGAAGAGGTATCCTGTATCACCAGCGAAAATGCTGCCTCAACCGAGGAGATCTCAGCCTCGATCGAAGAATCAACTACGGTGATCCAGGAGCTGAATCATCATGCCCAGCGTCTATCAGAGATGAGTCAATCCCTACTTAAATTTACTGAGCGACTCAAACTTTGAAGATATATACCCTCGGCACCAGCAACCGGAAACCATACCACTTTATTTCCATACTAAAGAAATATTGCATCGAGGTCATCTTCGATGTTCGCCGTTTTCCAACCTCAAAGTTCGAACACTTCCGGGGCGAGAACCTCAAACGCCTCTGTCGTGAGAATGGAATCAGTTATATCTATTTTGGTAATGAGCTGGGAGGTTATCGGAAGGGAGGATATTTCGGGTTCACCACCAGCAAGCAATTTAAAGAAGGGATTGAGACCATCTATGATGTGGCCCGATCCAAGGTGGTCTGCATAATCTGTGCTGAACGGTTCCCTTGGAAGTGCCACCGCCGTTATATTGGTGATGCGCTAAGCAAGAAGGGGGTCGAGGTAGAACATATCATCGATATTGATCGATCATGGCAACCAAAATCGGATGCTGCGGCTTCCCGGTAGCAAGAACTAAGTACTACTCTACCTTTCCGGTTGTTGAGATCCAATCGATCTTCTACAATCTTCCGCAAATCAAGACGGTGGTAAGATGGCGAGAGGAGGCACCGGAAGATTTCGAATTTGTTATTAAGGCATCACAGTTTATCACCCACGATCCGAAATCCCCCACCTATCGGAAGGCACGTATCCCCAAGGAAGTTGATCTAACTCAGCTCGGTTCCTTCCGTTGGAACCGCTCGACCCAGTTTGTCTGGCAGTACCTTAAGGAGATTGCTCAGATCTTGAGGTGTCGGGTCATCATCTTTCAAACACCAAGGAGCTTTACGCCTACCGAGGAGAATATTAACTCACTGAAAGAATTTTTTCATCAGATTGACCGTGCCGGCCTCATCTTGGGTTGGGAGTCGAGAGGGGAGTGGCCTAACTTAAAAGGTCTCCTTTCCGAACTTGATCTGATCGATGTGGTCGATCCTTTTTTGCGCAGGCCGGTCCATGGAATGATTGGCTATTACCGTATTCATGGCGGTAAGGGTTATCGGAAAAAGTTTTCGGCCAATGAGTTGAGTTACCTAAAAAAGCTAATCAAGAAGAACTCCTATGTTATGTTTAATAATATCTCGATGTTCGAAGATGCCCTCAGTTTTCTCGGGATGTTAGGATGATTCTGATTCTTGGCGCTGGTCCTACCGGTCTCTCTGCAGCGATGGAATTGACTCAATGCCGCAGTAAAACTATTGTGATTGAGAAGGAGAATCAGGTTGGTGGTCTGTCAAAAACCCTTACCTTTGGTCGGTTCAAAAGTGACATTGGTCCGCACCGTTTCTTCAGCCAGAACCCGAGTCTTTATAAACTCATCGGAGGATTATTAGGAAAGCGCTGGCGGAAGGTTGATCGTCTCACCAGATTTTACATCGATGGCGAGTATTACTACTATCCGATCCGGATTGGGGAGGCCCTGATAAAGGTTGGCCCATATCGAGCGATCAAGATCTTAGCCGATTATTTAAGTGAGCGGTTGAGACACCGTGAAATCCGGACCTTCAAAGATTTTATCATCTCCAATTTCGGCACTACGCTTGCAAGATTCAATATGCTCAACTATACAGAGAAAATCTGGGGACTTCCCTGCGAGCTGATTTCTCCCGACTGGGCGCGTCAGAGGATAAGGGGTCTTTCGCTTAAGGAGGCAGTGCTTAAAACGATCAGAAGAAGAGGGGGGCCAAAGAGCCTGGTCGATCAGTTCTATTATCCGGATGAAGGGAGTGGCCTAATCTATGACTCGATGGCGGAGCGTATCGGAGAGGGATCGGGGAAGATCATCCTGAATGCCCATCCTGTTAAGATAGACCATGATGGCCACCGAGTGATCGAGGTTGTGGTGAGAAGTAAAGAAGGAGATCAAATCTTCCGACCCGATCATCTCATCTCGACAATACCAATCACCGAATTGGTCTATTTGCTCGATCCACCACCACCCAGAGAGATCGAGGAGGAGGCGGCTCAGCTCCGATTTCGTTCTCATGTCTCCCTTTTTCTTACCTTGGATCGAAAATCAATTTTTGAAGATCAGTGGATCTATTTCCCCGATCCCGAAATCCCCTTTGGTCGGATAATGGAACCGAAAAATTTCAGCTCCCAGCTTGCTCCCAGCGATAAAACCTCGCTCCTCATCGAATACTTTACCTGGTATAATGATGAAATCTGGAAGATGAGGCCGGAAGAGCTTTCCGACATCACACTGGATTGGTTAGGAAGACTCGGCTTCGTAAAGAAAACAGATGTTATTAACTGCTATATCCATCGAGAGAAATATGCCTATCCAGTCTATGATCTCGATTATAAAGACCATCTGGATAGAGTTAAGGACTATTTGAGCGATCTTAATAATCTTATTCTGGCCGGAAGGGCTGGCAGTTTCCGGTATAATAATCAGGACCATGCCTTAGAGATGGGAATTTTAGCCGCAAAAAGTATTATTGAGGGGCGAAGATATAATATCGACAGGGTGGGTTCAGAGCCAGAATATCTCGAGCGGGGTTATCTAACTTAGAACTGGAGTAGCTCTTTCTCCTTTTCCTTTATCATCTCCTCTATCGCTTCAATATACCTGTCGTGGAGCTTCTGAATTTGACTCCGGGCTCGCTGGCCTTCATCTTCGGATATTTCCCCCTCCTTTTCCAGATCTTTAATCAGTTCATTTGCCTCTCGCCTGATGTTCCTGATTGCAATTCGCTGGTTCTCACCAAACCGGTTAACCATCTTTACCAGATCGCGACGCCGCTCTTCAGTCAGCGGGGGCAGAATCAATCGAATCAGATTCCCTTCATTCTTGGGTGTTATTCCGAGTTCAGATTTAAGTATTGCCTTCTCAATCTCAGGTAAGCTGGTCTTGTCCCAGGGTTGAATAACGAGCTGACGGGGCTCAGGGACACCAATCGAGGCGATCTGTTTGAGCGGGACCTGACTGCCGTAGTATTCGACCTTCAGTCCTTCTACCAGGGCTGGATGGGCACGGCCGGATCTGATTTTAAGTAGTTCCTCCTTAAGAAACTCAACCGACTTCTTCATCTTTTTCTCAGCGTCTTCGATGACCTCCTGCCACATCCCTCCTCCTATTATGGATAGACCAAGGTTCCGATCTTCTCTCCAGAGAGGATCTGCTTGATTACCTTCTTATAGCCATTGAATACAACCAGAGGAATTCTGGCCTGTTCCAAGATTGCCAGGGCAGTAATATCCATAACCTTTAGTCGTTGGTTGACCGCCTCCTTAAAGCTGATCCGGTCATAGAGATGGGCATCGGGGTTCTTCATCGGATCGTCTGAGTAGACGCCATCAACCTTGGTTCCCTTGAGGACAACATCGGCTCCGAGCTCGACCGCCCGGATCACCGCCGCAGTGTCCGTGGTGAAGAGTGGATTTCCAGTGCCGCCGGTGAAGATGATTATTTGACCACCCTCCAGTGCATCGATCGCCTCATCACGCTTGAACCCAAGAACCACACCGGGGATCTGATAGCTACCAATAATCTGTGATCTCCCCCCCAATTTTCTAATCATCGATGCTAAGGCAATGCCGTTGATTGAAGTGGCCAGCATCCCCATCTGATCAGCATCGACCTGATCTATACCGAGGCTCACCAACTCATTCCCCCGGCAGATGTTACCGGCGCCGAGAACGACACCGACCTCATAGCCCCGACCCTGACAGTCGATAAGCTGTTCGGCAATCGATCGAATTGACTGGGCATCAAAGACGCCATTACTGCCAAGGAGTTCACCTGAGAGTTTTATGATTGTCCGTTTGTATCTACTCACCGAGGACGTAGCGGGTAAATCTCCTGATAACGATGTTTTCCCCAAATTTGGCGATCTGCTCCTTGAGGTAATCGCCGATAGTGATGTCGGGGTTTTTCACGAAGGGTTGCTCCAATAGACAGACATCTCGATAAAACTTCTCCAGTTTACCCTGGATGATCTTATCGACAATGTGGGGCGGTTTTTTCTCGGTATCGATCTGGCTCTTATAGATTGCCTTCTCTTTTTCGATTATCTCTCCAGGAATATCACTTCGAGAAACCCCAATGGGATCGGTGGCGGCGATCTGGAGGGCAATATCGTGGACAAAGCGCCGGAATTCCTGATTGCGGGCAACAAAGTCGGTCTCACAGTTTACCTCGAGGATAACCCCAATTCGCTCGCCAGGATGAATGTAGGCATCGATGATACCTTCCTTGGTTATCCGACCCGCCTTCTTGGCTGCTTTAACTATCCCCTTCTTACGTAGAATCTCAATCGCCCGATCAAGATCCCCTCCGGACTCGAGCAGGGCATTCCGGCAGTCGACAACACCGGCACCGGTCCTTGCCCTCAATTCCTTCAACTTATCGATATCAACCTTCATCTTCAAACCCCTTTCTACCTTCCAAAACCGCATCGGCAATAAATCTGGTAATGAGGCCGATCGAGCGGACGGCATCGTCATTGCCGGGGATCGGATAGGTAACCATAGTGGGATCGCCGTCGGTATCGATGAGGGCAACGGTAGGGATACCGAGCCGCTTTGCTTCACGGACAGCAATCTCCTCCTTGACGACATCGACGATATATATGATGCCCGGTAAGGCCTCCATTTCCCGAACCCCAACCAAATTCTTGAGTAGCTTATTATATTCCCGCTCGATCCGAATCGCCTGCTTCGGATCAAGCTGGGAGAGTCGACCATCATCTCTCATCCGTTCCACATCCTTGAGCCACTGGATCCGCTGGGAGATGGTGGCAAAGTTAGTGAGGAGACCACCGAGCCAGCGTTCCGTCACATAGTGGGCACCGCATCGCTTTGCTTCCTCCTGGATGATCTCTTTGGCCTGTTTCTTGGTTCCGACAAACAGGACATCCTTCCCTTCCTCAACCGTCTGCTTTACTGCATCACAGGCGACCTTTATGGCGTCCATAGTCTGGCGAAGATCGATGATGTGAATATCCCCCTTTCTGGTATAAATGTAGGGAGCCATCTTGGGATTCCATTTCTTACGACGGTGGCCAAAATGGACTCCGGCCTCAAAAAGTGCTTTGATATCGATCATCGTTTTGAGAACTGGAATCTCTTTCGCCGCTTGGCCAGACCGTACTTCATCCGCTCCTTTTCTCTCGGGTCACGGGTGAGGTGACCGGCACTCTTAAGAATCGGCCTCAGCTCCGGCTTATATTTCTCTAAGGCACGGGCGAGACCAAGAACAACCGCAC
>QNBE01000072.1 GCA_003645615.1 Caldifarciminota bacterium
CTCCTTTGCCAACCAGGCCTTAGCCGCCGCCTATCTCTTAAAGAAGAACCTTCCCCCTAAGGTCTATCGGCTACCAGATGAGATCGATGAGCGGATTGCCCGGCTCAAACTCAAGGCGATGGGGATCGGGATCGATCGGCTGACCAGGGAGCAGAAGGAGTATCTCAGCTCATGGGAGGTTGGGACCTGATGGCCGAGATCATCAGCGGAAAGGCGATCGCCGAGGAGATCGGAAGGGAGCTCTTAGATCGGGTAAGGGATCTGAAACGGCGTGGGATCATACCCGGACTGGGTGTGGTCTTGGTCGGTGACGATCCCGCTTCGAAGGTCTATGTGAGGAATAAGAAGAGGACCGGTGAGAAACTGGGGATCGAGGTTACGATCGAGCATCTCCCGGCCCATGTCAAACCAGAAGAGGTGGTGGCGCTGATTAACCGGTGGAATGAGAATTCGGAGATCGATGGGATGATCATCCAGCTTCCCCTCCCACCCAGCTTTGATAAACAGAAATTGCTCGATCTGGTCGATCCGATGAAGGATGTCGACGGTTTCTCCTCCTACAATCTTGGCCGCCTCTTCAGCGGTGAGCCTCAGTTTATTCCTGCCACCCCTCAGGGGATCCTGGAGATCTTGAGAAGGACCAGAACCAGGGTAAGGGGAAGACACTGTGTCATTGTCGGCCGTTCCACGATTGTGGGCCGGCCGATGGCTGCCCTCCTCCTCATGAAGCGGGACGATGATTTTGGTGATGGGACCGTCACCGTCTGCCACTCCCGGACCGAAAACCTGCCCCAGATCACGAGGTCGGCCGATATCCTGATTGTGGCGGTCGGTAGGCCGAGATTTATCAAGCCGGAGATGGTGAAGCCGGGGGCGGTGGTGATCGATGTCGGCTCCAACCGGGTCGAGGATAAGTGGGTTGGTGATGTCGATGAAGGGGTTAGGGAGGTTGCGGCCAAGATCACCCCGGTTCCAGGTGGGGTCGGTCCGCTCACCGTGATCATGCTGATGAAGAATACGATCCAGGCTGCAGAATGGAGATTGAAGCGCTCCTGAGAGAGAAGAAGCGGATCATCGATGATGCGCTAAAAGGTTATCTGGCGGAGGATGATACCCCGATCTTTACCGCAATGCGCTATTCGGTAATTGATGGCGGGAAGAGGATCCGTCCGATCCTCTGTCTCCTCACCTATGAGGCATCCGGGGGCAGGGATTTCGATGAGATCATCCCGATCGCCTGCGGTATCGAGATGATCCACTGCTACTCCTTAATCCATGATGACCTCCCCTGTATGGACAATGATGATTTCCGGCGTGGCAAACCGACCTCCCATCGGGTCTTCGGTGAGGGGGTGGCGACCTTGGCCGGTGATGGCCTCTTCGCCTTTGCCTTTGAGCTCCTCTCCCGGAGCAAGTCCGATCAGAAGCTCAGGGTGATTGCAGATCTGGCCCGGATTACCGGGCCCAAAGGGATCGTTGCCGGTCAGGAGATGGATATCCGGGAGAAGAAGGAGCTGACCCCCTCCTTCTTGAGGAAGACCCACTTCAGGAAGACCGCCCTCCTCATCACCGGCTCAATCCGGGCTGGAGCGATCATCGCCCGGGTCGATGATTCTATCCTCACCAACCTCACCCGTGGTGGTGAGGCGCTCGGGATGCTATTCCAGATCACCGATGATCTGCTCGATGTTCGGGAAAAGGGGAGCGAGGAGAACCGGCTCACCTACCCCCTCCTCTATGGCATCGATCGGAGCCGGTTCCGGGCCCGGCGCTATGCTGATCGGGCCCGTTACTACTTCCACCGGGCGGGTGAGGTATATCAGGTTTTAAAGGAGATCACCACCTTCATCCTCAACCGGGACCGATGATTCTCGATCGGATCAACTCCCCCAAGGATCTGAAACTGCTCTCCATCGAAGAGCTGGAGACCTTGGCTGAGGAGATCCGGGAGCTGATCATCGATGTCTGCTCCCGGAACGGGGGCCATGTCGGTCCCAACCTGGGAGCGGTTGAGCTCACCCTTGCCCTCCACTATGTCTTCGATGCCCCCGAGGACCGGATCATCTGGGATGTTGGCCACCAGTGCTACACCCATAAGATCATCACCGGGAGGAAGGATCAATTTACCACCCTGCGGAAGAAAGGGGGGTTGAGCGGATTTCCAAAACCGGATGAGTCTCCCTACGATGTCTTTGCCACCGGCCACTCCTCAACCTCGCTCTCGGTTGCACTGGGGTTAGCGGTGGCACGGGATCTCAATGGTGGTAAGGAGAAGATCATTGCGGTTATCGGTGATGGTGCGATCGGAGCCGGGATGGCGTTCGAGGCCCTCAACCAGATCGGCCATCTGAAGAAGGATATCCTCATCATCCTGAATGATAATGAGATGTCGATCGCCAAGAATGTCGGTGCCCTCTCCGAACACCTCACCCGGCTCATAACCGCACCAGCCTACAACCGGATCCGGGATGATATCTGGGATAAGCTCGGCCTTTTACCATTTGGTCTGAGGGAGGAGGCGAGGGATCTGGCCAAGAGGATCGAGGAGGGGCTGAAGAATCTGATCATGCCCGGTGTCATCTTTGAACATCTCGGCTTCCGCTATATCGGTCCGATCCACGGCCACAACCTGAGGGTCCTCATCCCGACCCTCGAGAGGATCAGGAGTCTGAAGGGGCCCAGGATGGTCCATGTCCTGACCAAGAAGGGGAAGGGCTATAGGCCGGCTGAGGAGAATCCCGAGCGCTTCCACGGTATCGGACCTTTCGATAAGAAGACCGGAACCCCGAAGAAGAGGAAGAGGCCCACCTACACCCAGGTCTTCGGCCGGACGATTGTTGAGCTGGCAAGAAAGGACAAGCGGATTGTGGCCATCACGGCCGGGATGTGCTTGGGGACCGGACTGGTTGAGTTCCGGGAGAAGATCCCGAACCGTTTCTTCGATGTCGGTATTGCTGAGCAGCATGCGGTCACCTTTGCCGCTGGCCTGGCCCGGGCCGGGATGAGGCCGGTCTGTGCCATCTATTCCACCTTTCTCCAGAGGGCCTATGATCAGATCATCCACGATGTCTGTCTCACCTCACTACCGGTGGTCTTTGCCATTGACCGCTCGGGTCTGGTCGGAGATGATGGTCCGACCCATCACGGACCATTCGACCTCACCTATCTCCGGGTGGCGCCCAATATGGTGATCGCATCACCCAAGGATGAGGATGAGCTCCGCTCACTCCTCTATACCGCGGTCAACTATGATAAGGGGCCTTTTGCAATCCGCTATCCCAGAGGTGAGGCCTACGGTGTTGAGTTGAAGCCCTATCGGGAACTTCCCATCGGTAAGGCCGAGGTCCTGATTGAGGGTGAGCCCTGGGTCCTGGCGATCGGTTCGACGGTCTATCCCACCTTGGAGGCGGCACGGATTCTGAAATCGGAGGGGATCGAGATCGGGGTTGTCAATATGAGATGGGTAAAACCGCTCGATGAGGAGCTCCTCGAAAGGATCTCGGGTGAGTATCTATTTACAGTTGAGGAGAACAGTATCCGGGGAGGGCTTGGGGCAGCGGTCCTCGAATTCTTGGCCAGGAAGGAGGTTCGGGTGGAGCTGATCGGGATACCGGATCGGTTCATCGAACATGGCGATCGATCTGAGCTCTTGAGGGATCTCAGGATCGATGGTGAGGGTATTGCCCGTAGGATAAGGGAAGCGATTTCGTGATCATTCCGCTCCTTTTCGCAACACTGGGGATCAGGATCCCGCCCGAGTATCTCACCCCGAATCAGACCATCTCCCGTGATGCCCGTTATATTATCTTTGAGGATCTTCTTCTCGGTAAGCCCTATGAGATCGATTCGGTCCTTCCGGTAATCGATTATGAGGAGATCCTCTTCTATCATACCTTCGATGGCCTCATGACCAGAAGGCTCCGGCAGGAGCTGGAGCGGCGGAAGACCGGAGGGAAGAAGGGGTTTTTTGATGTCATCGAATTCCCCCTCCCCAAAACCAAGGCCCTCTCCTCACTCATCGGTGAGAAGGGTAAGCTCGATGTCGATGTGAGTGAGAAGATCACCTTTGGCGGCAGGCAGACCTATGTGAGCGGGGAGGAGTTTAAGACCGGTGGGGGTGGTTTACCGGAGCTGGAGATGAAACAGGAGCTGAAGGTGAATCTCGACGGCTCGGTGGGGGAGAAGATCCATATCCTGATCGACCACGATTCCGAGCGGGAGAACGAGTCGAAGAATAAGATCCGGCTCACCTATACCGGTGATGAGGATGAGATCGTCCAGGAGATCGAGGCCGGCGACATCCAGCTGGCAATCCCTCCCACCACCTATACCGGCGATATCCCCTCCCATCAGGGCCTCTTCGGGATCAAGACCAGGACCAGGATCGGTCCACTGGAGCTGACCGCAATCGCCTCCCGGGAGGAGTCGAAGGCAAAACAGGCGACCTTCCAGGGGATGACCCAGCTCATGACCGATACGCTGTATGGTCGTGACTATGCCCGGCGCCAGTTCTTCTATCTCGGAACCCATCAGGGGGTCAGCCACATCGAGGTCTGGATCGATGATCGCGATTACACCCCGGATCCCGGTCAGATCCTGAGGAAGGGTCAGGCCCTGATCGATACCAACGACGATAATATCTTAGATACCTTGGGCTATGAGGGGACCTGGCGGGAGTTGAAGCGGGGTGAGGAGTATTATTTCATTGCCGGAGCAAATATCATCTGGCTCAATCAGATGCTCCCCTATGAACATGATCTCGGGGTCTATTATATCCTGGAGGGTGGAGATACGGTGGGCTCGATGCCGGACTCCGGTATGATCACCCTCAAGCTGATCGGACCGGATCGGGCCAATATTCCGGCTGAGTCTCCATGCTGGCATTATGAGCGGAAGAACCGCTACTATATCAGAGAAGGGGTGAGTCTCGATTCCTTGAAGATCTATAAGCGGGGCGAGGGGGGTGCGGTCCGGGAGATGGATGAGCACAACCAGCCCTATGTCCAGATCCTGGGCCTCGATCCCAATAAGGATGGGAAGATTGAGATCGACCGGTTCAATCCCGGGGATGGATTTCTCGTCTTTCCCGACTCCTTCCCCTTCTGGTCGGATAAGCTCTCCGATCCCGATACGGTTATCTATACCAAATGGAGTCTGGATCCGGGTGAGGGGATGAAGTATTTCATCGTCGCCAAATACTCGATCGGCCAGCAGTTCTTCAATCTCGGTGCCTTCGATATCTTAGAGGGGAGTGAGAAGGTTGTCGTGAATGGTGAGGTCTGGGAAAGGGATCGGGACTATACGATCGACTATGAGTCCGGTATCATCACCTTCAAACGGGAGCTCCCCCCCAATGCCGATATCAAGATCACCTATGAGTATATGCCATTCATGTCCTTCTCCCAGCGATCCCTCTTCGGTCTGAGGGGCGAGATGGAGCCAATCGAGAATGGGAAGTTCGGCTCCAGCATCCTCTACCGGAGTGAGGGGTATCGGGAGCTTTATCCAACCCTTGAGTCCGAACCCTATTCCCGGATGATCTGGGAGGCGGATTTCGCCTACCCCCTCAAGCTCGACTTTCTCACCAATCTGATCGATCGGTTGCCGATTGTTGAGACCGATGCCCCTTCCACCTTCACCACCAACTTCGAGGTTGCCCTCTCCCGGACGGTGCTCAATACCAGGGGCGAGGCCTATCTCGATGACTTTGACAAGTCGACCTCATTCGATCGTGACTTTGGGGTCCATCCCTTCACCTTCTGGAAGCCCTCCTCACGCCCTCTGACCAAGGATACCAGTGATTTTGTCCATGAGCACCGGCTCATCTACTACAACCCCGAGGTCCAGTATGTCAAGGGGGACATCCTCACCTCCACCCCTGATCCCAACACCCCGGTCGAGATCCTGAAGGTCTTCTTCCAGCCGGATCAAGGCAACCCATCCTCTTTTGCCGGAATCATGAAGGGTTTAGAACCCTGGATCGATCTCAAGGATTGTGATATGCTCGAGATTGTGGTGAAGGGCTCCGGTGGGAGGATCCATATCGATCTTGCCACCCAGCTCTGTGAGGATCAGCTCCGCCGGGATCGGGCCGGTAACCTGGTCGGTTATGGAAAGTGGGATAATGAGGATAGAAATCGGGACGGTATCTTCTCGGTGGGGGATGAGGATACCGGTCTGGACGGTGTCTTTGGTGATGATGACAAGTATCCGACCATCCCCGGTGATGTTGGTAATGATGACTATGAGAGCAAGGACTACTCGGGAGGGGGAATAAATGGGACTGAAGGGAATACGGTCTGGGATAATGAGGATATCAATCGGGATCGGGCCTGCACCATGGAGTGGATGAATCAGCGATTTGTCTCCTACTCCTTCCATCTCGATTCGAGCCGATTCCGGATCGAGAATGCCAGCCTGAGATCGGGCTGGAAGCTTTTCCGGATCCCGATCAAGGACTCGACCATCTTCGATACCGCGGTTGGTGAGATCGACTGGGAGCAGATCTCATTCATCCGGATCTGGTTCGATGGCTTCATCCAGCCAGAGTCGCTCTTCTTCTATAAGATTGCTGCGGTGGGATCGAGATGGGAGAATCGTGGTGTCCATGCGGTCGATAACTCAGTAGTCCAGGATTATGAGAAGGTGGAGATCTCACCGGTCAATACCACCACCCATGGTTACTACAAACCTCCCCGTCCACTCCGGCGGGATGAGTTCGGCAAGCTGGAGGAGGAAGGGGCCCTGGAGGTGAGGATCGATTCGCTCGGCAAGAACCACCGGGCGGTGATCTTCCGATCCAATGAGACCGATGAGGACTATCGAGCCTACCGGGCGATCTCCCTCTATCTCCACCACTTCCATGCCGATCTCACCTTCATCCTGAGGTTTGGTCTCGATAGTCTCAACTATTATGAGTATCGGAATCGGATCACCAGAGGGGAGAAGGGTTATAATGATTATTATTACTTCCGGATCGATATGGAGGAGTTGATCGATCTGAAACGGCGAACCCGGGGTAAGGATACCCTGACCCGCGGGAACTATAAGGTTGTCGGCAACCCCTCGATCGCATCGATCCACTTCTTTGAGCTCTCATTCCTGAATGATATTGGTGGTCTGGTCTCGGATACGATCTGGGTTAATGAGTTGAAGGTGGAGGGATCAAAGGTAGAGGTGGGAAGGATTGCCCGTGGTTCGGCCACCCTTACCCTTGCCGATGTTGCCAATGCCTCATTCAATTACAACGAATCGAATGGCCTCTTCAAACGGCTTACCGATGCCCCGGGCATCAGCACCTCAGGTCGGGATCGCAACTACGGCTTCTCCTCTAATGTCCAGCTTGATAAGTTCCTGCCCAAGGGGTGGAGTTTCCATATCCCCCTCTCCTACAGCCAGAATGTCTCCAAGAGCTGGAACCGGTTCTCAATCTATGGTACCGATATTCCGCTCTCGCCAGCTGAGGCCGAACGTCAGACCAACCGCTCCTGGAGTGACAATCTTTCGATTACCCTCTCCAAGTCGAACTCCCGCAACTGGCTTCTGCGTAAGACCTTAGACCGGATGAACTTCTCCTGGTCTCGATCCCGGTCTGACAACATCTCACCGCTGTCGATGGATTCCAGCTACAGCAAGAGCCGGGGGGTCACCTACAGTCTGGAGCTATTCCCCAAGTTCCATTTCGGCCGGACCGAGATCTCCCCCCTGCCTCCGGTCTTCAATCTGGGACTCAACCTCAATGATAACTGGGGGAGCCATTACACCCGAACCGATCTCGACTCCGCCTTCACCCTCCAGACCCATACCTTCAATCGGACCGCCAACCCCAGCCTCTCTTTCGATCAGACCATCTACTCCTTCTCCGGTGGGAAGTTTTACAGCTCGATGAGCTATGGCTATAATATCAGCCAGAACCGGGATCTCCTTCCCGATTCCCTCTATAAGGATACGGTCTGGTATGGAGAGGAGATCGGACGGGATCAGGGCTTCTCCGCCTCGATGTCCAATCGGGTTGCCGGACTGGCCTCACCCAACATCAACTTCTCGAGCAGTTACAGTGAGGATCACCGTCCCGAGATCAGGACGGAACGTGACCTCCGGAGTGTCAACAACTCCGGAGAACTGAGTTTTTCCGGATCGGTTGAGATCCAGCGGCTCCTCTCCTTTATTGCCGGCCTCAGGGATGAGTCGAAGGATACCTTGGTGGTAAAGGGCTCACCCCAGTGGTTGCTCATCCAGCTCGACAAACTGGGGGAGAGGCTTACCGCCCCCTCACTCCGATACTCCCTCTCCCATTCCTCAAGCTTCCCACTGATCAAACGCCGTCCTCCGCTCAACTATCAATTCGGGATGGTCGATACCATCCCGGTTGAGGACACCACCGCTCAGGGGCTGGGTAGCCATCAGCGGCGGCGACTCTTCTCGGTTAATTCCGGTCTCAATCTGAATCGGATCAGCACCAGGTTCGGCTACACCCGGACCATCAGTCGTAACTTCAGCTTCGGCACCAATGTTACCGAGACAAGATCGAAGACCTATCCCCAGCTCGATCTATCGGTCCGTGGTCTGGAGCGGTTGCCCCCGCTGAAGCGGACCTTCGCTTCGGTCTCGGCCAATAGCTATTTTGAGATCGGTGAGGAGCTGAGGGGGACGATCATTACTGATACCGCAACCGGAGAGGACAGTCTTGATCCCACGGAATACTCCAAGCGCTATGAGTTCAATCCCCTCGTTTCCCTCTCGACCCGGCTCAAAAAGCGTCCAATTACAGTCAACATCGGAACCAACTACTCCCGGACCAAATCGACCACCTTCAGTTCCGGGATGACTACGGATATCCTTCAGGAGAGCAAAGGCGGCAATGTCTCCTTCTCTTACTCCTTCTCAGCACCGCAGGGGCTGAAGATTCCTGGCCTGCGGGGGATAAAGTTCCGGTCCGAACTCTCGGTCTCGATTACCGGCAGTTATCAGCGGACCACCCAGCGAAATCTTACCACCGGCACCAAGACCTCGGACTATCGGACGATCCAGTCCGATCTCGGCCTCTCCTATAACTTCTCATCCAGTGTTAAGGGTGGTTCCACGGTGGAGTATTCGACCAACACCGACTACATCCTGGAGCGGACAACCAAGACGATCGGGATCAACTTCTGGGTCCTCTTCCTCTTCTGAGATGGATCGGGAGCGGATTGTTCTCATCGTCCTGGCGGCGATCTTTGTGGTTGGGCTGATCATCCGGATGAATCACCGGAGTTCGATCCGGATCCGGTGTTATCGGATCGATATCAATCAGGCCTCCCTCTTCGAGCTCGATGCCCTGCCCGGCATCGGACCTAAGCTGGCCGAACGGATCATCCGATTCCGGGATAGTATTGGAGGGTTCGACAGTCTTGGTCAGCTCGTTGCGGTGAAGGGGATCTCGGGTCGAACCCTTGCTAAGTTGAAGCCTTATCTCAAACCGTTAAAGGAGGAATGATGGCCGAGGCATTTATCCTCATCAATGTCAGTGCGGGAAAGGTGATCGATGTCCTGAAGGCAATCGGCGGGATTGATGGGGTCAGCGAAGTCCTGGTTGTCTCCGGACCCTATGATCTCATCGCCCGGATCAAAGCCGACGACTTCAACACCATCGCCAATCTGGTCCTGGATCGGATTCAGGCGATCGATGGTGTCATCGCCACCATCACCTGCAATGTCGTCAAACATGAGGAGGGGTAGGAAGAATCAATGTTTTTGCAGCCTCCGATCAGAAGGTCTTGACAGGATTATCTTTGCGGTTAAATTCATTAATAATTTTCGGGTAACCACTGGAAGGGATAGATTATGGAGTGTTTCCCCAACACCCACCAGTTCACCGGGAAGGAGCGGGATGAGAATGGGCGGTATTATTTTGGTGCGAGATACTATGATCCTGGGCTGGGGAGGTTCTTGAGTATTGATCCGGACCACCCGGCAGGCTCTTCCCCTTATGCCTACTGTAGCAACCAGCCAACAAGATATACCGATCCCACCGGAGCGAGGGCGGAGTATCCACTCGATAAATACGATCGAGAGATTGCTGTCCGACGTTATCTTGATACACGGATCCCGCCCCCGGGTCTACCGAATATTGGGGTTCTTCATCCAGGTTTCTGGGTGGGTGGTGGTAATCCTACCCTCCTGGATCTTCTGGGTGGGGTGGTCTCATTCGCTGGTAAGGTGTTGAAGGAGGTATCTTTTAACATCGCACCCAAGGCGGCATGGACAGGATTTATTCAATGGGCGCCTGATCCTACATGGCAGTTTTTAAAGATAATAGGTTTCCTTTCGGGATTCAAATCGGCAGGATTACCGAGGTTTCAGGGTGGTGTTTTCATATTTGAGGGCAAAAAAGGTTTTGCTGCTTGGTTACATAATCATCGCTTTAGAGCCATTTCACTACCAGGAGTTGTAATATCGTATGGGAAAGTAGATGAAGAAATATACGTGCATGAAATGACACATCAGCTTCAAATGGCTATAATTAGCGGACTAAGTAATGCTGTCTCTGCATATGCAAGTGATAAAGCAGTAGGCTTTTTCCGTTGGATAGTAAGTTGGGATCCCCCTTATGCCGGAACTTCCAAATCCAATTTTGTTCGTTACTGGCTATACTATTCGACACCTTCAGAATGCATGGCATACTATATTGGTCATCATTATGGGACTTTCTATAAGTACTTGAGCTGGCCATGAGAAAGCTGATTTTCATGGTCTGCTTGATAAATGGTTGTTCTTTGAAGGTGTGGGAACTTCTATCGCTTCCCAATGTGGCAACATTAGAAGATCCAGAATTAAACCAGCAGGAAGGCACACAGATCAGCCCTCGTCTAAATTTAACCACTGGTTATTCCAATAACTATTTTGAACACTCTGGACCTATTCCCTTTAGTGTGGATTTTCCGCTTGCCCGCATCATGATTAGAAGGAGCTGTTGTGATATGGGTATTAATTTAGGTTCCTCAGGGGTTACCGAATCTTTCCGAATCTCAGTATTGAAGCATCCCATCAGGCTGACTCTTAACCCTGGTTTGACGCAGTGGGTTTTGCCAATTGAGGGTCCATTTTTTGCTGGAAGTGCTTTCCTTAATAGCTTTGTCTCATTTCCTGTAGCAAATACAAATCAGCTTTATCTAGGAGGAAAGTTCTTATGGTGGATATCCCCCTATCTTTCTACAGTTTTTGACCATGAAGAACTGGTTTCTTCTCGACTGATGGGGGCATTTGTTGGTTTCCGAATTGGAAATAGTGGCTCAGTAACCCCGGTATTGCTTGAGGTTGGTGTTCTCAAAGGGTTTTGGGAAGGGAAGAATGAGATTAATCCATTTGGAATTGCTACGATATTACCCTATGCTGGAATTTCATTTCCTTTGCCGAGATGAGAGAGATTGCTTTTCCTCCCAGTAAGATTTTTGATTGAAATTGGATGCTTGATCCCGGAAATAGAGTTGATATAATCTTGAAAGTTCTGTTATCTGGCTTTGGAGGCTATAACTATGGTGCGACTATTGTGGAGAAGGAAACAAGTGGATAAAACAGAATTCCTCTCTGATGTCCTATCGACGTTCCGTTTAGCAATCATAGTTCTCTTTAGTTTCGGTGGAATATGTGATAAGTTTCATGCTTGGGAGAAAACCTACGGAGGTCCTGGGGATGAGGAGGGACATTCAATTATCGCGTTAAATGATTACTCC
>QNBE01000073.1 GCA_003645615.1 Caldifarciminota bacterium
ACCGATACTCTCAAATACTTCCTTTCGGAATTCCTGAATTAACTCGCCGATGGAAAGCTTGGTTGGTTCCTCAGCGCCGAGCTCTTCACGGAGAAGATCACCGAGATCAATGTATTCTTTTTCCTTCTCTTCGATCTTCTCCAGCAGCGAGCGGGCCTTGTCATTCTCGGGATCTAACTCCAAGGCCCTCTTCAACATACTCTTTGCCTGCGACTTCGCCTCCCGCTGGAGAAGTAGCTGGGCCATTTCCACCATGGTATTGACCGCCAGCTCATTATCCTTGGTTTTACGGGCGATCTCAATCAGGCGTTGCCTTACCTTCAGATCGGCCGGCTTTAATTCGCCAATCTTAAGGTAGATTTCCCGAGCACGATCATAATTCTTGGCCTTATAACAACGTTCGGCTGCTTTGGTCAGACACTCTAAGGCCTCATCAACACGATCGAGACTTAGATAAAGCTCAGCAAGTTCCAATGTTTTGGCGATGGTGTCCGTCACTTTCTTCTCAGCTTTGACCTCCTCTTTTACTTCCTCTTTTACTTCTTCCTTTACTTCCTCTTTTACTTCTTCCTCAACCTCCTCCACCTCTGTAACCTCAGCGGTTGTTTTCTCCTCATCGTCCTGGAGAAGTTTTGCCACCTCAGGTGAGACCAAACTTTCAATAGAGACCTCGGTTGGTTCTTCTTCCGCACCAATTCTTGCCTTTAACTCCTCGGCCTTCTCTTTTTCCCCAACTGATTCATAGATGGATATCGCTTCCCGATAAAGATCCTCTGCCTCCTTGGTCCGATCCAATTGTCGGTAGATATCTCCGATCCGCTCCGCTACCTTGGGATTGTTGGGAAGAAGATCTTTGATGTGCGTATAAGCATCGAGGGCTGCTTCGATGTCACCGTTTTCAAATTTTCGATCAGCATACTGGAGGTAATAGTTGGCTGCCTCACCTTTCTGACCCAGTTCGCCATGGAGCTCCCCTAATTGTTGATATACCTCAAGTCGATTCTTATCATAACGGAGGATCTTCTTGCAAAGAGCAATGGCATTAGAAAAATAGCTCTCGTTCTTAAAGGCCTCAACCCCCTTTATATATACATCAACCGCATCCTTGATCCGATTCTTCTTAAGATAGAGATCACCGAGTTTGTTGAAGAGGGTTCCTTCGTTGGGATAGTCCTTGATTGCCTGTTCCAAAATCTCGATAACCTTATCGATTTCCCCCTTGGATTCCAGATCAACGATCTGACGTTTCAGCTTGGTAAGGGACATTACTCTAACCGGTAGCCAAGGTTCGAGATTACCCTTTCGACAATATACTCATCGATTGGTTTACGCTTCTGGACAAAGGCCTCAAACATTGCATTGTCGCAGATGGTGTTGACGACCCGCGCCTTCCCTTCGGAATAGCGAATGATGAGATGGATCGCCGGTTCCGTGAAGATTTCCGTCGAGCCATTGACCAGGCTCAAGCGGTGACCGATATATGATTTAATTGTTTCCGGCCCCATTGGGCGAAGCTTGACCTTTACTGCAATCCGCTGATATAAGGCCTTATTTTGGGCTAAGTAATTATCGAGTTCGGGAAGCCCTGAGAGGATGAAGGTGATGAGTCTGGTGTCAGAAATCTCCAGGTTTAAAAGTCCTCTAAGTTCTTCCAAGATGGTTTCATCCTTTAACTTATTAGCCTCATCAACCAGAATAATTGTTCTTTCTCCACGATGGTAGAGCTCCATCAGTCGATCTGATATCCGACCGACAATCTCCTCGGGCTTTTCAAAATCCCTCAGTCCCATCAGGTTGGCAATTTTTGTGTAGAGCCAACGAGGAGGAAAATTAGAGTGGGTAAGAATGACCAAGCCAACACGAAAGCCACCTAAGCTGTTGAGATCGGAGAGTATCTTTCGGATCACCATTGTCTTCCCGGTGCCAATCTCACCGGTTAAAACCGCAAGGCCTCGAACACCTTGAGCAGCATGAATGAGATAATTGCGAGCGGCCGCATGCTGGGGAGAGTCGAAGTAATATTTAGGATTGGGAACATTTGAGAAGGGCTCTCCGCTAAGACCAAAAAATTGGATATAATCCATCGGGCCTCCTAAATGAAAACGATATTCTCATCCCTTCCTTCCCTCTCCTCGAATTTGGGATAAGGTGATGGTCTGGTCACGAACTCCTGAGCCTCCTTCTTTTCCTCGATCTTTCCACCCAAATGGAGGTATAGATCACGCACATCACGGAAGTCTGGATTGACCGAGATGATATTAGAGAGCTGCTTAAGGGCATTCTCGTGGTCACCCATACCCCGATAGGCGAGGGCAAGATTGTAACGGACTTCCAGATTATCCGGCCTTTCTACAATTGATTCTGCCAGATAGCGTAAAGCCTCACTATATTTCCCGGCCTGAACATAGGTAATACCAAGCTTCTCGATTGCCCTGGATCTCAATTCAGGGACATCGAGAAGCTTTTTGTAGTTTTCAATAGCCAGATCGTAAAGGAGGAGGCTACTTAAGACTTCACCCACCTTCAGCCTAACTTCCGGCCTTTCCGGGAGATTTCTCATTTTGGACCTAAATTCCTCTAAGAGGTCGCTCAGCCGGATTTCGACGGCCGGTTTTGCCTCTACCTCTTTTAAAAGGAATTCAATATCAGCCACCTGCCCTTCAATCGCCTCAATTGGTGGTAATTCCGGCTCCTCCGCTGTTGGTGTCTCCTCCTCTTTCTCCTCTACTTCAACCGATACTTCTTCCTCCCCCAACTTCTCTAACTCCGATTTTGCCTTCTCGTTATCTGGATCTAACTCCAAGACTTTCTGCAAAACCTTTCTGGCCTCACCGGTCTGACCAGTTGCGATAAGATCCGAAGCCGCCACAAGATACTCGGTAATCGCCTCCTCAGCGGAGCCAATCTCGCTCAAGAGATTAGCCAGTTCGATACGACTCTTGGGATCGAGTTCTTCCCCCCCATCCGGTTCGGTGATTAAGGTATCGATTTCAGTAACGATATCGTTAACTCCTTGCTCTACTGCAACGGCACGAAGCTGGTTGAGATATTCCCGGGCCTTGCTCTCCTCGCCACTATAGAGAAGCATTTTACCATAGATCAACTTCAGATGCAGATTTCCTTCATCGAGTTGACAGATGCGATGGAGTAGCCTCAGACCACTGCGATTATCACCTTCCCGGATCAGCTCCTGAGCCTTGTCAAAGAGCCGCCGCTGGGCCTCATTCTTGAGCCCAATCCGATCGTATAAGGTTGCCAAGATAAGATACCGATCTGGGGTTGGTTCGATAAGCAACAGTTCCTCCAGGCAGCCAATCGCTGGTATATAATCACCTCGGGCCTCAAAGAGCTCACAGGCACGGAGCAATCGCTTCATCGCCTCATCAGAATCGCCGGTTCGATAAGCAATATGACCTAACAGCTGGTTGATGTTAGGATCTTGGGGGTTGTCCGCTTCCAGTCTCCTTAAAGCCAGTACTGCCTGGTCAAATCTACCCTCGTCGACCAGTTCACGAACCTTGGCAATTGTCTCCTCGCCCATCATCGATGATAAATTATATCTCCCCTTTTGAAGATTGCAACTAAATTATCATCGGCAAAGTGGTAGATGAGATGACTCAAGTCCGAAGTCCTGAGTACTAGCAAGTCAGCCAAAAAACCCTTCTCTAACATACCAATATCCTTTCTGCCCAAAGCCAAAGCACCACCGTAGGTTGCCCCCCGAATAGTATCCCGGATTGGGATACGATAATAAAGGGCACCGATGGCGACTATTATCGGCATCACGAGAATGGGACAAGTCCCAGGATTATAATCGGTAGCGATAGCAATGTCAACACCCGCCCGCTTAATTTCTGCAATCGGTGGTGGTTTGGTGCCAAGGTAGAAGGAGGTGCCGGGGAGGAGCACTGCAATCGTTCCGTTTTCCTTCATCTTTTTTAGGTCCTCCAGGCTGACCCGATTCAGATGATCACAAGAGACCGCGCCCATCTCTGCAGCTAAGGAGGCAACCCCGGTGTGGGTTAATTCCTCGGCATGAACCTTCAATTTAAATCCCAATTCCTTTGCTCGAGAGAGGATGGTTTCGGTCTCCTTTAGCGTGAATGCCCCTTCATCACAGAAAACATCACAGAATTCAGCCAGCTTTTCCTCAGCGATCCTGGGTAGCATTTCATCAACAATCATGGCCACATATGACGCCCGGTCGATATCGGTTGGGATAACATGAGCGCCCAAGAAGGTAGGGATGATGTCGATTGGTGATTCGGTCCTCAAATTTTTTATGACCTTAAGAATCTTGATCTCTTCCTCGGTTGAAAGGCCATAGCCGCTTTTAATCTCCACGGTTGTCGTCCCATAACGAATCATCCGCTTGATCCGCTGCTGGGCAAGCTCAAATAGCTCTTCCTCAGATGCTGCTCTGGTCATCCGAACAGTGGCCATTATTCCCCCGCCACGACGGGCAATATCAAGGTAGCTTTTTCCTTGTAGCCGTTCTTCCAGTTCATCGGCACGATCGCCAGCAAAGATGAGGTGGGTATGAGCATCGACAAATCCGGGGATGACAGTCTGTCCTTCACAATCATAGCCTCCCCCGGTGAATCGGCCAATATCCTTAACCCGACCGCCATCGATCAAAAGGTCAACATCCTTAAGTTTCCTCCGGCCGGTATAAAGCAAACCGATATTCTTTATTACTGTCGGCATATATCATCATAGCAACCAGCCTTCTGCTGTCAAGGGTTGCCATTCATAAGGGGATAGGTATAATCGATCGTGGCTTCGGATCAGATCATTGCCCTTTCCATATTTCTCGTTGCTTACAGCCTCATCATCATTCGATACCAATTTAAGACCTATTTTCTTGGTTGTGCCGCACTACTCTATGTCGTCCTGGGTCTATTACCCGTGAATCTCATACCAAACTCGATCAACTGGGGTGTGCTCGGTATCTTCTGGGGAACCCTCATCCTCGCCGAGACCTTTATCATTTCCGGTGTACCGGCTTGTCTCGCTTCCATCCTCATTCGGAGATCCAAGAATCTGGGTCTGGCTATCCTCTTTGTCTCTATTCTCTCTGGATTCCTCTCTGCTTTCATTGAGAATGTAGCAACGGTCCTGATTGTGGCTCCGATTGCGCTGGAACTGGCCACTCGTCTTAAAAAATCTCCGGTGCTTTTTATTATTTGTATCGCTATTGCTTCCAATCTCCAAGGGGCAGCAACCTTGATTGGCGATCCTCCCAGTATGATACTGGCCAGCTATGCCCGGATGACCTTCAATGACTTCTTCTTCTATCATGGTCGACCCAGCATGTTCTTTGCCGTTGAGCTTGGTGCGATCACCTCCTTTTTTGTCCTGTATCTCTTTTTAAGAAAATATAAAGAAAGGATCGAAAAGATTGAAGTGATACCGATAAAGACATTGATGCCAACGATTCTGCTCATAATTCTTATTATCGCGCTTTCCCTCTCATCGATTATAACCAGGGGAAGGATGGAGATTCCTGGGGTATTATGTATTGGGGTTGGCATTATTTCCCTTTTCTTCCTCCCTCCCGATGCGGAACGCCCAATCGAGATTATTAGAAGATCTGATTGGGAAACCGTCCTCTTTCTTGCTTCGGTGTTCATCGTCGTGGCTGGCCTGACTCGGGTCGGAGTCTTTGATCTGCTCGCCCAGAAAATCGGCAATTTCTGCAGGGGCGATCTCCTTTCTGCCTACATCGTCTTAATTGTTATAGCGATCATGGTTTCCGCTCTGGTTGATAATGTGCCCTTCTTTACTGCTTCCCTGCCGGTAATCACCGCCCTCTCCCTCAATTTTAATTATCCCCGTACCCTCCTTCTATTCGGAGTCCTGATTGGCACTACCCTTGGAGGCAACATTACCCCAGTTGGGGCCTCAGCGAATATTGTTGGAACTGGGATCCTTAAGAAGAAAGGACATCCGGTATCATTCTTCCAATTCGTCCGTATCGGTCTGCCATTCTCCTTAGCCGCAGTAATCCCCGCTGCCCTCCTCATCTGGATCTTCTATCGGTAGACTGAATCGGATTGACACGATGTTGACTGGGGTTAAAATTCTTTATGTTCTTCCGACGCGGTAAGAAACCCAAGGAGAAACCCGAGGCTAAGATTATTATTCCTGATGGTTTGTGGCTCAAGTGTGAGTCTTGTGGGGAAATACTTTATAAGAAAGAATTGGAGCGGAATCTCTGGACCTGCGCGAAATGTAATTTTCACTTCCGAATTCCAGCTCGTAGGTATATTGCCCTTCTACTTGATGAGGGGAAGCTCGATGAGTTTCCGCTTGCTCTTAAGACCAGAAATGTATTGGGATTTCCTCGTTATAGCGAAAAATTGAAGGAAGCACAGCAGAAATCGAAGCTTGAGGAAGGCGTGATTGCCGGGCGCGCCCGATTGGGTGGAGAGACGGTTGTTTTTGTTGCCACCGACTTCGGGTTTATGGGAGGGAGTATGGGGTCCGTAGTAGGGGAGATGGTTGCCCATTCAATCCGTCACGCCCGCAAAGAGGAGATCCCACTCGTAATTCTCACTGCTTCAGGAGGTGGGGCAAGGATGCAGGAAGGGATTTTTTCCCTTATGCAGATGGCAAAGACTTCAGCCGAGTTGGCGCTCCTTGCTCAAGCTTCCATCCCTTATATAACCGTGCTGACCCATCCGACTATGGCGGGGGTAATGGCCTCTTTTGCATCCTTGGGAGATATAATCATTGCCGAACCCGGTGCCCTGCTCGGATTTACTGGTCCCAGGGTCATTGAGCAAACCATTGGTCAGAAGCTCCCCCCTGGATTCCAGCGATCTGAATTTCTTCTGGAGCACGGATTAATTGATATGGTTGTTCATCGCCGGGACCTCCGCTCAACCCTTATCCGAATTCTTAAGATCTTGATGATTAAAAAATGAAGACGATCAGGACGGTACTCTACATCATTCTCGGTCTGCTTGTCCTCTTTCTTGGGATTTGTCTTGGCGCCTACCTATGGCTTTCTCGCGATCTCCCTTCGCTGGAAGTGATCATGACCTACAAACCTCCCGAGACAACCAAAATCTTTGATGTCAAAAATCGCTTGGTAGGAGAGTTCTTTGAGCAAAAGCGAGAGGTTGTTCCGATTGAAGACATTCCTCTTTCTCTACAGCACGCCTATATTGCAATCGAGGACCGTGACTTCTATAAACACTGGGGTATCAACATGAGACGAGTTCTGGCGGCCATATATGAGAACATCATCCATGGTCGGGTAGTAATGGGGGCAAGCACCATCACCCAACAGTTGGCCCGAAATATGTTTCTCACTCCAGAGCGGAGTATTACTCGAAAGCTAAAAGAGGCCCTCCTTGCAATCAGGATCGAACGGGCCTTTACCAAGGATGAGATCCTGGAACGTTATCTAAATCAGTTATATTTCGGCCATGGGGTCTATGGGGTTGCCACCGCAAGTAAGTTCTTCTTCAACAAACCGGTTAAAGATCTGGATGTTGTTGAGGCTGCACTTATTGCGGCAATATCTCGCTCTCCTCAGCTCTATTCCCCTCTCATCAATAAAGAGGCGGCACTGAGGAGGCGCAATATCGTCCTTGAGGTGATGGCCCAGTGTGGTTATCTTGATTCAACACTACTCGACTCGCTGAAGCAAGTCCCAATCAGGATCACCCCCCCAAAACCGAAGCCGAAGATCGGCCAGTACTATCTTGAGGAGGTGAGAAAGTATTTGGAATTTAAATACGGTTACGACTTTCTCTATCGATCCGGTGCCTCGGTTTACATTGCCATGGATTTGGATATCCAGCAGCGGGCAGAATCGATCCTTGATTCCGCCCTTATTGAGTTGGAGAATGAACACAAGTTTGAGATCACGAGAGCTATTGTTGATACCTTGCCCTATCAAGAAAAGTCACCTGATTATATTCAGGGTGCGATTGTGGTGATTGACAACAAAACCGGGGAAGTAAGAGCGTTGGTTGGAGGGAGGGACTTTACCCGTTCTAAGTTTAATCGAGCTGTTCAGGCAAAACGACAGGCGGGATCTGCTTTTAAGCCATTCTTACTTGCTGCTGCCCTTGATAATGGCTTCACTCCGGCTGACCTTGTCTTTGATGCCCCGATACGTATCCATATTCCAGGGACGGATACGATCTATAAACCATCCAATTATGATCGGAGATTTTTGGGCACGATCACCTTAAGGAAGGCGATTGCCCTCTCCCGCAATCTGGTAGCGGTAAGGCTCATCCGTAATATTGGTCCTGAAGTAGTGATGAACTATGCTTATCGGATGGGGATCCGCTCGCGACTCAAACCGGTTATCTCCTTAGGACTGGGAGCCTGCGAGGTATCACTGCTGGAGATGACTGCGGCCTATACTACCTTGGCCAATCTTGGGGTAAAGGTGAATCCAATTCTGATCAAAAAGATTGTCGATCGAGATGGCAATGTTTTGGAGCGTAACGAGCCATATGGGGAAAGGGTGCTCTCACCCCAGACTGCTTATGTTGCGGTATCAACTATGAAGGCAGTGGTTGATGGTGGTACCGGCTATCGAATTCGAAAGGTTGGCTTCAATTCTCCGGCAGCCGGGAAGACCGGCACTACGGACAACTACACCGATGCCTGGTTTATTGGATTTACCCCCCAGTTCACTACGGGAATCTGGATCGGGTTTGATCAGCCGAGGAGGATTTTCAGGGGTGCCACCGGTGGAAGGGTGGCGGCACCAATCTGGGGGAGATTGATGAAGCTTATCGTGAAGGATAAGAGGGATTTTGACATCCCTCCCGGTGTTGTCAGTCGAAAAATCTGCCTTCTGACCGGCCTACTGGCAACCAGGCAGTGTCCGAAGGTGAGAGAGATTTATTTTATCGAAGGGACGGAACCGAAAGATTCCTGTAATTATCATACTTTCCGCCTTAAGAAAAGAGATGAGTTTCAGAACTTAGATCGGGAATTACTTAATAAGCTTAACAGCTCCTCATTGCCGCCTCGATAAACTTATCGATCTCACCATCGAGGACGGCATCAACATTGGAGACCTCTAAATTGGTCCGGTGGTCTTTTACCAATTTATAGGGGTGGAGGATATAGGATCGGATCTGCCTACCCCAGGCGATCTCGGTCTTCTGATCTTCAAATTTTCTCCGTTTTTCTTCCTCCTTCCTCCGATAATACTCATATAATCTTGCCCGAAGGATCTTCATAGCGGTGATACGGTTATGATACTGGGATCGCTCGTTCTGGCACTGGACCGTTATGTTGGTAGGGAGGTGAGTTATTCGAACTGCGCTTGAGGTCTTATTGACATGCTGTCCACCGTGTCCCGAAGCCCGAAATGTTTCAATCTTCAAGTCTTCCGGTTTTATTTCCACTTTGATTCCCTCGGTCTCAGGATAGACAAAAACCGAGGCAAAGGAAGTATGCCGACGATGGGCGGCATCGAAGGGAGAAAGCCTTACCAGCCGATGGACACCTACTTCGTATTTTAGTATGCCGTAGGCGTAGGGGCCAGTAACCTCTAATGTTGCGCTCTTGATTCCACCCTCTTCCGCGGGTTGGAGATCAAGAATTCGATACTTAAACCCTTTCCGTTCCAGAAATCGCTGATACATCCTGAGTAGCATCCCGGCCCAATCACAGGAATCCGCCCCACCAGCGCCGGGATGGATTGTTAAAATAGCGTTTTTTCGATCCTCATCATCGTTTAGAAGAAGCCCCAGCTCAAACTCTTTTAATTCTCTCTCGATCCGTTCCATCTCAGCTTTGATTTCGGCCTCATCGATACCCTCGATAGTCTCCAATTCGATCAGATCGGATATGGCTCTGGAAAGATTATTAAGGCGATTGAGCTTATCTTCAATCTCCTCTAGTTCAGCGAGGACCTCTCTTGCCTTTTTGGGGTTATCCCAAAAATCGGGTTGGGAGGCAAGTCGAGAAAGTTTCTCCTTCTTAGAAATTAAGTTATTAGACTCAAAGAAACTCCTTTAGCTGATCAACACGTTTTTTTAAGGAATGGATAGTCATCGTTTATATTTGCGACGATATTTTTCAACCCTCCCCTCGGTGTCAACGATCTTCTGTTTTCCGGTGAAAAAGGGATGGCACTTAGAGCAGATCTCAACCTTTATCTTTGGTTTGGTCGAGCGGGTCTTGACCTCATGACCACAGGAACAGGTGATCACACACTCCACATATTTGGGATGGATTCCCTTCTTCATAGCACCTCCAAAGTAATTATAACTGACTTTTCCCAACCGGTCAAGGGCCAGGTTTCTGTCCTGACAATTCATGCTCGATTCGGGAAAGAGCGATATCGATCTCTGGATTTTCAGGATCGAGACGCTTGGCAGTGAGAAACTCTTCTTTTGCCTGGTCAAATCTACCTGCTGAGGCGAGGAAGTAACCAAACCAGAGGTGTGCTTCAGATGATGACCGGGCAAGCTCTACATACTCCTGAAAGATGGGGATCGATCGATCCGGGGGAAATCTCCTCAGGATAGTGCCGAGAAATCGAAAGTGTTCTGAGGAGACCAGTTCATGGATGATAGCCTTTTTGAGGGTCTTCAGCGCCTCATCCCATTTTCCAATTCGCTCATAGGCAATTGCAAGATAGAGATTGGTGTGGTCAAGTCCCTCCAAGCGTCGATTTACCTCATTAAAATAAGAGACGGCACGGGTAGGATCACCATGGGTGAGAGAGCTTACGCCACGGTTGTAGAGGGCGATAGTCTTCATGACCTCTTGATCGATCCGCTTTCCCCCCTGGTAGTCGATGAAGTATCCCCCTTCAAGATTAAAATTGGCTGGATCGAAATAAGGAGAATAGTTGAGATCAACCTGGATCTGGGAAGTATCAACTTTGAAGATACGATAGGAAAGGGTTTGATATCTCAACGAAAGCCCAGGAATACTCTCGGGGTAGAAATGCATCATAAAGGCGGCTGATTTCCGTTCGATCCGGTCGATGGCGAAGATGTAGCGAAGCGAACTTTTGGAGTCATCGAGTAAGAACCCACGATCGTAAAGAACGTAATCGATATCTCTCTTTCTCAAAATCGAAACAAATTTTCCTTCGTTCTCATAGAGGAGGCCGAGATAGCGACGCACCCTCTCCCGAGCTTTACTCAGTTCATAGATCGGCTCTAAAACGATGGGGTTACCAGAACGGGATAGAATCATTGCGCTAACATCGATGTAGCCGAGGACCGCTTCATCTTTATGGGTGTTTCTCTTAAACCACTCAATGATGCGATCAAATTCGTCCCCAATTGCCCCGATCCGTGATTCCCACTCAGAGGCCAATCTGGGCAAGTAGCGCTGATAGATTTGAGAATAGAAGACCGGTTTGATGAATTCTGGAAT
>QNBE01000074.1 GCA_003645615.1 Caldifarciminota bacterium
AGATAATCATTATATCGCTATTTGCCTACATAATTTTGCTGTCGCGAACATAATTTCTGGCGATTTCTCAACTGCGACAAGGAATCTCGAGTATCTCAGAGATCGCTTATCATCAGAAATCACCCCACTATTGATATCGGTTTTGAATAACCTCGGGGTTTCTCTCATCTCCGTTGGAGAATTAGCCAGAGCTGAGTCGGTCTTCAAAGAGGCCCTAAAATTTTCCCAACTTTTAAACGATAAAGGCACTGAGGTCCAGTGTTTCTCTAATTTGGCCTCGGTCAATATGTACCGAGGAGATTTAGATGATGCAGAACAATTTTTGTCGGGGGCGGAAAAGATTGCCAAGAGCACCGGCAATAATCAACTACTTGCGGGCATCTTGGGAGATCGGGCCGAAGTGGCTTTGAGACGGGGAGATTTTTTCAAGGCTAAGGAGCTTATTACCGAGAGTCTAAAATGCTCCAAATATCCCTTACATAATGCTTCATTCTTACTAATTTTAGCGATAGCAGAACTTTCCCTAAGAAATGCTGGATCAGCTCGGAAGATTTTAGCAAAGGTGAGACCGGTGTTAAAGGATTCGAAGCAACGCATGATGACCTGGAATCTCCTATCTGCTTGGCTTCATATCATGGAGAACAACCGAAGATCTGCTTACAAATCACTCTCTCGGGCAATTCAAATTGCCGAAGAGAATGGCTATGAATATCACTTCATTGATCAAATTAAATATTCACCGGAGCTAATAAAGTTCGTTAAATCGATGGAAGTCCACTCCAGTTATCTCCGGTCTGCCTTATCCAAGGTTCCATGTCGGAAGATATTTGATACCTTAGTTGAGCCTGAAGAGGAGAACTTTGATATTATTATACGGCTCTTCGGTATTCCCGAGATAAAAATCGATGGCGAACTTCTAAAAAGGCCCTGGAGGACAAAAAAAGTTGAAGAACTTTTTTATTTCTTGGTTGTTCATCGTAACGAATTCCTAACACGAGATGGGGTCACCGGTGAATTTTGGCCCGATCATAATCCTAAAATTGCCCGCCAGTTATTCCACAACTTTCTATACTGGATAAGAAGAACGATACGTAAAAACATCATTATTTTTGAAAGAGGTTACTATAAAATTTCTTCCGATCTGAAATTCTGGGTCGATATCGAAGAATTCAAACGCCTCATAAACCTCGGCCAGGGCTTGATCAATGATGGGAATCATATCGGGGGTCTGGTGGAACTCGAAAAAGCACTTTCCCTCTACCGTGGTGGCTTTATGGATTCCTTCTATGGGGAATGGTCACAGAAGTTACGGCTCGAATTTGAAGCTCTCTATCTGGACTTATTAGAGAATCTCGCGAAAGGGTATTATAAGATGCAGAATCATCAAAAGGCGGTTATATTCTGTAGGGAACTCATTAGCGCCGACCCTTACAATGAGGAGGCCTATCGTCTTCTAATGAGATGTTATGCCAAATTAAATAATCTCGGCGGCGTGAAGAAGACCTACGAAGAACTAAGAGATGTATTAAAAAGGGATTTGAAAACCGATCCTCACCCACTTACGAGAGAACTCCTCAATTCTTTAATAAGGGAAAGATCATCCTAATCTGTTTATAATTTTGGTTATAAATCTCGATTAGTCTCCTTACATCTTGCAAGGAGGTGCCATGAGTGGGTTACTCATTATAGCCATCGCCATTACCGAACCTATTGTTGGGGAGATGGTGTTAGCCAATCCTCGGTTCGTAGATTCAGATATTTTGAAAATGAGAGTCCTTAGGCTTGAGGACGATCGGAAATTTGCCACCCCCTCTCATATTGCGCATCCACTGAAAGGCCATCCCGACTATTCCATCACCCCCATACTACTGCCCGACGAACGGGGAGGAGTTCTATGGCCCAAAAAATTGGCCATTAATTCCCGGAATGGGAAGATTTACGCGATCGGCAGATATAATTATGGAACGGGCAATTATGTTTCAGTTTGTAACAATGAAGGGAGGATCAATTCCATAAAGGTGGGATATGGATCAATCGCTCTGGCTTACAATCATATCGAGAACAAACTCTACTGTCTTGGTTGGAGAGACTCGACTTTATCGGTAATTGATGGAGAGACAGATTCGGTCCTAAAAGTGATTCAACTGAAGGGTAGGCGACCGACCGACCTCGTCTGGAATAGCTTGGAGAATAAAGTCTACTGTTCGAGGAAAAAAGGCAATACGACGAATGTTATTCTCGTGGTGATAGATTGCTCCAATGATAGCATCATTACGGAGATACCAATGACTGGAAAATCGTCGGAGCGGTCTTATCCGCATCTCTTATTTAACCCCATCTCCAATAAGGTGTATTGTTTCCATTACGACCCCCTCGTTGATGTCCTGGATTGCACAGGTAATACAATCCTGCCATCAATCAAATTGGAAGAACATATAATGAGTCAGATCTTTGACCCAAAGGACAACAGGATTTATGGTACTCAATATTCAAATAATAAAGTAGTGGCGATTGATTGCAGTAGCGACTCGGTAATTGCAACGATTCCGGTGTGTAAACAACCAAAAGTTCTTGCCTACAACTCAATCATGAACCTGATATACGTGGGTGGATACGATGAAATAGTGACGGTTATAGACTGCCAGACTAATCAGGTGCTCACCAACATACCAATTAATGGCAAATGGGTTGATGGTATGGCCTTCGACTCTCTCGATAACCGTGTCTTCGTTTCCACTGATAGAGATCAGGTAGATGTGATAGACTGCTATACCCAAACAGTTATCGAGCATCTGCCCACGGATGAAAATCCAGAGACGATTTTGTGGGATGACAATCTCAATCGGATATGGATTGCAAATACCGGATATTCCAATAACCCTGGCTATACCCTCGATTCCTACGATGCCCGGAATCTAACCGGAAGAGTCAATATCGTGATTGGATATCCACCGATCAATTCGACATTGAATCCTGACATTCTTAAATGTCTATCGGTTTCTCGGTTTACCAGTAGTTATGTGGCAATTGCAAAACCTGAAAAGGTCGTTATAAAGCGCTCCGCCAACCATCCTCGCGATTGTATCCACAACGATCAGAATTTCTATGTCTCCCATAATTACAACGACACCCTAACTGTTATAAGCTGCTCCAATGATTCCACGGTTGCGATTGTCAAACTTGAGGGGAAAGGTGCCCAATCGATAGCCTTTGATGCCACCGATAATAAACTATACACTGCAAATACCTATTCAGACAATGTCTCGGTTATTGATGCCGGAAACAATAGTCTCATAAAGACAATTAAACTCCCGGACGAATCTCCGAACTTCATCGCCTGGAATCCAAGAGATAATAAATGTTATGTAAGTACACAGTCTCCTCCCGCTCATGTCCATGTCATCGACTGCCAATCTGACGAAGTGATCGCCACTCTGGGATGTGGCGGTCTACCCAATATCATCGGATACAATCATGTCTCGGATAAGGTTTATGCCGTAAGTTATCTTGACGGAGATGTTACAATCATCGATGGTGCCGGTGATTCGATAATCACGAGGGTCGATCTAAGGGAAGGTGGTGAGGCCTGGCCGATTGCCTTTGCCCACGACCCAATCGATAACCTGGTCTATATCTCATGCTCTGGTAACCCCGATTTTGTAGCTGTAATCGACGGAGTCACCGACTCTCTCCTAACAAAAATATTCCTCCCCTCTCGCACATATATAAATTTTGGTTTACTTCATAACCCCTCCGATAATACTCTGTGGTGGCCGGTTTTCTATTCTCAACCCGATGTGGGAATTTACGATGCGATCGCAATCATTGACTGTTCGACAAACTCCATAGTCGATATTCTTCTTACCGATGTGTATTATTCGACCACCGTTATCGATCCCATAAATGGCCCGAGGAAATCCATAAATATTGATACGATAACAAACACCATCTTTCTTAGCCATCCTTATGCATCGAGAATTTCGATGATAAAGAAGTCTCCCGGTATCGAAGCGAGAGCGAATCCTCACCCGGGCTCCACAAGTTTTACCATCTACCCTAACCCATTCCACCGAGGGGTATTTATCAGTGGAGACTTCGGCGATGGAGATAGGATAAGCATATACAATATTTTAGGACAAAAGATTAGGGAATTGAGGGGCATCAATCGGGTCTTCTGGGACGGCAGGGATTGCAAAAATAAACCTGTTCCGAGCGGTATCTACTTTCTGATCTTCGAAGTCGGAAACTCTCAACTGGTCAAAAAGGTTTTAAGGATTGGAGGCTTAAAATGAAAGCTTTTAGGCCGTATATGGTTTTGATTCTTATTCCGGCGATGCTCTTTTCGATCACATTCGAAAGACAGTATGGGGGGAACAAATACGATAAGGGCTACTGTGTTGAACAGACCAGTGATAGTGGATATATCATTACCGGATACACCTGGTCTTACGGAGCTGGATTTGCCGATATCTATCTCATAAGGACAGATAAGTATGGAGATACCTTATGGACGAAGACATTTGGTGGAGAGGGTAGCGATTATGGTTACGGTGTTGAGGAAACCCACGATCATGGTTTTATCGTCTGTGGGGTGTTTGATCATCCGGCTACATATGAGTGCATCTATCTCATAAATCTTGACTCTCTCGGCAATATCCGGTGGGAAAATCTTTATTCCTCTTCGAAGAGGCTATCTCCTAAAAGCGTTCATCAGACTGCGGATGGCTGCTTTGCAGTCTGTGGAACAAAAGGTTATGCCAGTGATGCTGATGTATATTTAATGAAAGTGAATTCAAACGGTATCAAATTGTGGGAGAGGACTTATACCGGTCCAAGTGGTGATTGTGGAAAGGACTTCCTACCCACCAAAGATGCTGGTTTTATACTTCTCGCCCTCACCACGACATTTCAAGGAGACTATGATATCTGGATTATCAAAACCGATTCTGCGGGTAATGTCTTATGGGCAAAGATTTATGGTTGGGAGAGGGATGAACATCCCCATTCAATACGAACCACTCCGGATGGGGGCTACATCTGTACCGGTGGAACCTGGTCTTTTGGGTCAGTGCAGAAAACATTTGTCATAAAGACAGATTCAACCGGGGATAGTCTCTGGACAAAAATATACGAAGGAGTGGCAAGGGCGATCAGGCCTACCCTCGACGGAGGATACATTTTGATCGGTAGTAAACCTTCGGGAATCAATCACAAAATTTTCCTATTAAAGCTGGATTCCCAAGGGAATGAGATTTGGTGTCGAATGTATCCTGAGGGTTTGAGGGATGCCTCTGGAGAGTGTGGTCACCAGACGAAGGACAAAGGGTATATCATCACCGGGTCTACGAGGTATGATGTGTACCTCATCAAAACTGACTCACTTGGTAATGTTGCGGTGATAAAGGAATTTCCTTCCCACCAACCCCCGGTAAGATTCACTGCCTTCCCAAATCCTTTTCAGGATGGGGTAATAATTAAATTTAGTCCGCCTCTGCCAAGAGGGGCCAAGATCAGGATCTATGACCCTTCCGGTCGCCTCATTCTATCCTTCCGCCTCTCCACCAAGCAGAGCGAGATCAAATTGGGCCAACAGTTGAAGAATGGAATCTATTTTCTCTGTGTTAATGATAGTAAGGTCTTCAAACTTGTCAAAAACGGGAAGTGAAAGGAGGAGCTATGAGAGCCATTAGAGCAACGTGTCTCATCTGGGCAATACTTATAGTGGATAGCCTTTTTGCCCAGGCTCCAGATACCCTCTGGACCAGACTCTACGGGGATTTTCATGGTCAGGATGAAGGACGGTGTGTCAGAGAAACCGGAGATGGTTACATAACTGCAGGAACCAAAGGTGTCTCCGGATCCTATCGAGATCTTTGGATTCTCAAGACCGATCACGACGGCAATCTTTTGTGGGAAAAGACATTCGGAAGTTCGGGCGATAGTGACCGTGGTAACTCCATCGCTTTAACCAGTGACGGATGCTATGTGATAGCAGGAACTGTTGCAAGTGAGGGGGATGCCTATACCGAAGCGATATTAGCCAAATTTGATAAGTCGGGAAATATGATTTGGAAGAAAACCTACTCCTTGGATGACTACACTAAGGCTCACTACGTGCAGGAAACCACAGACAAAGGGTTCGTTCTGATCGGAACGGTTTGGGATTGGGAAACGAGTGATCCCGATATCTTCATCTTGAAAACAGACGCTGACGGAAATGCATTAGCTCATAAGATTATCGGAACCCCCGACATTTATGAGAGGGGATATAGCGGTCAACAGACATCAGATGGTGGGTATATTATCTCTGGACTCAAGGTCGAAAGCAGCTCTTCGTATCTCTACCTCATAAAGCTTGACAGCTCGTTGAATATTACCTGGGAAAAAACATACAGTGGCTGTGAGGGAAAAGGCATTAAGCAATTGGCCGATGAAGGGTTCATCATTGCCTCCCATAAGGTTGTCGCCAACGATGTCGAGGCCTGGTTGATTCGGACGGATAAGAACGGCAATATCGTGAAGGATATTACATTCGGGGTGCCATACGATAATGATCTGCTCAACTCGGTCGATATTACCAACGATGGTGGTTTTGTTGCCGCTGGATATACACATCATTCTTTGCCGCCGCAGAGGAGGATGTTCATCTTAAAGACCGACATCGATTTAAATACTCAGTGGGAAAAGTATATCGAGTGTGCTCATTGGGCCGAGGCTAATTCCATCGAGGAAACCTCCGAAGGTAATTTCATCATTGTGGGGAAAGGTTATAATAACTCACAGAATGGTTGTGATCTCTTCTTGGTGAAGCTGGGTGGTTCTCCAGGGTTGAGTGAGAAGGTTAGACACCCTTCCCCATTGTCGTTGGATATCTTCCCTAATCCTTGCAATCGAAGGGTAAAGATTCATTATAAGGTTAGAAACCCCTGTGAGTTACGTGTGCGCATCTTAAACGCTTCTGGTCAGGTGGTGAAAGATATCTCGCATGGGTATGCGGCTCCGGGCGATTATACCCTATTCTGGGATGGAAACGACTTTTCAGGTCGTCCCCTACCATCCGGCATTTACTTCTGTCAGATCGAGGCATCCGGTTCTCGTCTAACAGAAAGGATCGTGGTGATGCGTTAATTCTTGCCGATGATTCTAATCATTCTTACGATATGGTATCGATTTTTAGTGGATTCCAGTCCTTCCCGCGGTACCGGGGTTACTGTTGACCACGAACACCGTCCCCATCTCTTTTATTATTCGGCTGATAAACTAATCCATAGTTACTGGACCGAAAACGGGTGGCAGAGAGAAAAGGTCTGTAGCAGTGCCTCATATAATAATGGTGGACCAGCCGCAGAGATTGACCGTTGGAGCAGGATTCATGTTGCCTTTTTTGATAGCGCTGAGAATTTAAGTTATGGGGTGTGGGAGAACGGAATTTGGTTGATCGAGACCGTCGATACAATTAAGCCCAGTGGTGATTATTGCGACCTTGCAATCGATCAGAATCAAATTCCTCACATCGTCTACCATCGGGGTTCCTATCTTGCATATGCGGTAAAAACACAAAGTGGATGGAGAATAAAAACCTTCATCTCGGAAGTTGGTGGTTACTCGCCATCAATTGAAATTGATGATCAAAACCATCCTCACATTACCGATTGCACCTTATGGGGGGACCTCCGCTATCTACATTTCGATGGAACCAACTGGCGCATTGAGAAACCAGTTATTGGAAATGCCGGTGCCCATAACTCGCTTGTGCTTGATAATTTCAACCTACCCAAAATCAGTGTTTATTGGACAGGGAGTGGAAGATACGATCTTCGATTTGTCCAGAAAGAATCGAATTCTTGGCAGATCTATGTCGTCGATTCCGGTGGCCAATTTTCCAAGAAAGGCTGGAGTAACAAAATTGTAAAAGATAACCGGGGACTTCTTCACATTGCCTATCACTGCCATAATGAGTGCTTGTTGAAACATGCTGAGGGGTATGATTCAACCTGGGTGACCGAAGTTATCGATACCATTGGTGGATGGAATGCCTCGATTTCGATCGCCATTGATGATGCCCTCTATATAGGCTATTGTGATGAGAATAATTGGGTATGGCTGGCGGTAACGAAGAATCTCCCATCAGTGGCGGAGAAAAAGGATAATTTAATAGGCAATGAAGCTACACTGATTAATGGTAAGATACTCGCCAGTGGAAGAGTGCGTATTTTCGACTCCATGGGTCGAGAAGTAGTGGATGGTAATTTTCCCATCCCGAGATGGATTACCATTAGCTCATCGGGAATATTTTTTATTGTAGCTAAGGGAAAGGTGAAAAAGATCCTCGTAATTAAAGAGGGGCCATGATCTGCCCAAGCTCCAGATTCCTCCGATCTGTATACCGCTGAATAGGTGAGGCTATGGGGTAAAAATATGGAACTTTCCACAAAAATTGTTAAAGGAGGTGGAGTATGTCTAAAAAGACCTACGCTGTTGTTATATTAGGCCTGGTTTGTGTCAATTCAATGTTCGGCCATCGGCTGGGGGTATACTATTATCCCTGGTATGGAGTCCCCCATCATCCCCACTGGGATGAGGGGTACCTGCGAAATGCACTCATCCCCAAACAACCACCAGAATTGGGCGAGTATGCCTCAAGGGATCCGGTGGTGATCCGAAGGCATATAAATTGGTGCGAACAAGCCGGGATCTCGATCTGGGTTGTTTCCTGGTGGGGGAAAGATACCGATGTGGATACAACGGTGAGATTCTATCTTGTTCCAGAGCTTAATTCCTCTTCGATTAAGTTCTGTATCTTTTACGAGACTGTCGGTCTTTTGGGTAACTCCCCGAATTTTGATGATCCAGCAACCAGGGAAAAGTTTGTGAGCGATGTTAAATACATTGCCCAAACCTATTTTTCAGCGCCCTCTTATCTTCAGATCGATAACCGGCATGTCCTGGCCATTTACCTTACCCGGACATTTAAGGGCGACATCGCATCGGCAATGAGCTGGGCAAGGGCAGCGGTTGATTCACTCGGCTATGGGCTCTATCTTATTGCTGATGAGGCATCTTATTATACGCCAATCCCTTCAAGAATAGAGCTTTATGATGCGATAACCTCCTATAACTGGCATGGACCAAGTCAGTATGCTGGTTATCCAAAACAGACAGGGTTCCTGAAGGAGGTGCTAAGTCAACACAAGAAATGGTTTGATGCGGCCCATTCCGTAAACCGATATTACATTCCCAATGCCATGCCCGGATTCAATAACCTTGGGGCCGGTGGCAGTGCCTATATCATACCCAGGCAGTTCGATGAGGGTCTGCCCCACTACTCGACTTTTAGACGCTCCCTGATTACAGCAAAGGTCTGGAGCGACCCCGGCATTGACGGACTGATACTGATAACCTCTTGGAACGAATGGCATGAAGATACCCAGATCGAGCCGACCATTGTAACCTCAAGCACAAATCGGGATACCTTAGGAGGTTATTATACCAAGGGATACTATTATAAAGGATATGGTGAGGACAATCTGGCACATGTGAAATGGGTACTGGGGGATGAGTATGATCTCTTCTTTACTGGATTTGAACCCGGGGATCCTTACCCGTTTACTGATTCGGTCATCGAATTGGCAAATGTCACCGGGCCCTGGGGTGGACCGAAGCCCGAGTGCGGGGTTGTCACTCAGGAGATGGGTGTTCCGGTTCCAGCTGGTACCCATTATTTACGCGTTGCTGGTGAGGACACATCATCACTAAATAACTCCTATTGCTATTTCCTCTGCTTTAATAAACCGATACCTGTGGATAGTGGAACATTCTTGAGTTATCTCATATATCACTATCTAAAAAAGCATGTCGCAATTGACCTCTACTGCACCGATGGAACAAAACTACGTCACCTTTCACCACTGGACCAGAATGAAAATCCAGCATATCCGGAAGGGAGGAATTATCCTCTCAAAGAGTGGCTCTATGTCGAGGTGGATCTGCTTCCGATCGTGGATAAAGAGATAAGTTATATATCGGTCGGTTACGATGACAATCCCAATAAAGAGACCGGTAATTTTCGGGCATATTTAGACCAGATACGAATCTTTACTCATGACATCTCCGTTGGGCAAAAAGAACAGAACCATTACTCCGTCGCACCCTCATTGACCATTTATCCCAATCCAGCATCACATCGGGTATTCTTTCAGACCGAAGAAGATGTCCTCATTTACGATGCCCTTGGTAGATTTGTAAATAGGGTGAGGTTTTGTTGGGATGGCCTCGATTTCCGACATCGGCCAGTTCGGTCAGGGGTATATTTTGCGATTACATCTGGTTCTGCTCGCATAAGATCCTCTTTTGTATTTCTAAATAAGAGATGATTGTTATCAGTCAACAAAAACCCCTCCTGTGCGGGAAAAAGGAAAGGGGGTAGTGATGGTGAAGCCGAATCCATGGCCGATCGCCACAATCATAATGATGATGAGGGGGCTGGCTTCTGCCCAGCCCGATACCCTGTGGACCAGGACCTTTGGTGGGCCCAAATGGGATGTTGGCTATTCAGTTCAGCAGACCGCCGATGATGGCTATATCATCGCTGGATGGACTGCGAGCTACGGAGCAGGTGACTTTGATGTCTATCTCATCAAGACCGATGCCAATGGTGATACCCTGTGGACCAGGACCTTCGGTGGTCCCGACTGGGATGTTGGCTATTCAGTTCAGCAGACCGCCGATGGTGGCTATATCATCGCTGGAGAGACCAATAGCTATGGAGCAGTAAGCGTTGATGTCTATCTCAGCAAGACTGATGCTGATGGTAATACCCTATGGATCAGAACCTTTGGTGGCGATTACTGGGATCAGGGTCGGTCTGTTCAACAGACCACTGATGGTGGCTATATTATTGCTGGATACACCTTTAGCTACGGAGCAGGAGACTGTGATGTCTATCTCATCAAGACCGATGCTGATGGTAATACCTTGTGGGTCAGGACCTTCGGTGGGCCGGACGGGGATGTTGGCTATTCAGTTCAGCAGACCGCCGATGATGGCTATATCATCGCTGGAGTGACCTATAGCTACGGTTCAGGAAGCGGTGATGTCTATCTCATCAAGACCGATGCCAATGGTGATACCCTGTGGACCAGGACCTTCGGTGGAACAGACGAGGATATAGCCTATTCAGTTCAGCAGGCCGCCGATGGTGGTTATATCATCGCTGGATTCACTAAGAGCTACGGTGCGGGTAAGGATGTCTATCTTATCAAGACCGATGCTGATGGTGATACCCTGTGGACCAGGACCTTCGGTGGGAC
>QNBE01000075.1 GCA_003645615.1 Caldifarciminota bacterium
CCTTCAGGGGGCGGAGAAGAAGGAGGTGGAGCGGGGGTTCGCCTTAGTCCAGCCCGGTTATTTCAAGCCAACCCGGCTCATCTCGGCCCGGCTCAAGGTCCTCCCTTCCGCCCCACGACCGATCCGCCATCGCCATACCCTCATCTTCCATATCGGGAGCGCCGAGGCGATGGCCAGGGTGATAATTTTGGAGAAGAATAATCTTGCTCCTGGTGAGGAGGGGTTAGTCCAGTTCATCTTCGATCGACCGATCGTCTGCGACTGGGGTGACCGTTTCGTTGTCCGGCTCGCCTCACCCCTCACCACCGTGGGAGGCGGGATGGTGATTGAGACCGCCACCACTCTGCTCAAGCGGAAGGATAGCGGAGTGATCGAAAGGCTCAGGTTCTTAGAGGAAGGTTCTCTCGAGCGGAGGGTTGAGGCTGAGCTCTTAAAATATCGGGAGCGTCCGGTCCGGATCTCAACCCTTGCCCATGCCATTCGGGTCGATGAGAAGCTGATCGGTGAGGAGATAAAGAGGATGGGGGAGAAGGTGGTCGAGATCGACCGCCACTACTTCCACACCTCCCATCTCCAGTCACTCTCCTCAATGATTACCGAGGTTGTCGAGGAGTTCCACCGCCAGAACCCCACCCGGAAGGGGATCGGGATCGGGGAGCTCAAGTCCCAGTTCTCCGACTTCGATCACGCTCTGGTGAACTTTACAATCCGACAGCTTATTAGCAGCGGTAAATTTAAGCAGAGCGGTGATTTTATTATGGCCGCCGATTTCAGCTTAGAGATAAAGGAGGAGGATCTGGCCTTAGCACGCCGGATCGAGCATGAGTATTCGGTCAATCTATTTCAACCCAAGAAGATCGATGAGCTGGTTGCAAAGTTCGGGGATCGGGTCCTTCCGATCATCCGGATGCTCATCGACACCGATAAGCTGATCGATGTCGGTGAGCTTATCTTCCATCGAGATGCGATTGAGAGATCAAAAGAGATCGTTAAGGAGATATTTGAACGGAATGGAGAGATCAGGGTCTCCGAGTTCCGGAAGGCCGTCGGCACAACCAGGAAATATGCGCTTCCCATCCTCCAGTATCTTGACCGGATCGGTCTCACGGTCAAGGTGGGTGAAGTGAGGAAGTTGAAGCGCAGAGAAAGGAGGTAATCATGATCAGGGAGACGATCGAGTTTGGACTGGGTGTGGCCTTGTCAACCGTCGACCTCCTCTCCAAGCGGGGGAGGGAGTTCATCGAAAGAGGTAAGGAGGTGGAGGATCGGTATCCGCGGCTCAAGAGGATCACCACCTCCGTTGGAGAGTATGAGGAGCGGCTTTTGAGGTTCCTCAAAGAGAGGCTGCCTTTTGCCTCAAAGGAGGAGATCGCTGAGCTGACCAGGAAGGTCGATTCCATCCTGAAGCGCAAGAAATAGATGGCCCGGGTCGAACATCTGAGGCGACTCCAGGAGATCCTGGCCGTCTTTGTCCGTTTTGGCTTTTCTCAGGCGATTGAAGCCTCAGGTTTTGGCTCTTACCTGGAGAATATCCGATCGATATTCATCCCCAAGAAAAAATTGGCCCGGCTCCGGATTGGCCAGCGGCTCGCCGGTGCCTTTGCCGAGCTCGGTCCGGCCTTCATAAAACTCGGTCAGTTCCTCAGCACCAGACCGGATCTGATTCCGGAGAGCATCGCAACGGATCTGGCCACCCTCCAGGATGAAGCGCCTCCGGTTGGGTTCGATAAGATCGAACCGATCCTGAAGGAGGAGCTGGGTGAAAATTATCGCCGATTGACCGATATCGATCCGACTCCGCTCGCATCAGCATCCATTGCCCAGGTCCACCGGGCCAGGCTTGATGGGGAGAGGGTGGTGATCAAGATTCAAAAACCCGATGTTGGTGAAAGAATCAGGACCGATCTGGAGCTCCTCACCCTTTTCGCCCGATCCTTTGCCGGCATCATCAGACAGTTCCGACCGGTGGAGACGATCCGGATCTTCGAACGGGAGATAAGAAGGGAACTCAACTTCTTAAATGAATACCGGAACATCCTCAGATTTGATCGATTCTTCAAAGACGATCCATGGGTTGTGGTTCCAAAGATCTACCGGGAGTTATGCACCGATAAGATCCTTGTGATGGAGGAGATCGATGGGGTGAAGATCTCGGATCGGGAAGGGATCATCGCCCTCGGTCAAAAGCCAAAGGAGATTGCCCGGAGGGGAGCCCATCTGATCCTGAGGCAGCTCTTCGAATTCGGCTTCTTCCATGGCGACCCCCATCCCGGCAATATCATGGTCAACCGGTCCGGTGCGATTACCCTGATTGATTTTGGCATCGTTGGTTATCTTGACGATCGGACCAAGGATGATCTGGCCGAGATCCTGATCGGTTCTCTCTATCAGGAGACGAGGAGGATCATCTATGCCCTTGAGGATCTCGGGGTTACCGAGGGTCTGAGTGATGAGTCGGGTTTGGAACGGGATATCGGGGAGCTGATCGATCGGATCCGCAATCTACCCCCAGGTGAGATCGTGCTGAAGGGAGCGATCGATGAGATCATCTCGATCGTCCGCAGTTACGAGTTGAGATTTCCGCCTCAGCTCTTCCTGCTCGGCCGGAGTCTGGCGATGATTGAGGAGATCGGTTCCCGTCTCGACCCCCAGTTTGATGTGGTGGGCGAACTCGGCCCCTATGTTCAGAGGTTCTTAAAGAGGCGCTACCGGGCCGAACGAATGCTGAAGAAGATCGGCAATCAGTGGGTGGAGGTCACCTCCTTACTTAAGATCCTGCCCGGTAGTCTGAGGCGAATCCTCTCCCGGTTAGCACGGGAGGAATATCGCTTCTCAGTTGATCTGAAGGGAACCGAGCCGATCTCCGTCTCGATTGAAAGGGCCCTGAACCGATTATCCCTTTCCATCCTCTCCGGAACCTTGGTTGTTGCGGCAGTCATCCTCAAAAATACCGTGGCCAGGGTCATCCTCCTCATCATGGCCGCAATCCTCTTTCTCGGGGTTGTTGCCGGGATGGTCCGATCCCGGATGCTGTGATGAGGACTCTCATCCTCGGTGGCGGCGGTGCCCGTGGTTATGCCCACATCGGATTCGTCAAACTTTTAGAAGAGGAAGGGATTATCCCCGATCTCATCGTCGGGACATCCTTCGGTGCCTTAGTCGGAGGATTCTATTGTGCCGGCTTCTCGGGTCAGAAGATCGGGGCGATCGCCTCAAGGATCACCTTGTTTGACAAACTCATCCTCTTCCTACCCTCACCATCAAAGACCGGGATTGCCGGCGGTAACATCTACCGGTTTCTTTCCCACTACCTCGGCGAAAAGAGGATTGAGGATGGTCAGATCAACTTTGCGGCCGTGGCGGTCGATCTGGAGCGGTGGGAGGAGGTGGTGATCACAAACGGAAGACTGGTCGATGCGATCTATGCCTCAATTACGATTCCGGTTATAATTGTCCCCCGGAGGTTCAATGGTCGTCTGCTCATCGATGGCGGGATGATCGCACCGCTGCCCATCCGGGCCGCCCGGAGAGTGGGGGCGGAGAGGATCGTTGCGGTGAATGTCCTGCCCCGGAAGGGGAGAAAAGGAAAGGGTTCACTTCCCGGAATCTTCCTTCAGGCCTTCGATATCATGACCATGGTTCTCATCGAACATCAACTGGAGGATCTGGGTGGGGGACTTCTAATCGACATCGATCCCGGGATAAGGATGGATCAGTTTGAGAGGGCAGAGGCAGCGATCACCGCCGGTTATCGGGCGGCCAAGAAAGCCCTTGACCAAATCAAGCGGGTGTTTAAAATCTGAAATGCTTCTGGAGGTGCTTTGTTAAAGATCAGACTGCAGAGAGTGGGGCGGAGGAATCTTCCTCTCTATCGAATTGTGGTCATCGACTCGCGTAAGGCAAGGGACGGTGAATCTATTGAGGTAGTAGGTAACTACGATCCCCGTGCCGATAAAGTTGCTATTAACACGGAAAGAGTCGATTTCTGGCTCGGTCGGGGTGCTCAACTTACTAATAGGGTTCGCAAGCTTCTTCAACTGAAGAAGAAAGGAGGAGGAGATGAAGCAGCTGATTGAATACGTGGTAAAGGCACTGGTTGATAACCCCGATAAGGTAGATGTTAGAGAGATTACCGGTGAGAAGACCGTAATCTATGAGTTACGGGTTGGATCGGGTGATCTTGGTAAGGTAATCGGAAAGGAAGGAAGAACCGCAAAGGCGATCAGGACCCTGATCACCGCCGCGGCGATGAAACAGGGCAAGAGGGCTGTCCTGGAGATCATCGAATAGGGCCCTACGCGTCTCTTGTCTTATGCGAGTCGATATTATCACCATCTTCCCGGGGTTCTTTGAGACCCCGCTTAATTTCGGCATGATTCGTCGCGCTGTCGATCAGAAGAAACTGGAAGTCCATTGCCACGATCTCAGGGACTATGCCCGGGATCGGGTGGTGGATGACTATCCCTATGGTGGTGGGGCCGGGATGGTTTTGAAGGCGGAGCCGATTATTAAGGCGGTGATGGGACTGAGAAAGAAAGATAGCCGGATTGTCTTCTTCAGTCCGGCCGGAGTGAGGCTCACTCAGGATCTGCTGATCAAAATGAGTAGCTGGCAACACCTGATCCTCGTCTGTGGACGGTATAAAGGGGTCGATCACCGGGCGGTGGAGCTACTCAAACCGGTGGTGGTCTCGATCGGTGACTTCGTCCTCTCTGGAGGTGAACTCGGAGCCCTGATCGTTATTGAGGGGGTTGCCCGTCTCCTGCCCGGAGTGCTCAAGGATCCCGATTCGGCCCGGACCGACTCCTTCAGCTGCGGTATTCTGGATGGCCCTTATTACACCAGACCGCGGGTGGTGCGGAGAAGATCGGTTCCCAGGGTTTTGCTCTCCGGAGATCATCAAAAGATCAGAGATTTCCGGCTCAAGGAATCCCTGCGCCGGACCTGGCAGATGAGGCCAGATCTTTTTGGGGATCGAATCATGGATCGGAAGGAGTTGTTACTGTTTCTGGAGGTGCTCCATGAAACTGCCCGATCTGAAGGTGGGCGATCTGGTAACAATCTATTACAAAACCGTTGAGGGGGATAAGACCAGAGTTCATCCCTATCAGGGGATCGTCATCAACCGCCGGGGGAGTGGCAAATCCGAAATGGTGACGGTGCGCAAGATCTCTGGCGGGATTGGGGTGGAACGGATCTTCCCCCTCCACTCACCGCTCATCTCCAAGATTGTGGTCAAAAAGCGGGGGAAGACCCGCCGGGCCAAGCTCTATTATCTCAGGGAACGGAGGGGGAAGCGGTTTGCGGTCAAGGAGCGGTAGGATTGCCGGAGTCGATGAGGCGGGACGAGGGCCAATCGCAGGCCCAGTAGTTGCCGCCGCCGTCATTCTCCCGGTTAATTTTTTTCATCCCTTAATTCGGGATTCTAAAAGTCTCTCGCCCCGACAGCGGATTAGGGCCTATGAGATCATCGGAGCCAATGCCTTAGCTATCGGGGTGGGGATTGTCGGCCCTAAGGTGATCGATCGGATTAACATCAGAAACGCCAGCTTCCAGGCGATGTTGAGAGCGATAAAGAAGCTGAGGGTTGTGCCCGATTTCATTCTGGTTGATGGCTTTGAGATACCAGGGGTTGATCTCCCCCAATCGGCCATCATTGGTGGTGACGCCAAGGAGATATCGATTTCTGCCGCTTCAATCGTCGCCAAGGTGACCCGGGATCGGATTATGATTTCCCATCATCATCGCTATCCCCAATATGGTTTCGACACCAACAAGGGTTATCCCACCCGGTTCCATATCAGGATGCTCAAGCGCTATGGTCCTTCCCCAGTTCATCGTTTCTCCTATCGACCAGTCGCCGATGTCCGGAAGGGATAAAGGGATTGCGGGAGAAGAGATTGCGGTTGAATATCTGAAAAGGGCAGGGTTTGAGATCGTTGATCGCAACTACCGGACCCGTCGGGGGGAGATCGATATTATCGCCCGGAATAGGGAGGGGCTGAGATTTGTCGAGGTGAAGATGAGGAGGCGAGGCACAATGGTTCCGCCCCAAGAGGCGATCGATCTACGTAAGATGAGGCGGATCATCGCGGCAGCCCGGGAGTATCTGGCCAGAAACCATCTGGTTGGAAAGGAATTCTGCCACTTTGATGTTATTGCGATTGATGATCAGGATGAAATCGAGTATATCCCCGATGCCTTTTCAGCCAATATTTGACTTCTGGTTATTGATGTTTATAATAGATTATTATGAGTTTGAACAGCAAGGAAGGTAGTCCTTTTACACCGGGCAGTCCTGTACCGGTAGAGCTTTTTGTTGGAAGAACCAAGCAGGTGGGGGAACTTATAAGATATGTAGAACAGGCAAAATCAGGAAAACAGGAGAATGCGTTTCTGGCGGGAGAGAGGGGGATTGGCAAGAGTTCACTGGCCGCGTTTCTTCGCTATTACGCTGCGACCAAGATGAACATTCTTGGAATTCATGTCTTCTTAGGAGGAATTTCAACCTTGAAATTAACGGTACACCATGTCTTAGAAGAGATATTAAAAGAGACAAAAAGAGAGGGCTGGTTTCAGGACATTGCTCGCTTCTTCGGTAAATACATAAAGGAGATCGGTCTTTTCGGTATCTCGGTCAGTTTCAATCCTCCGGAAGCTGATCTGAAGGAGTTGGTGCGGCAGTTTCCTGAGATCCTTAATAATCTGCTTAAAGATATTAGAAAAAAGAGAGACGGCTTGTTTATTGCCCTTGATGATATCAATGGATTGGTAGGAGAGAGAGAGTTTGCGGATTGGTATAAGAGTTTTGTTGATGAGATTGCTACTCACTACAAGGATTTTCCGGTATTTATTATGCTCATCGGACTGCCGGAAAAAAGAGATGCCCTCTCAAAGCTACAACCTTCATTAATGAGGATATTTCGGGTTGTAGAGATCGAGAAGCTTTCCGATCATGAAGTAAGAGAATTTCTTGTTCGTGCCTATCGACGAGTCAGTATGAAAATCAGGGCCAAGGCGATTGATCTTATGGTGAAGTATTCAAGCGGGCTACCTTTGCTGATGCATGAGATTGGTGATGCTACTTATTGGATCGACCAGGATGGTCTTATTGACCGGGAGGACGCGATTCAAGGGGTGCTAACCGCTGCCGAGAAAGTGGGTCAGAAATATCTCGATCCCAAAGTCTACCGTGCTATTCGTAGCCCCCGTTATCGATCGATTTTGAGAAAACTGGGTAAGATGCGGATATCGAGGAGTTTTCGGAAGAAGGAAGTCGAAGCAAAATTGAGTGAAGAGGAGAAGAAGGTTTTCCATAACTTCCTGAAACGGATCAAGGAGTTAGGGGTTATTGAGTCCGACTTTGAAGCTGGGAGAGGGGCATATCGATTTGTGAATGAGATTTATCCAATTTATATATGGATGGAGAGTGAAAGAAAGGTTTGACGAGGGTAAGATTCTAAATAAAATTGGGCAGGCCCGGGTGGTGGAATCTGGTAGACACATACGTTTGAGGGGCGTAGGGCTTCGGCCGTGGGGGTTCGAATCCCCCCCCGGGCATTAGATTCTTGGTCTAAAGCCCCGGCCCAGAACCTCATAGATATCGGTCACAACGACAAAGGCATCACCATCGATATTCTTGATCTCCTTGGCGATAAGGGGAACCTCTCTTCTCGTCACTACACAGAAGAGAACAGAACGTTCGGCACCGGTATATACCCCATAGCCGGGGATCCTGGTGACCCCCCGGTTGAATTTCCTGGTTATCACCGTGCCGATCTCCTGCTCTTTATTGGTGATGATGATCAGGGCCCGGGTGTAGCTCCAGCCCTCAAGGACCAGATCGATCACCTTGCTGGAGATAAAGAGGGCAAGATAGCCATAGAGGCAGAGCTCGATATCCCGGAAGGCGATTCCGGCCAAGGAGATGATTATAAAGTCGGTGATCAGTATCCCCATTCCGGTCGAGAGATTGGTCAAGCGGTTTATCACCTGACCGATGATGTCGGTGCCTCCGGTGGAACCATGGCCCCGGAAGACGATCCCAAGGCCGAGCCCGAGCAGGGCGCCACCGTAGATGGCAGACAGGATCCGGTTCTCAGATGCGAGAGGGATCCCAACAGTATAGGTGAAGAAATCTATGAGGAGGGAGGAGAGGATGACACCGAGGAGACTCTTCAGACCATAACTACGACCAAGGATTTTAATCCCCAGGATGAATATCGGGATGTTAAATATAATGATCATCAATCCGACCGGAGTCTGGACGAGGTGGTGGAGAATTATGGAAAGTCCTCCCACCCCACCGGGAACTAACCGGTGAGGAATGAGGAAAAGATTATAGGAGAGGGCCATAAGCACGGAACCAAGAATAATAAGCACCAGGTCTATGGTTGTCTTTCTCATTCAGTTATCTTGCGGTGGGCATCCTCTGATCCTCTCAGCCAGATCCCCCCTTCCGATCTTTTTTAGGTAATCCCTAATCGCCTCCTGGATCGCTTCAATCCCGAGATTGGAACAGTGCATCTTGGCCGGAGGGAGTCCATCCAGTTCATCGGCGATGTCCTTGCGGGAGAGGTTGATGATTTCAGCGATCGTCTTCCCTTTTACCATCTCACTGGCCATCGACGCCACTGCAATCGCCGCGGCACAGCCGAAGGTCTTGAATTTGACATCGGTAATTCGCACCTCATCGAGATCATCAGTCTTGGGTTCCACCTTAATATAAAAGGTCATCAGGTCACCGCAGACCGGATTGCCACAGGTTCCAACCCCATCGGCATCCTCAATCTCACCAACATTCCTGGGTTTAAGAAAATGTTCCATCACCTTCTCAGAATACATCACACCTCCTCACAGATCTCAATAATCTCGGGTAGTCGCTTCTTAAAAAATTGGTGCTCGATCACCTTCATGAGAATGAATCCGATCCCAAGGCCAAGTGCTCCAAAGAGGAGGGAGATCTGATTGCTGAATCGGGATCCGATCCCGAGGCCGATGATGCCGAAGATGATCGGCAGTCCGAAGACGAGAAGGATGGAGAAAAGCTGGGTGGTTGCACCGATCCTGATCTTCACCACATCGCCAACCTTGGCACCGACCCGATTGCGGGCCGTTATCTCCCGTTTGGCCTCACCGGTTATGAGGCAGAATCTGGCCATACTGCAGCTCGAGCAGTGGTCACTTATTCCGAGCTCAACAGTGGCAAGACCTGATTCGGTCTTTATTACCTTACCGATCTCATCCATCCCTCCTCCCGATCTCAACCATCCGGTTGAGGGCAACCCTTGCCCTGGTCATGATCTCGGACTCAGGTTCGATAGGGTAGACCAGCTCTTTGAGTGCATTATGGACATCCTCAAGCCGGATCTTCTTCATATCGATGCAGATCAGTCCTGGTCCGGCCGGGAAGAACTCCTTTCCCGGATTCTCTTTCTTGAGCCGGTAGATCAAGCCCTCTTCAGTACCGATGATAAACCTCTTCTTTTGGGAGTCACGAACCCGTTTGACCATTCCGCTGGTGGAGAGGATGAAATCGGCAAGCTCCTGAACCTCGGGATCGGCTTCGGGATGGATCAAAACCTCGGCATCTGGATAATGCTTTTTCAACCTCTCAAGATACTCCCTTTTGATCTTCTTATGGACATAACAATAACCAGGATAGGGGATGATCTCCTTGTCGGTATTTTTCATTACCCAGCGGGCCAGGTTCTCATCTGGAATAAAGATGATGCGGCCGTTGGGTATTGCTGCTGCTACCGCCGCAGCGTTGGCTGAGGTGCAACAGTAATCGCACCGGGCCTTGGTTTCGGCCGTGGTATTAACATAGCAGAGCAGGGTGGCGTGAGGATACCTCTTCCTCAGTTGGGCCAGTTTCTCCCCATCCACCATATCGGCCAGAGGGCAGCCCGCATCGAGCACCGGCAGAAGAACCGTCTTCTCCGGAGCCAAGATCTTTGCGCTTTCGGCCATAAAACGGACACCGCAGAAGACGATTGTCCGGTGAGGGGTAGCCGCCCCCTTCCGGGCCAGATCTAAGGAGTCGCCTACAAAGTCGGCAATATCCTGGATCTCGGGAGGCTGATAATTATGGGCCAGGATGATCGCATCCCTTTCTCTCTTCAGCTGCTCGATCTCCTCTCTCATTTCCGGTATAATGGTGACATCTCCCTCAATTTTCTGACAATCTCTGGAAAGACCTCGATCACCTCTTCAATCTCCTCTTCCTTGGTGAATCGACCCAAGGAGAACCGGAGTGAGCCATGGGCAATCTCGTGGGGGATGCCCATGGCGAGCAGGACATGGGATGGTTCCAGACTGCCTGAGGTGCAGGCAGAACCACTTGAGACGGCGATGCCATGCTGATCGAGACTGAGGAGCAGGGATTCCCCTTCGACCCAGCGGACACTGAAGTTTAAGGTATTGGCCAACCGCTTTTTGGGATGGCCATTCAATTTCAGATCGGAAACCTCACTTCTGATTCCCTCCCAGAGCCGATCACGCAGTCTCTTTATCCTTTCCTCCTCCTCGGCCATTGTCTTAATGGCAAGTTCTAAGGCCTTACCCAGACCGATGATGCCCGGGACATTCTCAGTCCCGGCCCGCTTGCGGTGCTCATGGTGACCACCATGGCTCAGGGGATCGAAGCGGACATTTTTTCTTGCGATCAGAACCCCGATCCCCTTGGGACCATAGATCTTATGGCCGGAGAGGGAAAGGAGGTCGATCCCCATCTTTTTTACATCGATCGGAAGTTTTCCAGCGGTCTGGACCGCATCGGTATGGAAGATGGCGCCATGCTTATGGGCGATCTCGGCTGCGATCTCGATCGGCTCAATCGTGCCCACCTCATTATTGGCATGCATGATGGTGACAAGCAGGGTCTGGTCATCACAATGTTTGCTTAAGAAATCGAGGTCGATAATCCCATACTCATCAACCGGAACCTTAATGATCTCATAACCGAACTTGGACAGATACTCACAGGAGGTGAGGACAGCGTGATGTTCGATGGTGGAGGTGATGATCTTATTCCGCCTATCCTGGGCAAAGGCGACCCCTTTGATCGCAATATTGTCCGATTCGGTGCCACCGGAAGTAACATAGACCTCCTTGGGATCGACATTAAAGATCCGGGCGATCTTCTCC
>QNBE01000076.1 GCA_003645615.1 Caldifarciminota bacterium
CACCAAAGGGGCGGGGTCACAGTGGCGGCGACCGTGGCCGATTCTCACGGCCTTCCCTTACATCCGCCGACGGTGAATTTTATCCATTTGAGGATATTCGTCAACTGTTCGGTGTAAACTTTAACAGACATCGTTGCCGGGTTGGATTGGAGATTGCAATGGCACCGATATTTCTTGACCTCCCCTCTTGCCATCCCGGCTGGGAGGCCGGCAACAAATTAAATTTAATTGATGCGTCGGGTGAGCTCTTCACCTTATCAGGGCTGTGAATTGAGAAAGGGGAGTATTGACGTGGACTGAGATGGTGATTAAACTTGGTAGTGATAGGGGCCATTATGGAGATACTGATATTGGTTCTAATCTCATCGCCAGGTGATTCGATCGGCTGGACCTATTACGACTATCAGACCAGCGGTAATGTGAGGCAGATGGTCTGGGTTGATAACCCTGGCAATATCCACGCCGACTTCATGCGTGCCCATGAGCCCAACCCCTGGTACGATAGGAAGTGTGCCTATAACTTTAAGAAGGCGGGCGGGAAATGGTATGGCGATATGTGCATCTCATCAGAAAGATCGGGCTATGCCGCTTTGGGGGTGAAGTCGAATGGTGCTGCGGTCTGTGCCTATCAACAGATGAGACCTGGCGATGTCTACTCCTGCTGGATTGCGGTCGATGAGGGGCCAGGCCAGTACACCTTTACCGAGCATAGGTGCTGCCCCCAGAATACCAAGCGCTGGCTCTGGCCAGTTATCGCGGTCGATGACCAGGACTACTTCCATGTCTTGGGCCACACCGTTGACGAGGATAATATCTACTACTCAAGGTCGACCGATGATGGCAATACCTGGACCGACCTTGTGCTGATCAACACCGATAATCAGGCCACAAGCTTGGGCTATGATATCTTTGCCGACCGGTGGCAGAGTCCTGGTTATGTGATGATGGTCTGGCTTGAGAAGATCCCCGGGAGCCAGATCGGCCAGAATGTCTGGATCAACATCTCGACCGACAACGGTGAGACCTGGCAGGGGCCCCAGAACATCACCAACTTCACGACCTCGGACACGATGGCCGCCTTTGCCGACTGCCGACCGATCTTTGATAGGGATGGCAACCCACATGTCGTCTTCACCGCCGGCTACTACCAGCACCCCAACCTCTATATCAGATCCTGGATCATGCACTGGTCGCCATCAACCGGTCTTACCACGATCGCCGGGCCGTTTGAGGTCTCGGGTCAGCCCCAGGCGTGGTGCCTCTCCTGCAATGACCCGACCTTGGCGGTTGATACGACCAATGGCTATCTCTACTGCATCTACCATGGCTTCAGGGACGAGAACCAGGCTCAGAACGGCTTCTACAATGCCGAGCTCTACGCAATGGTCTCGACCGATGGTGGTCAGACCTGGGGCTCCAATACCCCCGGTGATACCGGTGTCAACCTGACCAATACCCCTGGTAGTAACTCTGCCCCTGGTCAGGGTGAGGATGAGGAGTACCACTCGGTCCACCCCTATGTGGTCAACTTCCCCGACAGCGGCAGGTCCTCAATCATCACCTATATCGAGGACAAAGACCCGGGCTCGACCCCACATGGTCAGGGGGCTGAGACCGAAAACCCGTGGCGGTGCTACATCGTCCGGACCGCCAGGATCGGAGTTGAGGAGGGAAAACCTGAGATTCCTCAGGCAACCCGGCTTTTAGGTATCTATCCCAACCCGGCCCGTAACAGGGTGAGGGTCAGATTCACGCTGAGGGGGGATGGTCGGGTGAGGCTTGGCCTCTATGATATCACCGGTCGACTGATCGAGCGGTTGCTTGATGAGAGGCTTACAAAAGGTTATCATACTAAAGGCCTCAGGTTCGATCTCCCCTGTGGGGTCTATTTCATCGAGATGGAGGTTGAAGGCTATAAGGGGGTCGAACGCCTCATCTTATTGAGGTGATATAGCGGACCGAATCCCTCTGGAGGTAGAGCAATAGAAAATTTGAGGGCGTCCGCTTAATCTTGTCCGATTTTGAGTAACCCACCCCTTTTTGGCAAGATTATTCCTGAGGAAAATCGTCCGGTTGACGATATAAATCAAGGAGATATAATCTTTCATGATCATCGAGCGGAGCAGCGGGTCTTCAAAAGGTATGGGGAAGGATAACCGACAAAGAAAAATAGCCGGTATCGTCGAGGCTGCAAACGATTTAGCACTCCGGGGGGAATATAAAAAGGCGATCGCGGAGCTGGAAAGGGCGGTCGAGCTCAACCCCGAGGATGGGAGTCTTTACAACCGGTTGGGGGATCTGTGCATCAAGGGCGATGAACTCGAAAAGGCGATCGACTTTTACAAGAAAGGGATTGAGGCGTTTAAAAACAATTATTATTATCGGAATGCGATCGCGCTCTGTAAGAAGGTCCTGCGCTATGACCCAAAGGATTTTGGTATCTATCTGGCGATGGGTGATCTCCTGATCGAATTGGGAGATCGGGGCGACGCCCTGAACTGTTTCTTTAAGTATATTGAAAAGCAGAAAGGGCTGGATAATAAGAAAGAGATATTGAATTGTTTGAAGCATATTCAAGAGCTCGGCTATACCGATGATAATACAGTCGATCGGATGATCGAGGTCTATGTCTCTATCGGCCGGAAGGATCTGGCAAAGGGGCTTAAGAAAAAGGTGAAGGCGGATGGCGCCAAGCAACCCTCACCCTCGAGGCCGAGTGAATCCGAACAGTTAGTGGAGGAGATCGATTCGGCGCTGAAAAAGGCGATCGATGAGCTGAAGGGTAAGAAGAAACCGATCACCGATACCGTGATCCAGGTGGAAAAGGGGATTGCCGAATTGAGGAAGGCGATCCGGCTCGACAAGGTCATCTCCGCCCTGGAGGAATCCCTGAGGGCGTTTTCCAACCAGCAGAAGATGTCGATCGCGCTACTCCAGAAGTCCTTGAACCTGAATCTTGACACCCTCCAGGAAACCATCGCCCGGCTGCAGAGAAATTCGGTGAAGAACATGAACACCATGGAGAAATTGTTAAAGGGCCTCGCCCAGGCAATGTCACTCCTCAGCAAGAGCCAACGGTCATTCGGTGAGCAGATCGGCGACAAACTGGAGGAGTTGAGCAGCGGTTTCAAGAGGGCGACCAAGGAGGCGGTTGAGGATATCAAAGCGTTGTCATCAACCTATGAGCGTGCGACGAAGGATATGTGCGACCGGCTCACGGAGACGAGCGCGAGCACAACCGCACTCCAGAAGATCGTCGAGGATCTGAAGAGCGGGATCGAGCGGATAAATGGGGCATTGTTGGAATTCACCACCGCGCAGGATCGGAGGGGGAAGAAACAGAGTCTCTATCTGGTGATTCTCATGGTCCTCGCCGTCCTGATGTGCGGTCTACTTGCATTCTCCGCCTTCAAATAACTATTACGACTGATGTTCGTTCACTATTTTCTTTTCTTCAAAATGTGGTCTCAACAACTCTCAAACCACCGAATCCTTGTCTTACTTTCCGGCGGTTGCATCTCAACCCGCATAAATAATACGGAATAATTTTTTAAGACTTAACCAAAATCCGAACCCTGTGATCCAGTCTCTCTACCAGGTCCCTTAGAGGTTCGGGGAGCTTCTGATAGCTCCACAAAGCCCTTCTCCTCGTGTCCTCCCAGCTATGTCGTTTAAGATAGTAGTTGACATTGACATCGAAGAATGAGATGGAATCGGCATACATCAAAAGATCGGAATCCCCATCACCACCAAACTCATGTCGTCTTACTAATTCAACAACCCTTTCGATGAGATCGGTGCTGACCCCGATCTCGCTCAGGATTTCTCCAATGATGAGAGCTGAGTTTTCAGCATGGGCCTTCTTAAATTGATCGAAGTTAGTAAAATCTGACCGGTGCACCTTCCTTTCCTCTATCGCCCGCTCAATATCGTGACCGAATGCGGCAACCTTCATTGCCAGATCGGGATCGGGTTTAAGATAGCAAAGCCACTTGAGGGTATTGTGGGCATGAGGGAGATCCTCTGGAACCTTCGATTTTGAAATCACCTCTTCAATTCGAGCCTGGATTCGTTTAAACCTATCCATGCCTTAATATAATTATCACCCTCCGGATGTTCTCTAAGTTCATAATTATTGCAAGCAAAAGGAGTCCATAAAGGGGGAAACCAGCCACAACACTGATAAAGATGATAAACAACCTCAGGTCCCGACCGATCCGGTATCTATCTCTAATCATCCGGTCATATCGGATCGCAATATAACTGTTGATCAGCGATCCGATCAGGGCACCAAAGCCGAAGATGAGTGCGATGGGATTTAGCTGAAAAGCATGATAGGTGAGTCCGAATAGAATGAGGCCATCAGCATAGCGGTCGAGGATGGAGTCCAACCATCCACCCAGTTCGGAAGCAAGATATTTGAGCCGTGCCACCTCCCCATCACATCCATCGACAATCGAACTCACCTGGGTTAGAACTGCGCCCAGCAATGGCTGGGATAAGAAAAATAGGATCGCAGCCATCACGGCGATCAGAAAGGAGAAAACCGAAATCAGATTCGGTTTGACATCGGTCCGGACCAACAGTCGAGTGAGCAACACCGAAATCGGACGATTGAGATATCTGGCAATGGGTCCATCGGATGATTTAATCACCCCCTTAACAAGATGGGCCTCGGCCTTCCTAAACGCCCTCTCATCATCGATATCGATCCAGAATTTACCGGTGATCTCCACCGGTCTCACCCGACCCTCTTCAGCCAGAACCCTAACCCCTCCGGATAAGGTGGTATCCCCATGTTTAAAGCTTTCTTCCAAGGCACTGAATATTACCGGTGTGCAGAGGAAGATACCGGTATCATAGCCGTTGAACCTTCTAATTGTTTTTCCAATATCGATAATCCGACCATTCTCAATCAGAACCTTGGTCGCATCGGTGGGATCGACATAATGATTTTTAATATTTCGATCGACCGCAAGACAGACCTCTCCATCCTTGAGGTTAGTCCTCATCATCAATTTGATAACATCCTCATCAAAAAGGTGGTCAGCCATAAGGAGAAGGAATCTTTCCTTCAGATAGCTCCGCGCCTGATAGACCGAATACCCATTCTCCTTCTCCCAGTCGGGATTGATGATGTTGACGATCCTCACCCCCCACCGCTTACGGAGTCGATCCAGAAATCTAATTACCTTCTCATGATTATAACCGGAAACGATGTAAAAATCGGTTAGGCCGCACCGCTTTGCGGTCAGAACCACCCGCTCGATAATCGGCAGTCCCAAGAGGGGGATGAGGGGTTTGGTGTCGCCTTTTCTCCTCAAACGACTTCCTTTCCCACCCGCAATAATCAGGCACTTCATCTCGCCTCCTCATCCTAAGAGTCAACTATTTTTTAATCAAAAATTTTGTTTCGTCAATATCTCTCAGTTAGCCTTAATCACCTTCTTTATAATCCTCCGATCATCATGCTCCAGGACGACAAAGTAGATCCCGGAATCGATGGAATGGCCCAGTTCATCCTTCCCCTCCCAGATGAGCCGATTGATACCGGAATCCTCCTTTTTGTCTACAAGAGTCTGAACCAGTCTCCCCATCCGGTCATAGATCAGCACCCGGATGTGAGTTGGCCGTAAGACTCCAAAAATCACGGTTAGTTGTTGGGAGAAGGGGTTGGGTGTGAGGAGAAGCATGCCCTGATTAGTAGATACTCTTGATTTCACCGCCACCGTCTTGTCAATGAACAGAGTGTCACAGATTGAGCCATCGGGCCGGATCACCTTTAGCCACAGTTTCCTTCCCTTGATCGTGATGTAGCAGAAGTGGTAGGTCTTCTCCGAATGGGCGGTCCAGGGGCTGGAATCAACATCCCGAAGCGGAGCTCCACCACCACCAGTGACGATATAGACGACCCCGTTAATGGGGACCGTCCGTTCGTAATCATGATCGTGACCACCAAAAACGATATCGACATTATAGGTTTCAAAGAGGGGGCACCAGGCAGAACGGACATCGAGCTGACTACCATGATTGCCTGAGGAGTAGGGAGGCCGATGGAGGGTCACAAAGATCCAGTCGATCTCAGGATTGTTATTTGCCTCAATCAGCTCCTCTTCCAGCCACACCTTCTGCGGACCAGAAAGATCAATCTGGGTATTGAGATTGATGAAATAACAGTTGGCATACTGGAAGGAGTAGTAATCTTCGGAATCCGGTAGAAGAAAGAGGGTATCATAGGGCCAGTAAGGGGATTCATGATTACCGATCGTTGGCATAAAGGTGATATATCTAATAATTGTGTCTTCGATATTGAAGAAGGTGCGCCAGTCATCAGTATTGTCCCCATAAGCAACCAGATCTCCGGAGTGGAGAAGAAAGGAAAAAGGATACTGAGACATCCGGTCAATAACAGATTGATGGGCAGCCGAATCAGTCCTGGTATCGCCAAAGGCGCAGAAGGAGAAAGAATCACAACTCTGAGGAAAAGTGTGGAAACGGCCCTTAATCTTCAGTGGGACTACTTCATAATAATAGCTGGCTCCTGGGAGAAGTCCGGTCAAGGTGGCATGATGGTAATAACTGAGTTCCGGGATACGGAAGGTATCTTCAAGATTAGGGGTGAGGCCATAGGCCACAATGGTGGAATCAAGTGTCTCAGTATTCCAGTTGAGGATGATTGAGGTCTGTGGAGATCCGGTCACGGTGAGATATGGACTACTGTTGAAAGGGGAGAAAAGAAATATCAAAAAGATAATCATCTCAACCTCCGATTTTCTGGTAGTTGTAAATCAGAAAAGTAGAGTTCTGGACGCCGGTCCTGGAAGAGATCATTCTCAGGGGTGATCCGTTTCTCCCGTGATCTTCCCGGATCGATTTCAATCACCTTCACTACTTCCTCCTCGCCAACCCGGATAAGAACCTCCCCCTCCGGACCGGTGATCTGACTCTTCCCGGTAAAACGATATTCCCGTTCCACACCAATCCGGTTGGCGGTGATTATAAAGACCCGGTTCTCTAAGGATCTGGTTACCATGGCATCCTGACAGTAGGGCAAGACCAGATTAGATGGGTGAGCGATAATATCGGCTCCGTGCAGGGCCAGACTCCTTGCTGCCTCAGGGTAGATCCAGTCAAAACAGATCATAAGTCCGATCTTAAAACCACAATAGTCGAAGACAGAAAATCCAGTTCTTCCCGGGGTGAAGATCTCCTTCTCCTTCCGGAAGAGATGGACCTTCTCGTAGATATGGATTTTCTGCTGAGTTAGAGCGACGGCAACATTGTAAAGATTATCATCTTCAACCATGGCCAGACCAAGGATGAGGATCCGCTCACCGAGTCGGCTTATCAATCTTTCCGTGGTCGGTCCTGGAATCGACTCGGCAAAGGGAAGGAGTTCATCCCGGGATCCGAAGGCATAACCGGTGATGGAGAGCTCGGGTAGGACCAAAAGATCAAATTCGGTGGTCTCAAGAACCCTCTCGATCTGGATCAGATTGGCCTCCTTGTCTTTAAATCTTGGTGCGAACTGGAAAAAGCCAACCTTCACGGGATATATTCCCGATTCTCCAGATAGGGTCTCAAAACCTCCGGGACCTCAATCCGGCCGTCCTTGGTCTGATAATTCTCAATAATTGCGATAAATATCCTCGGTGTGGCCAATCCGGAACCATTCATGGTGTAGACAAAGTCGACCTTACCATCCCGAGACCGGTAGCGGATATTTGCCCTCCGGGCCTGGAACTTCTCATAGATCGATACGCTGGAGACCTCAAGATACCGTTTCACCCCCGCAGCCCAGACCTCAATGTCATAGGTCTTGGCCGAGGCGAAGGTCATATCCCCGGTGCAGAGCAGTCTCACCCGATAAGGGAGGTTGAGCCGTTTAACGATATCCTCGGCATCGGATAGTAACGCCTCGAACTCATCATAACCACTCTCCGGGGTGGTATATTTTACCAGCTCAACCTTGTTAAACTGGTGAACCCTGATCATTCCCCGAACATCCCGACCGTAAGATCCTGCCTCTCTCCGGAAGCAGGCGGTATAAGCACAGTATTTTATCGGCAGGTGCTTCTCCGGGATAATCTCATCCCGATGGAGATTGGTAAGCGGGACCTCAGCGGTCGGATCGAGGAAAAGGTCATCCTTTTCCACCTTATACATATCGGCCTCGAGTTTTGGGAGCTGACCGGTTCCGATCAGACAGTCGGTTGTATTTAGAAAGGGTGGAAAGATCTCGGTATAGCCATGTTCCTTGGTATGGATATCGAGGAAGAAGTTGATGAGTGCCCGCTCCAGCTTCGCGCCCCAGGCTCGATAGACCACAAATCTGGCCCCGGAGATCTTGGCCGCTTCTTTGAATGATAATATCCCCAGCCCTTCTCCCAGCTCCCAGTGGGGAAGGAACTGTTCGCCTTCGGGCTTTTCTCCCCACTCCCGGATCAGAAGATTGTCAGATTCATCATCACCCACCGGAACCGATGGGTGAGGGATATTGGGGATCCAGAGCAGAAGTTGATCCAGTTCCGCTTTGACCCCCCTCAGCTCCTCTTCTTTCTCCTTGACTTTTTGGGCGAGCTCTTTTGCCCTCTTGATCAGATCTTGATCCCTCTCCCGGGCGATCTCCTTTGAGAGACGATTGCGTTCTCCCCGCAGTCGATCGAGTTCACTTTGAATCCTCCTTCTCTTGGCGTCGAGATTTATGATCCGGTCGAGATCGACCTCTTCGCCCTTCTTCTGGATCGCCTCACGGAGGAGGTCGGGATTATCTCGCAGGAGCTTGGGATCAACCACGGAGGATTATATTATCACAAGCGGTGGTGTCAACTGCCCAAAAAAAAGAGGCGGGGCGTGAGCCCCGCCTCTTTCTCCTACCTAAGTTAGAAACCGGGGAATCCGGTGACGTTCTGGTAGGCGTAGGTGATCTTGACCGTAGGTGGTGATCCGGTCTTGTCGAGGACCTCAACATAGATCTTCACATAGTTACCATCTTCGGTCTTGGCCACGATGAGATCACCCTCATCAATACCCACCGACTCTTCGGTTGGATCCTGAGTGACTTCCCAGAGATCATCAAAGTTCATCTGGCCTTTGTTTTCTAAGAGAGTTGTCCGGCAGTTGGTATTGCCGTGCATCGGAGAGTCGAACCAGACCGAGTCGAGCTGAGAGTCATAATCGACCCACATATCGCCCCAGGTGGTGGAGAGATCACCCCGGGTGCCAATCTCACCAGAGGCAAAATCGATCGCACACTGAGAACTTGGGCTCACTTCCAGCTCTAAGGTTACAGTCCTTTCCGGTCTTGGTGAGGCCTTAACATAGGGCTGGCTCAGATTGTAATCACCCACATTATCCTCACCGCTCACGGTTCGGACCTGGATGTAGTAGATGGTATCCTGGTCGAGGCCAGTAATGGTATAGGTGGTATCGCTAATCGGAGAACTGTTCACCAAGTAGTCGGCCAAGGTGTCGTTATCACCAGCAAGGTCGTAGAGGGTGGAGTCGGTGAAGAGATAGACGTTGTAACCGGTGAAGTCCTCATTCTCCTCATCAACGGAGGGGTTCCAGTAGACCGTGACATCCGATTCACCCATCACCACCTTGGAGATGTCCGGGGGTTCAAGGCTCGGTGGACCTTCACAGGTCCCACCCAAGAGAAACATGGCTACCACTCCTACCGCAGCTACGGTAAGCAGCTTCTTCATCACAACCTCCTTCGAAAGAGTGATGTTGCAATTTTAGGCTTAACCAAATATTTGTCAACCATAAATTTCTTGCCAACCCCTTGACATATCTCCCATCCTCAGTATACTTATTATGCTGATGGATCTTTGAAAACGATTCCGTTGATGGAAAGGAGCAAAGGATCAAGCTACTAAGGGTGTCTGGCGGATGCCTTGGCTCCTGGAGGCGATGAAGGACGTGGTAAGCTGCGATAAGCCTCGGGTAGGTGCAAACAACCTGTGACCCGGGGATCTCCGAATGGGGAAACCCGTTCTGGGTAACACCAGAACATTCCACCATGAATCCATAGTGGTGGAAGGCCAACCAGGGGAACTGAAACATCTCAGTACCCTGAGGAAAAGAAAGAGAATTCGATTCCCCCAGTAGCGGCGAGCGAAAAGGGAATAGCCTAAACCGATCCCGATGTCAAGCCCGTGGGCGTTGTCGGGACGGGGTCGTGGGGCCTGACCGCATCCAACCACGGTGAGGATGGAGGAGTTACAAAATCCCCGGATAGCCGAATCGTCCTGGAAAGGCGAGCCATAGATGGTGACAGCCCAGTAGGCGAAATCCGAGGGATCTCCTTGGGTCAGGTTCCCAAGTACCATGGGACACGTGGAACCCTGTGGGAATCTGCCCGGACCACCGGGCAAGGCTAAATACTCCCAGGAGACCGATAGCGAACTAGTACCGTGAGGGAAAGGTGAAAAGAACCCCTGGCGGGGAGTGAAATAGAACCTGAAACCAGACACCTACAATCAGCGGGAGTTGGTCTCCCTCCGCTCTTCTCGAGCGCAGGGCAAGACCGATGACCGTGTACCTTTTGCAGCATGGGCCGGCGAGTTACTCTGTGCAGCGAGGTTAATCCGCTGAGGCGGAGGAGCCGGAGCGAAAGCGAGTCCTAACTGGGCGCATTAGTTGCACGGAGTAGACCCGAAGCCCGGTGATCTACCCATGGCCAGGGTGAAGTCCATCGAAAGATGGATGGAGGCCCGAACCGGTGGGTGTTGAAATACCCTCGGATGAGCTGTGGGTAGGGGTGAAAGGCCAATCAAACCGGGTGATAGCTGGTTCTCCCCGAAATGCCTCTAGGGGCAGCCTCGGGGGTTCAGTGATGGTGGTAGAGCACTGAATGGGGGAGGGTCCGTAAGGATTCCAAACCCAATCAAACTCCGAATGCCATCACTCCATACCCCGGGAGTGAGGCGGTGGGGGATAAGCTCCATCGCCGAGAGGGGAATAACCCAGACCACCAGCTAAGGCCCCCAAGTGTCGGCTAAGTGTTATAA
>QNBE01000077.1 GCA_003645615.1 Caldifarciminota bacterium
ACACCTCCATGGGGTAGGATAGTCTGGATCGGCTCGGTGTCAAGGGATCAGCGGATGACGACGATCCTTCTCAAGAGGGATCTCTCTCCGGTGATCCGGAGATAATAGATGCCGGCCGGGAGAGGTCCGATTCCTCCAGCCAATTCTCCTTCACCCTCAAGCTCACCATCATAGATCTGGGCAACATTTCGACCCAGGATATCGATCAGGGTAAGCCTGAGCCTGGTCCGGGTGGGGAGGGAGTAGTAGATGGTCAGCCTCCCCTTTACCACCGTCGGGATGATGAAGAAGGGTCGGGAGGAAGGTGGGGATTCGGTAATCCCGATCCTGGTGACGATACAGGTATCCTCTTCGGGGAGATGGTTGAAACAGCTTGCGGTCACAAACATGATCCCTTCGGTCTGGGGACTGATATTCAGGGTTACCCGTCCGGACTCATCGGTCCAGCCGGTCTCGTGCAGTTCTCCATCTTTATAACAGCAGACCAGGGCGTTGGCAAGGGGTCCTGCGCTGTCAGCCACGGTGACGGTAAAACTCTGGGGTTTGGCCTCGATCGTCTCGGGGAAGGCGATCTGGATCGGGCCTGGTCTTTTAAGATAAAGCCCCATCTCCGGCTCGCCCATCAGATTCTGCTCCAGGCCGCAGTAGTGCCAGAGCCCCTGAGTCCAGATCAGATCGGCGAAGTGTTCATGAGCTGCGGCAAAGGCGACACCCAGCCAGAGGGTATCGGTGTAACAGACCATATGGTAGAAGGCGGTATCAAGCTGTTCACACGGTCCCAGGGCAGGCGGTCCGCCAAATGCATATCGGGAATTGAACATCGTCGCCATTCCACCTTTTTGGAAGTTGATCAGCTCCTCACCGATGCAGTCATCATATCGGTTGTCGAACTCTCCAGTGTAGCCCGCGATGGCATTGAAAATGGTCGGCAGGTCATTGGTAAGATAGGGGATATCGGCCTCGGTGAAGATCGGCTGACCGTATGGGGCGTAGAATCCATTCCGGTCCCCATGGGTAACCAAGTGGCAGAACTGGGGCTGGTAGGTGTTCAATGTCTCACGGGTTGCTGGTGCCTGGGCCTCGATGACCCAGACGATCCTCCACCAGGGTGGAAACATCTGGGCGATGACCTCATTGCACCTCATAGACGTAGTGTCAGCACTGACCAGCACGATGGTGTTGATCCCGGTATCCGGAGGGTTCTTCTCAAAGGTGAAGAGTTTGTCGGTAAAATAGATAATATCCGAACTGTCATCGATCGGATCCCTGCCACCATAGATATCATAATAGCACTCCGAAGGCAGGACATCACCGAGCTCACCATATCTGTTATTCCCATTCCGATTCCAGTTGGAGTCGAGATCCCAGTAGTACCAGTCCGAAGCGATGTAGTAGGGTTGATAATAGGTGGAATAGATATCCCGCTCCGGAACGATCTGGACATCTCCACCAAGGAGGGCCCAGATCAGCCCCTTGTTCTGATAGTAATCCCTGAAGAAGTTGCGGATCTTCTCCGGATTGTCCCTACCCGGATAGCTGGCATAGATCCAGGTGGTGGAGAAGACCTTGGTCAGATAACCCTTCTTGGTCTTCCAGTCCGCAAAGGGCTGATAATAATCGACCAGATTCCCACCGGTGACAATGGCATAGTTGACATCGTTGATTGAGTTGGGACGGATGAGGGGATGGAAACGGTCGACATCATCCCGATTGATGACCAGGGACCGGACCGCCCGGCGCTGGATCTGATACTGCCGTTCGGTGATCGTCTGGGGGTGATGGACCCCTTCCCGGTATCGGATCCGGACTCTCATCCTCCGACTCAGGATGAGCCTGCGGTTTTTCGGCTGGTAGTGGAGGGGATAAAGGGCGAGGCTGAAGATCCGGAAACCGCCTTTGAGACCGGATTTTGAGAATTTCAGGTCCTCCTCAGGATAGAGATACTCGGAACCATAGATTACTGGATCGGGTGGCTGGGATGGCTGTCCGGGATAGAGGAGATATCGGCCGGGAAGCTCAACGGTCTGATGTTCAAGGAGATCAACCGCTTCCACCTCGGCATCGGGAGGGATAACGAAGTGATAGCTTGGTGCGGGCAGGGTCGGATAACCGGGCTGGATAAGCTGATTGGCACCTCCGATGGTGACCAGGGTATATTCTCCCAGAGTAGTAAATGAGAGATCTTCCATTGGAAAGTGAAAATCCCAGACAATTGTTCCTCCGATCAGGGGGATGGCCATGATCAAAATCGCCGTAATCCTCATCGCTCCTCCTATTTTCCAATTTTCTCCATAACCCTTAAGTGTCAAGGAGGGTTTTCTAAAAGTGGAAACGGTTACGGCAATAGCTGGGGGACAGGGATTCGAACCCCGACTGCTTGGTCCAGAGCCAAGTGTCCTGCCATTAGACGATCCCCCAGTCATACTACTAAAGCACGGAGCCGCTCGATCCGTTTCTCGATCGGAGGGTGGGTGGCGAAGAGATCGCTCACCTTCGCCATTCTATCCTTTCCGAATGGAGATGCAATAAAAAGATGAGCGGTGGCATTGGAGGCTCTCGGGAAGGGCTGATAGAAGTTCTTCAGCTTCTCCAAGGCATTGGCCAGCCCCTGCGGGTATTTGGTGATGTAGGCGCCACTCGCATCGGCAAGATACTCCCGCTCCCTCGATATCGCTGCCCGAATCAGGAGGGCGAGGAATGGGGCGACAACAGCAAGGATCAGGCCAACAATAAGGAGGATGGCGGCAGCCTGAGATTTACCCCTCCGCCTCCCCCCCAGAAAGGCAAACCGCCAGATGAAATCACGGAGGAGGATGAGCAGACCGATCACCGCAGCGATAACGGTCATGAGGAGGATGTCGTAATTCTTGATGTGGGAGATCTCATGGGCGATCACCCCCTGGAGTTCCTCCCGGTTCATGATGTTGAGCAGACCTTCGGTGACTGCGATCGAGGCATGTTCAGGGTTCCTTCCGGTGGCGAAGGCGTTTGGTGAGCTGGTGGGGATGATGTAGACCTTTGGTTTCGGCACCCCGGCACCGAGAGCAACCTCCTCGACAACATTGTGGAGCACCATATAGACCTGGGGATCAGCCGGCTTCGCCCCGGAGACCGCCAATGCGAGCCGGTCCGAATTGTAGTAGAGGATGAAGTTGTAGAGGATGATGAAGATGGCGAAGGCCAGGTAACCACTGATTCCCCAGCGGAAGATGTTGACCACGGTATAACCGACGATTGCGAAGATCACCGAGATGATGAGGATGAAGAGGTAGGTCTTGCGCTTGTTGGCATCGATCAGTTCGTAGAGGGTCTTATGCATCTCAGAACTTTACCTTAGGCGCCTCTCTTTCCTCAGCAGCCTCCTCCGGGATCTCAAAGTATTCGAATGGTGTGAATCCGAAGAGGGAGGCGATTACAACCTGGGGAAACTTCTGTATCGTCTGATTGAAGATCATCACCGAATCGTTGTAGAACTGTCGGGCAAAAGAGATCTTGTTCTCGGTGGCGGTGAGCTCCTCCTGGAGCCTAAGAAAGTTGGCATTGGCCTTGAGGTCGGGATAGTTTTCCACCACGGCAAAGAGTGTCTTTAAGGTCTGGGTGAGCATGTTGTTCGCTTCAGCGGCGTCCTTGGGTGATGTTGCACCCATTGCCCGGCTCCTTGCCTCGGTCACCTTGGTGAGCACCTCCCGTTCATGTTTGGCATAACCCCTAACCGTTTCGACCAGATTGGGGATGAGATCGTATCTCCGTTTGAGCTGGACATCGATCTGGGCCCAGGCGTTCTTCACCCTGGTCCTGAGGACGATGAGCCGGTTATAGATGAAGATCACCGCCAGCACAACTATGATCAGGATAATCCAACCAATCATCACACCTCCATTTTATATTCTACCCATCCGGATAAGATCAGTCAACCAGGACATGATTCCGTCACTGTTCCAATTTCGGGGGAGTTATTAAAAAAGTCATCCTGACCTGTGTCCCAGCTTTAAGAGTAGCTCGAAAATATAGCGAGCTTGGGGTCAACCCAAAAATTAGAAACCATCGCTTTGATCATCTGAAGCTATCCCATCCGGGAGCCTCGGCCCTTAAATTTCATTCCGTCAATCCGGTAATTACCGGAATGTCGGATTGATGGTTAGAGGCTTGGGGAAGGAAGTGACCTCTCCCCTGAAATTCGAACAATAACATGATTCCCCCTGTCGGTTGACATCGATAATATTCTGGGTAGGATTGGAAGGAAAAGGAGGTTTGATGGAGCCGAGATATGTCAATCTTACTCCGGATGAATTACCCGAGCGGTGGTATAATATCCTACCCGATCTTCCCGAGCCCCTTCCTCCCCCTCGTGATCCGGAGGAGGGCGAATCGCGCGTGGCCAAACTGAACAAGTTCCTGATTGGTGAATGCTTAAAGCAGGAGATGTCGCAGGAGCGGTGGATCGAGATACCGGAGGAGCTTCGTGATATCTATATCCTGGCCGGAAGGCCCAGACCGCTCTTCCGGGCCCGCAATCTTGAGAAGGCACTTGACACCCCGGCCCACCTTTACTACAAGGCGGAATTCTACTCCCCGACCGGTAGCCATAAGGTGAATACCGCCTTAGCTCAGTGTTATTACGCCAAGAAAGAGGGATATGAGCGGGTTACTACCGAGACCGGTGCGGGCCAGTGGGGGACCGCCCTTGCTTATGGGGCCAGTCTTTTGGGTCTTAAATGCACCATCTTCTGGGTAAGGGCCGTCTATAGCTGGAAGACCGATCGGCGAACTTTCATGGAGATGCTCGGGGCCGAGGTCAATGCCTCACCATCGCCCAAGACCAAGGCGGGAAAGGCCCTCTATGATAAGGATCCCAACCATCCCGGTTCCTTAGCCATCGCGATCTCAGAGGGGATCGAGGATGCCTTAAGTGATGACAAGGCGATCTACTGTCTTGGTTCGGTCCTCAACCATGTCCTCATGCACCAGACGATTATCGGTCTTGAGACCCAGAAGCAGTTTGAGAAGTTTGGTGAGTATCCGGATATCATGATCTCCTGTCTCGGCGGCGGTTCCAACTTCGGTGGCTTCGTCCTCCCATTTGTCGGTGAGGTGCTGAGAGACGAGAAGAAGATCCGATTCATTGCGGCCCAGAGCCGGGTAGCCCCCAATCTCCAGGGTGAGTATCGGTTCGACTTTGCTGACCATGCCGAACAGACCCCACTCCTCAAGATGTATACCCTGGGTCACCAGTTCCAGATGGATCCGATCAAGGCCGATGGTCTCCGCTATCATGGTGCGGCACCGATCATCAGCCTCCTCCGCCACCACGGTTACATCGAAACCGTCGCCTATCCACCGGATGAGAAATATGTCTTCGAGCAGGCCCGCCTCTTCATGCAGACCGAGGGCTATCTTCCGGCACCGGAGTCGGCCTATTCCATCGCCTGCGCCATCGATGAGGCACTCAAGTGCCGGGATCGGGGTGAGAAGAAGGTGATCGCCTTCAACATCTCCGGCCACGGTTTCCTCGACATCCCCGGTTATCGGGAGGTGCTCAAACTCTGATGGCCCGCCCCTTCGATGTGGTAATCATCGGGGGCGGGATCATCGGGACCGCCACCGGCTACTATCTTGCTCGGAAAGGGCTGAAGGTGGCCGTCTTGGAGAAAGGCTTTCTCACCTCGGGCTCAACCGGTCGCTGTATCGGCGGTATCCGTCAGCAGTTCACCACCAGATCTTCGATCCTGATCGCAATGGAATCGGTCCGGATCTTTAAGACCTTGGGTGAGGAGTTTGGATTTGATATCGAATGGCATCAGGGCGGCTACCTCTTCTTGGCCCATTCCGAGGAGAAGGAGAGGGCATATAAACGGGCGATCGAGGTCCAGCGTAAATTTGGACTTGAGGTCAACTACATCACCGGGGAAGAGGCCCGGGAGATCGTTCCCGGTCTCAATACCGATGGACTGCTGGGTGCGGCCTACTGCCCTCACGATGGCCAGGCCAACCCATTCCTTGTGGTTGATGGCTATGCCCGCGGGATAAAGCAGCGGGGTGGCTCGATCTTCACCTTCACACCGGTAACCGCAATCCATAAGGCTCGCCACTTCCGGATTCAGACCGGAAAGGGTGATTTTGAGGCCCCGGTTGTGGTCAATGCTGCTGGACCCTGGGTGGCCGAGATCGGGGCGATGGTCGGGGTTGAGATACCGGCCCAGCCGGAAAGGCATGAGGCCCTCATCACCGAACGTCGTTCCCTCTTCATGGAGCCGATGATCGTCGATTATCGTCCGGATGGCTGCTACTTCCAGCAGCTCCACTCCACCGGCCAGCTTATCGGCTGTTACACCCCGGACCCCAAGGTGCCGGGTCGTGATGTCTCATCGACCTCGGAGTTCCTCCGGGAGATGGGGAGGAGGATGGTCCGGATCCTCCCCAAGCTGGGGGAGATCCGGGTCCTCCGCCAGTGGGCGGGTAGCTATACGATGAGCCCGGATGGCAGTCCGATCGTCGGCGAATCCGGGGTCGAAGGTTTCTATATCGCCGGGGCGATGTCCGGCCATGGCTTCATGTTCGGGCCCGGGATCGGACGCTGTCTGGCCGAGCTGATTGTTGGCAATGAGTCGCCGATCGATCTCTCGGAATTCCGGCCGGATCGGGAGTTTGTCCGGGCCGAGGCCCTAAAGTAAACCCTTCTTGGTTGCAAAGACGGGGAGGTCAGGTGGGGAGGGGCCAAAGCGGAAGAACCGCTGTTTCCCACAGAAGGCGACCATCACCCCGTTGTCGACCGAGAGAAGGGGATCGGGAAAGAGGATCTCATAATCCAATCTCCGGAATGCCTCCCTCAGGGCAAGGTTGGCCGAGACCCCACCGCAGACCCCGATCCTGGGGATCTTGAATTCTCTTGCTGCCGCCTCTGCCTTCATCACCAGATACTCGACCACAACCTTCTGGAAACCGGCCGCAATATCCTCCTTCGGGACATCGGGGTGGTCACGGGTATAGTAGAGGACTGCGGTCTTGAGACCACTGAAACTGAAATCAAACCGGTCGGTCTTGGGGATGGGAAACTGCACCCGATCCGGATCCCCTTTTCTGGCCAGCCGTTCGATCTCGGGCCCTCCTGGGTAGGGACGGCCCAGGATTCGGGCCACCTTATCAAAGGCCTCACCGCAGGCATCATCGATGGTGGTGCCGATCGGCTGGTAGACAAACTCATCCCGGACAATGATCAACTCGGTATGGCCGCCGGAGACGATCAGGATCAGGATGGGATAGTTGAGCTCGGGATAGAGGGAGTAGATGTGGGCCTCAATATGGCTCACCCCGATTGAAGGACGGTGAGTGGCTAAGGCGAGGGCACGGGTGAAGGTCGAACCCACCAGAAGGGCGCCGAGCAGACCCGGGCCACGGGTATAGGCGAAGAGCTCGATATCGGCAATCGAGATTTCTGCCTCTCTCAGGGCGGTCTTGAGGACCGGGATGATGTTCCGGATGTGATCCCGGGCGGCGAGCTCCGGGACGACCCCACCGAAGCGGGAATGGATCACCTGGCTCCGGACGATATTGGCCCGGATCTCATCATCGGCAATGATCCCGACCCCGGTCTCATCACAGGAGGTCTCAATCCCGGCAACAATCATCGGACCCTCACCCGGAAGGTCTTGGGATCGGAGCTGACCAGCTTCAATCCGGCGGGCAGGGTGATCTGAGCCGGGAGGTCGAACTCACCCCGGGCCAGGGCCCGGACACTGATCCGGATCTTGACCTCATCCGATTTGAGTCTTCTGATCTTGCTCTTTGGACCCCTTATCCTCAGGGTCGCCCGTTCCGGATCAATGGAGACGAGCTGATCAGTCCGCCGATCGATCTGGATCGGGATCAGGCTCAGGGTCGTCTCGGCGCAGGCCTCGATGTCAACCACCACCATCACACTCTCGGGCGAGGTCTTGATGAGTGGGGAAGGGGGGATGATCCTTACCATCGTATCGAACTTCTCATGCTTCCCCTCGATCGAGAGGGTCTCGGTTGTGACCGCATTGATCCGGACGATATGCTCCTTACCTCCGCTCACCAGGACCCGCTTAGGGCTCTCCACTGCCCCGAGGAGGAAGTTCTCCTTCGGGGTTCCGACGATCGGGATCCAGAGATCGACATACCTCCGGTATTCCCGGGAGAGCTGAACCCTGATCCGCTCGGGGATGAAACGGACCCGGACATCAGGGCCTGGCTCCGGGATCAGATCGTTGCGGGAGAGGGAGATGGTATGCGATCCGCTCCTCTTCTTCTTCAGTTTCACCGCAATCCGGGGTGGGTTGATCCGGATTCCGATCAACCGGCTCCCTTTGCCGGTAAACGATACCTTGATCCGCTCCGGAGGCAGGCTGGTCAGGACATAACCGGAATCGGGTGGGCCAAGGGAGATGGGAAGTTCTAAGTAGATCTCATAGGATCGTTCAATACTGGCAAGAAACCAGAGGAGGACGCCGATGAGGAGGGCGATGATCTTGAGACCGAGGTCACGGAAGATTTTCATCAGGCATATTCCTTGATCAACTCACTCGCAATTACCAATCGCTGGATCTCGTTGGTCCCTTCATAGATCTGGGTGATCTTGGCATCGCGCATCATCTTCTCAACTTCGTAATCCTTAAGCAGCCCCTTCTCACCCAGGACCTGGATCGCTTCGATGGTGGCCTCCATTGCGACATCGGAGGCGAAGACCTTGCTCATCGCAGACTCCTTGGTGAATCTCTTCACCCCGGCATCGATCATGCGGGCGGTGGCATAGATCAGGGCCCGGGCCGCCTCGACCTTGGTGGCGATGTCGGCTAAGATCTTCTGGACCTTGGGGTCATCCTTCAGCCCTCCGCTTCTCCGGGCAGCGGCCTCCAGGGCCCCCTGGGCAATGCCTAAGGCAACCGCCGCCACTCCGGGACGGGTCCGATCAAAGGTGCGGAGGGCAGCGATATAGCCGAGCCCTTCCTTCCCGAGCAGATTCTCCTTCGGGACCCGACAGTCGTTGAAGAGGAGCTGGCAGGTCTTGGAAGCCTTGATGCCCAGCTTCTCCTCCTCCTTGCCGATCTCAAAGCCGGGTGTCCCCTTCTCCACCAGGAAGGCTGAGATACCGCGCGCACCCCGGGCAGGATTGGTGGAAGCGAAGATGGTATAGACATCGGCCACCCCGCCGTTGGTGATGAACTGTTTCTGGCCGTTGATGATGTAGTAATCCCCATCCTTCACCGCCTTGGTCTTGACATTGGCGGCATCGGATCCGGCCTCGGGTTCGGTCAGACCGAAGGCGAAGACGATCTCACCCCGGGCGATTCGGGTGAGATATCTCTGCTTCTGCTCCTCATTGCCGGAGACGATCAGGGGCATGGAACCGAGGCCGGTGGCGGCATAAGCGGTGGCCACACCAGCACAGACCCGGGCCAGTTCCTCCACTACTAAGGAGAGCTCAAGGATCCCGAAGTCCTCACCCCCGTATTCCGGTGGCACAAAGATCTTATAGAGGCCAGCGGCAACCAGTTCGGATCGGACCTCAGCGATAAGATCGCCATGTTTCTCCAGCTCCTGGACCCTTGGCTTGATTACTGTTTCGGCAACCCTCCTCGTTCTCTCCCTCAATTCTTTTTGACGATCGCTAAGAAAATATTCCATGGTCAATTGTAACATTAACCGTGTCCCGGTCAAGAATCGCCTTGACAGAAAAGGCCCGAGTAACATCATTGGTATAATGAGAAGATTTCCAGTTCTGGTGCTCCTCCTTGCCATTATTGGATGCCCAACCCGAGAGCGTGACTATCGGGAGGATATGCGGGAGTTTATCGGCCGGATCAAAGGTTATGCCCGAGGGATCAGCCCCGGATTTCTCATCATCCCCCAGAATGGTGATGGCCTGCTCACAATCGATGGCAGTCCTGATGGACCTCGGGCAACAGACTATCTCTCCGGGATTGATGGTCTCGGTCGGGAGGATCTCTTTTATGGCTACAATGGGGTCGATCTGCCAACTCCGGAATCGGAGCGGAAGGAGATGATCGAATTCATGGATCTCGCCGAAGAGGAAGGGGTAGAGGTTCTGGTGGTAGACTATTGCTCCACCCGGACTAAGGTGGATGATTCCTATCTGAAGAGTTATCAGCGGGGCTACATCTCCTTTGCTGCTGATCATCGTGAGCTGGACAACATCCCCTCCTATCCCGATCCCCCCTTCAATGTGAATTCCGATGACATCACCTCCCTCAGTATGGCAAGGAACTTCCTCTATCTCATCAATCCCGGCTCCTTTCCGACCAAGGACTCCCTTCTCCTCTCTCTTCAGGCCACCAACTACGATCTACTCATCATCGATCTCTTCTATGAAGGGAAAAGCTTGACCTCGGATGAGGTGGCATCGCTCAAGGTGAAGAAGAATGGTGGCAAACGGCTGGTGATTGCCTACCTCAGCATTGGCGAGGCCGAAGATTATCGTTATTACTGGCAGGAGGAATGGGAGGAGGACCCTCCTCCCTGGCTGGCCGAGGAGAATCCGAACTGGCCTGGTAACTACAGGGTCCGCTACTGGGATCCCGACTGGCAGCAGATCATCTTCGGGAACGATAATTCATATCTCCGGAAGATCCTTGATGCCGGATTTGATGGTGTCTATCTCGACAAGGTCGATACCTTCGAGTATTTTGAGGGTGAGTGAGAGGGGAGAAGGAGCCCAATGACTTAATAACTCAAAACAAACCAGATAAACCAGACAAACCAGACAAACCAGACAAACCAGATAAACCAGACAAACCAGAGAGACCAGATAGACCAGAATGTCTTCCATCCTCCATCTTCGATCTTCAATCTTCCTCAGACCCTATTCTGCGGATTCGTTCAACAATTTGATCTGCAACTCAAGCTCCCGGATC
>QNBE01000078.1 GCA_003645615.1 Caldifarciminota bacterium
ATAAAAGACAATGCCTCCCCTGTTACCCTCACATATATCCTTAGCCATCAGCATCTTCAGACAATCCGCAGGTAGTATGAACGACCTCTCATATCTCCACGGTTCGAAAAGAAGATTCAGATCGGGATAGGTGTGACTTCCCATTACATGAGTTTAACCATCCACTCACATCCGGTCAAGATCTCCTTGGAGGTTGGTGTTGACTTTGAAATCTGACCCCCTTTCGAAATTTTTAAAATTTTAAAATTATAAAAAAACCGGAGGTTGTCTTATCTGGTATGATAAGGCCATTTGCATGTAAATCCGGGGCATCCTGAACCTGAGGAATCTCAATCGTGATTCCCGCCTGGCCGTTGATTGGAATATAGAGTATCTTACGCCTCCATCCTTCTCTCAACAAGACTATAATCTTACAGGAATCATAGGACATTACCTTATACTATTGGCAAAGCCAAAACAAAAAAGATGCCTTATGGTATTGATTACCCGTGGTATCATCTTTTTGCGTTAACTTACCTGAGAATGTTAAATCTCTTTCCCCGCTCCTTTCTGTTCAATAATCTCGAGTTCTTTAAGTTTTTTTATAATTTTATAAGCTCCGGGACGGGAAATATTGAACATTTTTTGAATATCAAATGACAACCAGAATGACAACCAGAATGACAACCTTTATATAAGCACATAATGTGCACCTCTTCCTTTCCCTTTAAGGGCTATCACTCCAGGTTCTGCAAGCTTTGACAATTCTTTCAAGGCTGCCTGTCGCGTGATTTTAAACATGTTTGCCACATCACCTGCTGTTATTCTCCCATTTCTTTGTATAAACTCTATTATCTTCATCTGCCTCTCAGTCAAAGCAATCTGTCCTTTCTCTTTTCGTTTTTTACCCTCAATTGAAAGTTGCAAAACTTTTTCCTTAACTCTTAACATTGAGACCTTTACTCCTTCTGTGAAATACTCAAGCCATTTAGTTAATTCAAGAGTTTTCTGGTTAACTGACTTTAAAGCATCATAATAGGCCCTTCTGTCACTATCGTAATAATCATCAAGGACAAAAAATCTTTTGATGTCGAACTCTCTTATGTAAAGAATAAGCGTAGCAAGTGCCCTTGCACATCTGCCGTTTCCATCCACGAAGGGGTGGACCCTTACAAATTCGTAATGGGAAATCCCGGCAACAAGCACAGGATGTAATTTAAGAGTTTCTTCAGAATTCAGCCATTGTATAAAATCTTCCATAAGAGGAGGGACTTTTTCCGGAGGTGGTGGCATAAATATCACTTCTCCGGTTATTCTGTTTCCAACATACACCTGAATCTCTCTATATTTTCCTTCCCATTCGGAATTTTCAAGTGTCTCCTTTGTAATATCTCTATGCAGACTTAAAATGTGTTTTTCCTCTATTCTCCCCTTTTCCTGATATTTTTCTATGTGTTCCAGAACATTGAGGTAATTTAGCACTTCCAGTTTTGCTCTCCTTGTGGCAGTTACCTTTCTACCCTGAGCGAGTTTACTCACCTCTTCGAGGGTCAGGGGATTACCCTCTATTGCGGTTGAGGCATGTGTGGCTTTGATAAGTGCCTCTCTTCTTAACGAAACTTCCCATTTGGGTACAAGATAGGCATTCAGGATAAGTTCTCTTGCAGATGTAATCTCAATCAGGTTGTTTACAATGCCATCGGTGTATCTAAATTTGGGCTTAAACATTTTCCTCCACCGACCATTTCCTCTGCTTCACGATCCTACCTCCTCTTGACCAATCATACAATCATACCTCTACCATCGTGTCCAGCTCCAGAGGGGAGCAGTATAGATATAACCCAAACCGTTATCAACCCGGGTAAAAACTTCTCTGGCTTTCACAGTCAGTAATCCTTACACCCTTCCAGATTCCACCCAGGGGTATGACATTCATGTTTCTCCGGTACTCTTCTAACTCTTCTCTATAATTTCTAATAGTAAGAGCACAGATAGTCCCCTCATCATCCCACCATAGCTGGAATGGACCGGCCTTTTTATTGGGTCTTCCTTTTACCGGATGAATTGTTAGGGTCAGCTCGTCCTTAGATGGGACATAGGTGAGTTTCATTTTCCTCCCTCCGACAACAAAAGGATCAAAGCAAGAATACCTCCAGCAATAAGCAGCGTTCTCTCCTGTTCTTTCTTTTTCAATTTCAGCGACTTCACATAAGTTGCTGCTTTACTGAGGGCCTCTTGAGGTTCTAAAGGGTCATATTCAATATACTCTTTTCCCTGCAATGCAGCCAAATCTCCTGAAGACACCCCCTTTTCAACAAGGGGAATAATCGGTTTCCCCATCTTTATTGCATATCCTATCTCCTGATGCACCCAGTTTGATCTTATTCCATTTCTGGTTAATAAAACGACCATACAATCTGCTCTTTCTATCTGAGAAAATACCTTCTTATCGAGCTGCTCACCCGGACTAAGATACCATTCTGCAACAAACACCTCTGCCCCGAACTTTGTTAGCAGATTTGCAAGAGTTATAACAAGCCCCCGATCTCGTGTGCTATGGCTTATAAAAACTTTATAGGCCATTCTTACCCCCAGATCTATTCCATCCAGGAAATATCTTGTTCATCTCATTCGATATCACTTCTTTAACTGTGAGTTCCAAGCACATACTGTTTAGATTCTAACCCTCTTTTGCCACTGGTCAAGTATTCAAATCAAAGGTAATCTTCTGAAGCTGGTAAGATTCTCTACCTTTGTGAGAGTCCTATCGGCTGGGCCAGGCTTGCCAGTGCAGCAACCCCCATTTTGGTAACCAGCCAGCAGAACCTCAGATCATTGAACCCGCCCCCGATGGTATCACCACGGGTATGATAGTATGGATTCCAACTAACTGGTTTTTCAATGATGAATAGAGCGGGCACTCCGATCGCCCAGAAACTCTTATTATCCCCACCCCGGTTGGGATTCACCTGGGGAAAGGTCTGAAGTTCCGGGGTATATTCATGGGCACAGGAATCAACAAAATTCATCAGCCACTGCGATTGGTTATCACTGGCGATATCAAGCCGGAGTTGTGAGGCATAAGTATAGCCGATCATATCAAAATCGAGAGCACCATACAACGGATCATTCTGGTGAGCCTGGCACCAGTGGTGGCTTCCCACCATGAATTGCTCTTCACCGGTGAAGAGGATGAAGATCAGCCGATGTTTAAAGTCATAGTTGGCCATCACCCGGGCCGCCTCAAGCACACAGGCACAGCCGGATCCATCATCATCAGCACCTGGTGCGATCATCTCCCGCTCCCAGGGGGCATTGATGGTGGCATCGATATGGGCACAGATCACATAGGTGGAATCGTCCGATGTCCCACTCTTGATTGCATAGACATTGGGGGCATAGGTTGGGGAGTAGTAGTGGTAATAGACAGAATCATAACCAAAGGACTCAAGGAGCCTCTTGACATAAGCAACTGCGGAATCGCAACCAGGATAGAAGGAACTGCGGGAACCGAACCCCTGGAGGCTTTGGACATTGGCGAGCAGGAGAAGAGAATCGACCGCATCAACCATCTTCTGGACGAGGGTATCACGATCACCCATTAGATTGGTCATATCCCCAACAATAAGGAGAAATAACAGCCCTACCACCATCCTACCTCAAGAGAACAATCTTCTCAGTTACACTCATCTCCTCGCTCTTGAGCTGGAGGAAGTAGACTCCGGCTGGAACTGGATGACCACGATCGTCACAACCATCCCAGACCATAGGAGATGAGCTCAGCTCCAGAGTCCGAATTATCCTTCCGGTATGATCCAATATCCTCACCCTCATCTTCGATGGCGCCCGATTGAGCTCAATCCAGAGACGGCGGCGGAATGGGTTAGGATATAGCCTCAAACCGAACCCGCCCAACCCCTCTCTCTCCGAGATTCCGATCTCGGACTCGGTCCTGATCAGATAGACCTGACCATTCTTGTTGTCCGAGTTAAAGGGGATAAGGATACCCGCGATGATATAACCATTATCCTCTGTTGGCTGTAGTGAGAGACCGACTGTCCAGCAGTCGGCAACCGAATACCTACTGCTCCACAGGATCGAACCCCGGGAATCGACCTTACTCAAGTAGATATCGAAATAGTAACCACCCACAACCGTGTAACAGCTATCCCGGGTCTGGACAACGGAGAACCCCCCATCGGTATAACCATTATAAAACCTTGTCCAGATGGGATCACCATTGGCATCGGTCTTTATCAGATAAACCCTCGACCAGCAGAGAGAGGACCTTAAATAACCAGCGATAATATACCCACCATCAAAGGTCTGACGGACACATCGTCCACCATCATCGCGAAAGCTCCCAAAGGTCCTGGTCCAGAGGATGTTCCCATCGGAATCGGTCTTTATCAGGTAGACATCGAAATCACCCTCATCAGAGGTGGTGAGTCCGGTAATAATGAAACCGCCATCCGATGTTTGCTGAACCGAACTGGCCTCATCCCTACCATGACCATCAATGGTCTTTGTCCAGAGTGTCTCCCCTTGAGAGTCGGTCCTAATTAAGTAGACATCATAATCACTACTGGTCGGATTGGAGGAGGTGGTGATCCCGGCGATTATATAACCCCGGTCAACATTTTCCCACACCGACCTCCCCTCCTCATAACCCATCCCACCATAAGTCCGGGACCAGATCAGATTACCATCCTCATCGATCTTCAGGAGATAGACGTCCCGATTTATTGAGTAATAGTCTTCGGTGGCACCGACAACAATATAACAATCATCCGATGTCCTCTGGATGGAGTAACCCGCATCGTCTCCAACCCCTCCATAGGTTCTGGTCCATAAAGTCTCACCATCAGCGCTCACTTTGAGAAGATAGAGATCGGTTTTCCCGGCACCGAAAGAACCGGTCTCGCCGAGGACGACGATCTCCCCCCTCTCATTGAGCGCTAAGGAACGACCGATCTCATAGTCGGTCCCCCCAAAGGTCCTGGTCCAGAGGGTGTCCGGACCCTGAAATAGGAAAAGAGAGAGGAGGGGGATCATCATCTCAGGTTCCTTCTCCCTTATAATCAGGTAAAGTATTCGGGTAAGGAACCCGCTTCCGGTCCGATCCTTTCAAAATCGGCATCAAAATCCCGAACCGCCCGCTCAAGCCATCTGCTGGCTTCACCCGCCCGGTTGTCGCTCATATAATATCCTCCCTGAATCAGATCGATATAGTCTACCCATCCGGATTGGTCTGTCAAGTGGACTCAACCAAAGGATTGATGCCCAGGAGATCATCGGGCAAGGATCAGCTTTTCGATACCGGACTCAGGGACGACCAGGAGATAGATACCGGTGGGGAGTTTTTGACCCCTCTCATCGGTGCCATCCCATGAGATTTCCGGTAAGATCTCCAGTTTTTTCACCAATCTTCCGGAAATATCGTATATCCTTAGCCATTTTTCGGCCTTCTTCACCCTTATGTTCACCAGGTCCTTAAACGGGTTGGGCCAGATCCTGAGATGGGGCTGGGATCCTCTCCCTTCTGCCACCTCGGGTCCGGATGGTCCGGGATAGTAGCCGGTATTCCGCTCCTCGTGCTTGAACATCGGCCATTCTTCAAATCTCTCATCAAAAAATGACGATTCATCGAAGAAATGTATCTCTCCGAAACAGGAACTGAAACAGTATTCGACATCCTGATCATGGTCGAGATCGCCGACCACCGGTGAAGGTGAGGTTGTGCCGGAGTGGTTGGAATCACTGAGGGCATAGGGAAAACCGGCCACCGGTGAGCCATCAGCATGGAAGGCATAGATTCGATCCTGTGCCTTGACCAGAATCTCAAGGAGGTTCGTGTCGCCATCGATCTCACTCACAATTGGTGAGGAGTTGCCGGTTGGGATGTTTCCGATCGTTACCGGCCAGTTCTGAACCGGTGTGCCATCATGGTGATAGGCATGGACCTTACTCGGGATTGGGGGTGAGTAGCCCCAGCCACTGATGGTGAGGATCTCAAGATCGCCATCCCGGTCAAGATCGGCCAAGGCGGGACCGGAGAGCCGGCAGTAGGGTATACATACCGGCCAGCCCGGTTTGATATTGCCGGAACCATCCAGGACATAGAGGGTGTCATAATTTGAGGAGTGGTAGGCATCGACCACGATCTCGACCGTGCCATCACCATCCAGATCACCCAGTGCGGGCGGAGATTTGATGATCCCGCAGAGGAAGACCGGAAAACCGGAGACGACCGTTCCATCATCATTCCAGGCATAGAGCTCAAACCGACCCTGGGTGACCGGCCCCCGGTTGATCCCGGCCACGATCTCATAGAGGCCATCACCATCGATATCCGCAACCGCCGGGGTCCCGGCATTATCATGGGGGACCGAGACCGGAAAGCCGGGAAGGATCGTGCCGTCATGCTGAAAGACATAGATCTTGGATCCGGAGGGGTAGATGATCTCCATATCACCATCCTGATCAAGATCCTCTAAGGCGGGTGAGTAGTAGGCGCCATATGATCTGGGCCAGCCCGGATAGTTTGAACCATCACTCTTAAGGACAAAGAGCCGGGACCAGTTTCCAACCACCAGCTCATTCTTACCATCACCATCGATATCCCCGATCACCGGGGTCGATGGTATCGGCCCGTTCGTTACCTCAACCGGCCAGCCCGGCAGGCTGTCGCCGTTCAACTCGAAGGCGAAGATGATCCCGGAGTTGTAGGGATTAGGCCCCCGTCCGTAGGTGGCTGCGATCAGCTCATCCTGACCATCGGAATCGAGGTCGCCAGAGGTGAGGCTGGCCAGCATCGGGGCCCGGGCATGATAGATCCATAACGGCTGGATGCCGATCAATAGAGATAACAATAGACCCATCGCTCCCCCGTTTCACGTGAAACATCCTATAATTCTATCCCTAATCGACCTCGGGTCAACACATGTGGTTGAACCTTATCGTGAGATCTTGCATCTAATCCTTTGATAAAGGAGGGTAGAATGGTAAAAGAGCTTGAAGGTTCAACGGAAAAGCAGGGTGGATTCCTGAAGTCGTGTATGTTTATCGTTATCGTCCTCGTGGTATGTCACTTCATCTTTCTTCTGTTATACTTCGCGCCGGCGATATCGACCCCTGATGCCCAGGGTTACTTTACCCAGGCCAAGATTATTGCAAAGGAAGGGAAGACCTATCTCGAGACCGAATCACCGGTGCAATATGTTGGTCCCCATTGGCTTGGCCGTGGTGATGGGAGATATTACACCACATTTCCCCCGGGCCTGCCGACGATACTTGCGGTCATCTATAGGATATTCGGACCCAAGGCCTCGCTTCTCTTAAACCCCTTGATGGCCTCCTTATCCCTGCTCGGCCTGTTTCTTGTCTGCAGATCCTGGATCGGTGAAAGATGGGGGCTACTTGCCGTAGGATTTATGGTGGCAAATCCCTTTGCAAACGAGCACGCCCTTTTCGGCGATTCCCATACTGCGGTCGGTTTCTTCCTGATCTGGGGGTTATACTTCTTGATCCGGTGGCTCAGGGAGGGGTCGGGATGGTGTTCGTTTCTCGCGGGACTCTTCATCGGGATTATCCCGAGCATCAGATATCCGGAGATACTATTTCCGGTAGCGGTCGGTATCTTCGTCCTCCTTAACCTCAAAACCGGTAGATCCTGGAGATCGGCAATTTACGGCGCGGTCGGCCTCTGCATCCCGATCTCGGCCTTATTGGTCCGAAACAGCCTCGCATTCGGTTCCTTCCTGAGGACCGGCTACTCCCTATCCGGAGAGCAGAGCGCACTCGGTATCCGTCATCTATTCCACCATGCGGTTCCATATCTGATCAAGATTATGGGTGAAGGGGCTGGACCGATATTCGCCCTCGCGGTGATGGGGCTGGCCTCTCTATGCCGGGATCGCAACCACTGGAGAGAGGGGGTCATGTTCCTCCTCCTGATCGTCCCGATCACGCTCCTCTATATGTGCTACTACTGGAGGGTTGATCCACAGTCGATGCGGTTCCTGCTTCCGACTTTCTTCATCTACACGATCGCGGGCGTCTGGTTCCTCTCCATCCTTTATGAGAAGTATCCGGCCTTAGTCGGGATCGGTTCGATCGTCCTCCTGACAATCAACACCGTCTGGGGCCTGCCCCAGTCTATCTTAAGGATGGGGCGGCTGAAACACAATAACGAAATCTTAGCCAGGATCAACTCGGTGGTCGAGTCCGAGGTCCCTCCCGGGAGCATCATCATCGCCAAAGAAGGCATCAATCAGCATCTCGATTTCATCGGAAGGTGGCGGTTGGCAGATGCCACGATCCTTGATCTTCCGAGAAGGCGGTCCCCACAGATATTTTCGGGCCGGAGGGACCCAGCGGAGAGAAAGCAGAGGAATCTTGAGGCCAAGCTCAGATATGAGAATCTATCAGAATTTGAGATCTTCGATCTCTTCTCATCCGATGTCTGGGAGTGGGCGGAGAATGGAAGCAGGGTCTTCTGGATCATGACCGAAGAACGGTATGATAACCTGAGATGGCGGTTATCGGATCATGGTAGATTTGAGCTTGTCAAAGAGATAAGATTACCGATACGACATGTCCTTCCTCCGCCGATGGATCAGCAGAAGGGCTTTATGAGAAGAGGGCCGGCCGGTCCCAATCAGATATTCGATCTCGAGCTGACCGGTAGACCCCTGCTGCTCATCGAATGGCTGAGAGATCCTCCTACCGGATCTTGACGACCTTCCACCCGACCCGGCCGTCGATCTCGATAAAGTAAACCCCGGGTCGGATCTGATCCGGTTCAATCCGGCGGCCGGAGACATCGAAGACCCGGCACCTTCTCCCCGAAGGGAGTCGGAGCGGGCCTGAGAAGATCGTCGGGATATTGTAATCCTTCAAACCAACATCGGCGCCACCGCTCACCTCGGGTTTGATCCCCATCCTGAGCAGCCAGACATCGCTCTCTCCCGCGCCGAAAGATGCGGTTTGACCGACCAGCATGTATTCGTTCTCGGCCAGGATTTCGATCCCGAGTCCTAAATCGTCGGAAGCGCCGCCGTAAGTCCGGGCCCAGAGCGTATCTCCGAGGGAGTCGACCTTGAGCACCCAGAGATCGAAACCGCCGGCGCCGAAAGAACTGGTCCAGGCCGAAATCACGAAATCGCCCCCGGCGGTCGCGACTACCGAGGAAGCCTGCTCTTCTCCGGATCCACCGTAGAACCTCTCCCAGGTCAGATTGCCCAGGGAGTCGGTTCTCACGATGTAGATATCCTCGTGTCCGCCGCCGTAGCTCCTCGTCATCCCGACCGCGATATAACCGCCGTCGGACAGGATCCGGCCGGAATTACCCCATTCATAATCACTACCGCCGTATCGCTTCTTCCAGACGAGGTTGCCGAGGGAGTCGACAACGGCTATCCATAGATCCCGCTTGTAGGGGGTCCAATACTCCTCCGTCGATCCGACGAGATAAAACCCTCCATCGGGGGTCTCTTCGACATAGGAACCGTCACCCAGGTATCTGGTGTAGTATGTCTGCTCCCACACCAGATTGCCCACCGAGTCCGTTCTCAGCAGATACATATCCCTTCTGTACGAATTGAGATGTTTGTCTCCGAAAATGACATAACCGCCGTCGGAAGTCTGCTGGACCCACCTGCCCTCGTCGTCCAACCGGCCTCCGTAGGTCTTCGTCCAGACGGTGTCTCCGTTGGGATCGGTTTTGATGAGATAGATATCCTTTCCACCGCTGCCCCAGGAGCTCGTCACCCCGGAGACGATATAGCCGCCGTCGGAAGTCTGCTGGACCGCCAACCCCGAGTCACTCGACGCCCCGCCATACGACCTCGCCCATACGACGCTACCGTCGGCGTTGACTCTTATCAAGTAGACATCGCTCTCTCCGGCGCCGAATGATCTTGTGGAACCCACGATTATGAATCCTCCATCACCGGTCTGTTGAATGGCCATCCCGCAGTCGAGGGAGTCACCGCCGTAGGTCTTGGTCCAGAGGGTATCCGGCACCTGGGCAATAAGTATCACCCATGGCAGCATTATTGCGACGATAAATTTCATCTCATCCTCCTTTCGTTCTGTTCTCTCCTGACTTTCGTGGAGATTTCCAGAACCTTTAAACCGTAATAAAAATTTACTCACCTACGCCGCCCTGTCAAGGGCAGGGATGCGGAGTTGCTGTTCCGATTTTGGGGGAGTTATTAAAAAAGCCGTCCTGACCTGTACCCCAGCTTTCAGAGTGTCTCGAAAATTCAGTGGGTCACCCCCAAAAATCAGAAACTATCGCTTTTATCATCTGAAGCTAACCTACCTGAGTAGATAGCCCCTCAAATTTCATTCCATCAATCCGGTAATTACCGGAATGTCGGATTGAGGGTTGGATGTTTGGGGAAGGAAGAGGTCTCCCCCGAAATTCGAACAGTGACGATGCGGAAACCACCGGAGTCAGGTCTCAGCATATGAGATCGGGCAAATAGGATGCGCACGATAAAGTTCGGAGAGTCCCCACCTATTTTATCTTCCCCTCCAGTTCGGCGATCTCCCGAGAATGGGGGATTATTCTGGAGACCCTTTCCAATACTCTTCGGGCATCCCGCCTATTCCTATGCTCAAGGCAACCCTTGACAAAGGATATCGCCTC